>DATKDU010000397.1:0-26010 GCA_035512595.1 Pirellulaceae bacterium
TTGTTTTTGCCATGTGCAATTAGCCCGGCAATGTAACCGCCCTTGAAACCCGCGTCGATGTTCACGACCGTCACGTTTGCCGCACAGCTATTGAGCATTCCCAGCAGTGCCGCGACGCCGCCGAAGCTGGCGCCGTAGCCGACGCTTGTGGGGACGCCGATCACCGGACAGGAGACGTGCCCGCCGACGACGCTGGGGAGTGCCGCCTCCATGCCGGCGACGACGACCACCGCGTCGCTCCCCACGATCAAAGGTAGCTTGGCCAAAAGGCGCTGCGGGCCGGCGACGCCAACGTCGGTGACGAGAACGGTCTCGACCCCCATCCAGTCGAGCGTTTCGCGGGCTTCCTCGGCCACCGGGAGGTCGCTGGTGCCGGCGGTGACGACGGCGACACGGCCGGTTTTGTTTTCATTCGGGACAGGTTGGAAACCTGTCCTACGGTCGAGGCGGAAGGTGCGGGCGACGGGGTTATAGGTTGCCGCGGGGAATTTGCCGCAGAGAATCTCCGCCTTGTCGGCAGAGACGCGGGTGACGAAGACGCGAACCTGTTCGGCCACCAGCCGCTCTACAATCCGTAGCAGCGACTCGGCGCTCTTGTTTTCCCCGAAAACGACTTCGGGAAAACCACAGCGGCGAGCGCGATCGAGGTCGAGGGTTGTGTCCTCAAGCTCGGCAGTCCCTCCCTGGCAAACCGCATCGAGAAACGCGGCCAACGGGAGCTGCCCTGAGGTGAGTTGCCGCGCGAGCGATTCAAGCTGATTTCGGTCCATGCCCCAATCGTACCTACCCCTTCTCAAGCCGGCGAGGGCCGGGGAAAATGCCCGCTTCCGCAAGGTAGAACGGATTTCAATCCGTTCCATGCGGGTGCCACGGTTTGATTTGAACATCCCACGAACGGAATGAATTCCGTTCTACTTTTTCGTGCGAGCGCCATTTCATGCCTAGCTGCGTTCTGGCCTACTCGGGCGGTCTCGATACGTCGGTCATCCTCGGCTGGCTCATCGAAGAGGGATACGACGTCCACGCCGTCTACGTCGATCTGGGGCAGCCGTGCGAAGACCGGCAGGCAATCTTGAAGAAGGCCAAGGACTGCGGGGCCAAATCGGCCCGCATCGTCGATGCCCAGGAGGAGCTGTGCCGCGACTTTGCCTTCCCGGTCCTTCAGTGGCAGGCCAAGTATGAGGGGGTTTACCTTCTCGGGACGAGCATCGCCCGGCCGCTGATCAGCAAGGCTTGCCTACAAGTGGCCCGCGAAGTCGGTGCTGATGCCTACGCCCACGGCGCGACCGGCAAAGGGAACGACCAGTGCCGCTTTCAGCTCGCGGCCGAGGCGCTCAACCCGCAGATGAAGATTATCGCTCCGTGGCGGATCGAAAAATTCCGTCAGCGGTTTCCGGGCCGCACCGAGATGATTGCCTTTTGTAGCCAAAGAAACATCCCGGTCAAAGCGTCGGTCAGCAAACCGTACTCCAGCGACGAAAACTGTCTGCACATCAGCTACGAGGCGGGGAAGCTCGAAGACCTGAACGTCAACGGTGTGGAACTGGTCGAGTTCGGCATGGTCACGCCGCCGCAGAAGGCTTCTGATAAGATCGAGAACGTCAAGATTCAGTTCGAATCCGGCGTGCCGACGGCCGTCAACGGCAAGCAGCTCTCGCCGCTGGAAATCGTCAAGACGCTGAACACGATCGGCGGACGCAACGGCATTGGCCTCGTGGACATGGTCGAGAACCGGTTCGTCGGCATGAAGAGCCGCGGCGTCTACGAGGCCCCCGGCATGACGATTCTCTACACGGCGCACCGCGTCGTGGAGCAGCTCACGATGGACCGCGACCTGATGCACCTCCGCGATCAGCTCGCGCCGGTCGTCGCCGAGATGGTGTATTACGGCTTCTGGTATGCCGCCAAGCTCGACGCCCTGTTGGCCTTCATCCACGAGGCGCAAAAACCGGTGACTGGTGAGGTCTCGCTCGACCTCTACAAGGGCAACCTGATCGTCGCCGGCCGCACTAGCCCCAACAACCTGTACGACGAAGGGATCGCCACGATGGAGGGCGGCGGGTCGTACAACCAGACGGATGCGGAAGGCTTCTTGCGGATTCAGGGCCTGCCGGGCCGTGTGCAAGGGCGGGTGACGCCGCGGAAATATTGAGAATTGTTCCGTTGGCGCGATATAATTGCCTTGCACCTTGGATTCCTACGGCAGTATGTCAGGCAAGATCGACAGGCAAATCGACAATTCCGGATTGCCGAGAAGTGGCGATCTTCCATTTGTCCCCAGAGTCACAAAAAACCGCCGCGGAGATTTGGTTATCGAGAAGGCCGAAGTGGGTCACGGCCCGAAGAAAGGCAAACGGGGTTACGTGGATTCTCAAGGGCGAATCTGGATCAAGGACCGATCCCATGCGGGACAGCCAGACCACTGGGACGTTCAGATCGACGGTGGCCGAGATTACATACGAGTTGACATGCAAGGAAACAAGCTGGCGTAGCCGGTCTGCGAGGCTGAGATGAAACCAAAATCCCAAGCGCGTATACCTGAGGTCAAACCGACCATTGGACTTCTCGCCAACGGCGCTGCTGGTTCGTGGCACGTTGACGTGGACGAGACGTGTGATGGACCTCAGCGGTGGTTTCTTCAGTTGGATGGACCGTGGTATGTCTATGTCGAGATTCCTAAACTCGACGTCGTACAGAAAATGCTTGAATTCCTCAAGCAACACTTGGCGCCCAGGGACGCCGCCAGTGCACTGAGTTCGCCAGCGCCACCGCCTGACGAGTTCGAAGTTGGCAAGCGTGACAGGAACTCCATTTCGCTGCTTTGGGATGTGGAACACGGGGATCGGTGCTTTCTTCTCGTCAAGGGCCCCAAGGAATTCTGCACGCGACTGTCGCTCGCCGGCGATGACCTTCGCGACGTAATGAAAGCGTTGCAACAGGTTGGGGACGAGCTCGACAAGGATGGCGTGCTCGCCAAGGCTTGCTGACGGATTCGGTCGGATTGCTAGCACGGCACCGCCAACCTCGTATTCACTTCCGGCGCGAAATTGGCACAATGAAGCGAGGATGGATTCTTCCTCTTTCCCGGAGCAGTACGGATGTTCGACATTCACCAGGACCCGTTTTTCGACGACGAGGGAGACGAGCTCGACGTCGAGGTCTACCAGCGCGGTCTGTTCAGGGAGTTCTTGCGCAGCCCGGAAGGCAAGGCGTGCATCGACGAGATCGGCGACGCCGGGATGGTGGACGCATTTCTCTACGACTCCCTGGCCTATCAGTGCGTGTCGCCGGCATCCGCCAGGCTCGACGACATCGGCCAGATTCTCTTCACCCACATTCCGTGCAAGGTCTCCATCGAACCGGAAGAAGCCGGCACGATCATCCGCCAGCTCCGCTACTTCTGGCAGTTCCTCGACCGGGCGTACCGGCTGCCGCTGGCGGCCAAGGTGCTGAACAAGCTCAACGAGAAGGCGATTGGCCGGCTGGAGCGCGAGCTGGCCGATCCCCGCAACTGGGGAATGGCCAAGTCGCTGGTCATGAGCGGGCGCGAGGCGGGGTACGACATGACGAGCAAGGAGGGATGTCAGGCGTTCATGGCCGCATACAACGCCTCCCTGCTGCAGCGGCCGACGCAACCTGCCGCCGAACCGGAGCCGGACGACCCGTACTTTGCACCCACTGATTACGAACCCCAGCCCAAGCGCTCGGACGCCTACCTGCGGCCGAGCTACTCCTCTCCCGACGAGCGGCGGCGGGCCAACAAAGAGCGGCAAAAAAAGCTCAAGTCGCTCATGCGCCGCCGCAGATAGCCGGCGCCTTTCGATCCCGCTTTCCCGCGGTATCGAGTGGTCCCAGCCTCTTGCGAGTGCTGTCGAGGCAGACCCTGGAGTTCTTGCGTTCCCAGGCGGAGCCTGGAAATGAGTTTAATTTTGGACATATATATACAATTGTGGCACAGCAGTTGCAGCCTGCCTTCCGGCGGCCCGGCAGCCTGCCATTTCGGCGGGTCGCTGCTGCGCGCTGTTGTTCTTTGAAAATCTGGTAGACCAAAGCTTGGCTCCGACGCCGGGCGATAAGGCTTTGGCCAATTTTGCGCTGATCGGCACTAATCGCGCGCAACGGGGCCGGCGAGGCTGCTGGCGGCGCAAGTCGCTTGCTGACTGGAACATACGTTCATGTTCCGGCGAGCGTGCCCGAGGGACGACCGCTTATTAAAGAAAAAAATGGTCGAAATCGCAAAGCATGAGTCGGCAAGGAGTTGAGTGCGACATATAAACCGAAATAAATGCTCAAATCGCTTATCGCCGGAGCCAAGAGCTTTGCCTTGGCCATTTTGCACTGCTTGGAAGTCCCCGCTGCCGTTGGTCTCTCCTACGGTCCGGCTGGCGGGGGGGGGCACGTCCTTGGACTTCTCGAGCTGGATCTTGAAGCTCGTCCCGGGGATCTTGTTGTCGTCGTCCGCCGAGAACCCGCGGATCACCTGGTACGTCCGGTTCTTCACGTTGGCCGTGATCTCCATCGTGTAGCTCCCCAGCGGCACTCCCTTGAACAGATACCGCCCCGCCAGGCGGTTGGCTCGCAGCGAGGGCTTGTCGTACTCCGCTTCCCGGTTGTAGATCAGGTCGAAGTTGTCGCCATGGATGATCACCTCGGCATCCTTGACCGGCATGCCGTAGTAGGTCACGTCGAACACGATGTCGTACATCTGCTCGGCATCTTCCACTGCCAGCGGAGCGGGCGCGGGCTGTTCCTGGAAGACGGCGGTCACCGGCTGCGGCCGGAGGGTGGCGATTCGCCGCGGCTGCTCGCGGTTGGCTGCGGACCGGGCGGCACGAGCGACCTCGCTCGCCGTCGTCGGCTGGTAGAACTCTCCGCCGCTCTCGGAGGCGATCTGCCGCAGGCTGTCGAGGCCGCTGTCCTGCTCGTCCGTGCCAAGGTGGAGGATCGAAACGGCGGCGTGGTGCAGGTGCAAGGTTTCCAGCAGGTGCTCGATGCCGTCCGATTCACACTGGCCGCTGGTCAGGACGACGATCTGCGATTCCCGCGCGGACTTGTCGGTGGGGGCGAGCTCCACGGCCCGCTCGATGGCCATGAGCAGCGGGGCCTGACCCCACGGCTTGAGGGCATTCAGCGTCGCTTGATACCCTCCCAGATCCGATTCGGTCAGGGGACGGCTTTCGCGGACGATCTCGACGTCCTGATCGGGGGAAAGCCGCTCGAATTTGCCGCCGGAAAGGCGCAGGTATTCCTGCTGCTCCGCGGCGACCGATTCGCCGCCCTGGTCCTGGGCCGCCAGGCGGTGGCCGGTCAGCACGAGGGTGACCGTGTGTTTCTCGTCGCCGGCCAGCGACGACAGCACGCCGCTAACCGCTTCGCGTGCAGCGCCGAGCCGCGTCCAGCGAGGCTCGCCGGGAGCGGCCGCGGAGGAGAGCGATCCGGCCATGTGCCGCGACGCGTCGAGCACGATGACGACGTGCCGGCCGGCGCCGGCGTCGCTCGCCAGGACGGGGAGGCAATTCACAGCGAAGCACAGGGCGATGGCAAGGCGCGTGAGCATGGCAATTTCCTTTTACCGCGGCCGGACGGGTTGTCCGGCAGCGAGCAAGTTCCTCGATTTCATCGGAACTTGTCGTTTTCCTTGTGCATGGATTCGGTCGTGGTAGTGCTGGCTGAACCGGCGGCCGGCTGCGCCGCCTGCTCAATAGGTCCAATCGATACCAAGGTACGGGGTAATGCCCGGGGCATAGGCAAAGGCCCGGCCAAACGGTCCCAGCCCGCTGGGGGGTGGCCCGCCGCCTCCTCCCGCCAGCCGCAGGTCGAGGTGCTGGAGGTAGGTGCGGTCAAACAGGTTCTCGACGCCGCCGACGATTCTCAGCCGCTTCTCTTCGTCGGGGACCCAGTATCCGCGGACATGAACCACGGTGAAGCCGCCGGTCACTTGTTCCACCGTGGACTGTTCGTTGGTGTCAAACAGATTTCCCAGCCGGATCACCCCCAAGCGGTTCTGGGCGTCCACGGCCCGCAGCAGGAACTCGGCGCCCAGGCGGTCGGGGTCTTCGGCCGAATGCCAGCGGAGGCCGGCAATCCCCTCCAGCGGCGAGATGCCCGGCAGGGGCGCATCGAGCGTCTGGTCGTGCCCTTGCACGTAGTGCCCGGCGATGAATGCCGTCCAACTGCTGGAGAGGTCCTTTTCGGTTTTGAATTCAAACCCGGTCAGCGTCGCCAGGGGCGTGCTGACGTAGCGGACCAGCAAGGCGCCGGTGGGATCGCGCACCTCGCCGCCGCGATAGGTGATGTAGTCCTGGATCCAAGCGTGGTAGGCGGTGATGCTGCCGCGCAGATCGCCGTAGTCGGCATACAAGCCGCCGTCGAGCTGCCACAGCTTCTCCGGGGCGAGCCGCGGATCGCCGATCACCCGCGTGAAGCCGCTTTGCAGCACGCTGACGAACACGCCGTCGGCATACCGCTCGACCAAGGTGGGGGGCCGCTGGGCCTCGCCAAAGCCGATCGACGCAGTGAGGACGTCGGTGAGCTGCAAATCGTTCATCATGTAGAAGGCGTACAGCGTGTCGTCTTGTTTCAGGTCGTCGGGAAATGGGATCGACGTATCGCTGGGGTCTTCCAGGTAGCCCGTGGTGTGAACGTAATCGACCCGCGCACCCCAGCGGGTGGTCCAGTAGCTGGTCATGGGTAATCCCAACTCCGCGTACATGCCGGGGTTGAACATTTCCGAGGGCAGGAGCTGCGTGCCGATGGGGAAGGGTGTGATCGAGCCGATGGGGAAGGACTCTTCGATCGACTGCCGCACGTGCCGCAGGTCCACGCCCGTGCGGAGCTGAGCGCTGTCGGGCTCGCCGAAGAGGGCTTCGGCGCGGCCTCCCGAGGAGACGAGCTTGGCGTTGGTAAAGCCTTGGAACGTCACGTTTTCGTTCCCCGCATTTTGCAGGGCCGCCGAAACGCGGTCCTGAATCTGGAATGCCGAGTCGTTGCCCACGGAGCCGCGCATGGGGGTGCGATGGTGCCAGGCGTCGAGCCGAAATCGCGTCCAGGGTGCGGAGCACTGCTCGTCGATCAGGCTGACGAGGAAGGCGTGCGATTCCAGCTCGTCGATGTCGAAGAACTGGCCTGGGATCTGGGTATCGCGCTGGTCGAGGAAATCGTACCGCAATTCGAGCCGCGATTCCTGGGCCAGATCGACGCCGAACTGCGAGCTGACGTTGTTGAGCAGATAGCTGGAGGGAATCCGCTGGCCGTTGCCCGCCAGGTAGTCGGCCCCGTTGCGGTAGCCGTAGTTAATGATGTATCCGTAGTTGGCGCTGCCGCCGTAGAACGTATCGACCGCATAGTGCTGCGGCCCGTTGGCGCGAATGGTGTAGCCGCTGCGGTTGTGCCATTCGCAGCCGTTGTAATAGCGGGGCGTGTCGGCCAGGTCGGCGTCGATGAAGGCGAAACCGGGGCCATAGCGGACGCTATACGGTCCGGGGATCACGTCGAGCCGGTCGATCATGCGGGGATCGAGGCGGCCCAGCATGGAGTCCATGTCGGGACGAACCGGGTTCCACCAGATCCCTTCTCCCTGGGCATACACCTGGCCGATGTGATAACCGCGGACGCGCGGATCGAAGGCAATGGCGCTGCGGCGCTGGATGTTGACCGTTTGGATCGACGGACTCTCCTGGATGGCGGTGCCGGCGTCGGCGGATGCGTTTTCTTCAATCTCGACGGAGCCCACGGATTCGCTAGTCGGCTCGGCAGCCTCGGCTTCCGCTTCCAATTCTCGCGACGGCACAACGCCGCGCCGCCGGCGGGCCTCGCGCTCCCCTTCCGGGACTTGCTCGAGCAGATCGCTGGGAACCATGAAATCGACGGGGCGGACGCGGAGCGGCTCGTACGGCTCGGCGAGCACGTCAAACGGTCCGGCGTCGCCGAAGGGACCGGCCGCCAAGGGCGGCAGAGCATCCAGCGGGCTCAGGCCGCTGGCGTCGTCCTGGGCGCGGCACCAGGCCGGGACCAGCGCAGCGCTCAGCGCCAGGATCAGCGAACGCCAAGGCTGGGTATGCTTCATGGGACGGTCTCAAGTCGGGACAACAATCACGTCCGCCGCGGACCCTTCGAACGATCTCGCTTGCTAGCAGCAGGGAGACCTTCCGGCTCGCGCTGGGAAGTGATCCCGCAGCGCCAGCGCAGACCGAGTGCCGCAGTCACAGCCTCCGCGCGCATGACCCCAGCGCTGGGAGCGACACTAAATCCGCTACAAGTGATACTCGGAGCAATCCGAATTCCATCTTTAACGACTTTGCCCAGGTCGCCGGTTCGGCAAGCGTGCCGTCGCGAGCATTCAACCCCGTTTGAGCTCGTCCAGCAGGGGAACGAGCAGGCGCAAATAGTCCCGGTCGATCCTGGTCCGCATGGCATTCGCCTGCTCCCCTTCGCGGGGAAGAGCCTTCTTCAGGTCTTCAAGCTGCGTCCTGATCCAGGTCAGCTCGGCGGCTCGCTCCGGCTTGGACTTCGGACTGTCGTAGATCGGCTTCATCAGGTTCTTGGCGATCGCCATCCGCAAACCGCGGGTCTCCCAGACGGAGTCGTAGCCCGTGACCTTGCCGACCGAGGGTTCCATCGGGGTTGCGCAGCACTCGACCTGCCCGATCTGCTTCTCGGCCTGGCGGGCCGCGTCCAGCGCCCGCTTGCCAAGTGCTAGCAGGTCCCAAGCCGGCAGCGGCGTGGTGCGCGGCGGTTTGTGATAGGCCACCGCGCGCTCCAGCGCGATGTTGGTCGCCCGCAACAGGAGCGTCGCGTACTCGCGCTCATCGAGCAGCGCTCGCTGCTCGACGAGCAGGCGGAACGCCTCGTCGATGGCCTCCTGCCGGGCCGCATGATTCTCCTCCGATTTGCAAGGTGTCGCCCCTACCATGAGGTGCAGGCGGATTTGCAGTCTGGCTGATTCCTCCGGCGACAGGCCGCCGACCGCGGCACTCCGCTGGCACTCAGCGACGTACTGGGCAAACTCGCCGTCCACGCTGTCCTGCCGATCGGCGGCAATGTCGCCCCGGAGCTGCGCGATTTCACTGCGCGATCCCGCGTCGGTCAGTTCCTTTTCCAGCGGCAGGATTGGTTCCATGTAGCGCCGCGCCCGGTTCATCGCTTCGTCCGACTTGGCCGGCTGGTTGGCTTCTTCGTGCAGGATCGCCAGCCGCATCGCACAGTCGCCGGCCAGGTAGTAGCGTTTGGCCGTCGCCTTGGCGCTGGCGTCTGGCGGAATCTTCTTGTACAAATCCTCGGCACGCTCAAGCGCTGGAATGTCGCCGTCCAGCAGCGTCGAGAGCATGTCCGCCAGCCAGAACTCGGTAAACGTCTGGTAGCGATCGAGCCGCCGCGTTTTCGTATCCTCGAGCAACTGCTCCATGTCCGCCGGAAGTTTTTGCCTCCAGGCTTTCCGCACGTCGTCGGCCAGCGCCGGGTCGTGCGACAGCCGCCGATACTGGACACGGATCAGGTTGCGGCGAAACAAGAACTCTTGGAACGGATCGACGTCCGCAACCGCTTTCTGGGCCGCCTGAAATTCTTTTTCGGCCCGCTCGTAAAACGGGACGCATTTCAGATAAAAGGCCATGTCCTCGTAGGCATTGCCCAGGGTGGAGGATGCCTGTGCTTCTTCGAGCCGGTCGGGGGCCGACCGCTTGGCCTCGCTGGCGAATTGGATCGCCTCTTGCAGCTTAGTCTGCATCTGCGGACCCCAAGTCAGGTTCCACGACTGCTGGAGGCAGATGTGGCTGGCCAGCCGCTGGATCGTCGATTGCCACGAGCGGCACCACGGCGAGCCGCCCTGCGGATGTTGCTCCAGCGAAGTCAGCGCCAGGCGAAATCCGGCCAGTGCCGCTTCCCGCTGCTTCTCTCCGCTGTCGAGATCGGCCAGGTCGTTGACCTTGGGCGCGCTGTAAAATGCCGCCAAGCCGCGCAGTGCCGGCGCGGCGAAATAGGCCGTGTCCAATTCCTCCATGCGGCCCGCGATCGCTTCCAGGTCTTTGACAAGGCTGCTGTAATCGTCACGCGGCATGAGCTCGGCCTGGCGATCGAGGGCTAGCCCCTGACCGGCGAGCCAGCGCAGCTTGCGAGTCGGATCGGCTTCGTGTTCGCTGGCTCTTTGAAAACTGTCTAACATCGCCTGGGCATACTGGTCCGGCCCCGAATTGAACTCGTAGTGATCGACGGCGATCCGCCGGCTGGTGTCGCGCTCCAGCAGCGTCCCCACGCCGCCGTAGATCGCCGCGAGATCGGCCGGCGGCACGGTTGCCTTCCCCGGGGACTCGTCGCCAATCAGCGCCAGCGCCGGCGCTGCCACCCGTTCATAAAGGTCGGCATCCGCCAGGCACCCCTTGCTCCCGTCGTACAAGTCGCATTCGCGCGCCAACAGTTCCGCCAGGATGTGGATCAACGCGCTGGGATCGTCGCCGGGAGCGGCTTGGCGCAGGGCCTCGGCATGGACGAGCAGCACATGCGAGTATTGCACCGGACTGATCACCGACTGGCACGCTTGCCGGTCGGCAGTCGCAGATTGCGCTGCGTCGAGGATCGACTTCCAGTCCCGTTCGCCGCCGCCATAAAACAGAGCCAAGGCCAGGCGGGCTTCGGCCGCAATCTTTTGATCGCTGCCGGCAGTGGCCCACGCCCGGGCCGACTCCAGTCGCGGACGTTGGCGCCCGAAGGTGTCGCTGTACGTCGAGAGATCCGCGCCGCGCGTGAAGGGCGGCGTCCCGGCGCGATCGGCCAGCTCCAAGAGCAGCGCAGCGGCAACCGCATGTCGCCGCGGCGGAGCGAGCCAGGCGTCCGCCCCCGACGGCGGCGGGAGTACGTTATCCAAGGTGTCTCCCGGCGGAGGGGCGATGACTCGATGCACGTCGGCGACATACTTCAGGTAAGGGGTGAAATCTTCCTCGTCTGCTCCGCTGGCCGGCTGATCCTTAAGATACTGCGTCAGCCGGTCGAGCGCCCCTTTCACGTCCGGCTCGATCGCCGGTCTGGCCATTTTCGACAGAGCGACCTGCGCTAGTTGCGTTTCGGCCCACAGCGCATCCACCAGCACGGACGGATCGACAAAGCGGCCGATCAGCTCGCCGTCCTCCTCGTCGTCCCGCGCGGCCACCAGCCGTTCGCTGTCTTGCTCGATCTGTGCGAGCTGCTCGTCCGTGGGCATCGGCTCCACGGCCAGGATCAACAGCCGCTGCGAGCGCAAAGCGAGTGCCGCCAGGTGGCGGTCGATCCGGCTAGTGCTCGTAGCGGCCGCACTCTCCAGCTCGGCAATTTCACTGGACAGGAACTCCGCGGGCCAGCGCCGGGGACGCCTGGCCAGACCTTCCACGAAGCCGGGAAACCACGCTGCCGCACGCGTATCGCCGCTGGCAGTGGCGCCCCACGCTTCGAACGTCTGTACGACGGCCGTCACCTGTCCCGCCGCCGGTGAGTCCGCATCCAACAGCGTCAGCCAGGCCTGAAGCACACTGCGGGCCTGTTCATCGGTAGGCTTCTCCAGTTTTTCCGGCAACGGATCGAGCCGCTGGCGGGCCAGATCCACGGTTTTGGTGAATGCCGTCTCGTCGGCAGCGGACGCCGCGGCGGCCAGCGCATCGCGAACGAAATCGAGGGTTAGGCGGTCGTCTTGGAGAGCGCTTAAGACCGCGTCGATATTGGCGAGCTGGCCCGCCGCATGCTGTTTCTTGGCGACTTCAATGGCCCGCTTTTTGATTTCGTCGAGCGTTTCCTGCTGCCAGCCGGGAGGAAGGCTGCGCAGCAGGGGAAGCTCGCTCGTCAGGAAGCGATCGCTGACCAGCTCGGGGTCGTTTGCCGGAGCTGACGCCCGCGTGAGCAGAATCCGCCGCGATTGAGCGGCCGGCGACGACAACAAATCGGCATCGCTGATGGCGGCCAGCGCCTGCGCCAGGTCCGCGGACGGTTCGCTGGCCAGACGAAAGCGGGCCGCCAGCTCGCCGAGCTGCGCGATCGCCCGCAGCGTGCGAATCTCCGCCGGCGCGTCGGATCTGGCCTGAAGGTAGCTGTTTGCTGCCGCGGCCAGGAAGCGAAACTCTTCGCGGGCCGCAGAAAGCTCGGGCACTTTGCCGAGCATCGACTCGGCGGAATCGAGCCACGCGCCAAGTTGTTTCTGCACCACGCTGTCGATCTCAGACCGACGAGCCGAATCGTCGGCGACTGCGTTTGCCAGCGCCGCCAGCGGCTTCACGCTTTCGCCGGCCCGCTGGGGATCGTGCGCAGCATCAGCCAGTGTCGCGCGGCCCTTCTGGAGCCACTGGTCGAGGAGTGCATCGCGAACCGTGGCATCGAGTTGCCAGTCCTTGAGTCCTTGATCCTGTGCAACAGCCTCAAGAATCTGCGGGTAGTCGTGACTCGCAATCTGATCGCGAAAAGTGGCCTGAAAATGACTGATGCTCGTGTTGCCGACGGCCTCGCCCAGCGCCTGTCGGTACTCGGGCTTGAGCGTGAATGTTTTTTCGAGCGCTTCCTGCAGTTGGTCCGCGGGAAGGTTCTGCAACGCGGTCGCAATGCCGGCGGCGACGCTTGAGGGATTCAACGCCGGTTCCGCTGCGTTGGCAATCCCGACCGCCCGCACCACGTCGTTCGCGACGACGGCCGAGTTGAATTGATCCTCGGTGGATCGAATGGGAGCCCACGAGGGCAGCTTGTCGCGATTGATCCAGACCCCTACTCCCGCCCCGATCAGCAGCACGGCCATTACGGCCAGCGCCAGGTTGCGAATTCGCCGCCTCCGCCGCGCTCGCGTTGCTTCCTCTTCGCGCCGTGCGGCGTTTTCCAGCGTTTCGACGAACTCGATCGTCGTGGGAAATCGCTCCTCTGGGGTGCGCTTGAGCGCCTTGCGGATCACCTGCCATTCATACGGATAGCGCGACTGCTTCGCCAGCGCAGAAAAATCAAACTTCTCGCTGTACTTGACCACGGCAATCGGCTCGGTGGACAAGTCGCCCCACGGATATTTTCCCGTACGCAGCGCGTAGTACGTCAGCGCCAAGGCGTACATGTCGGTCGAGGCGTGCAGCTTCACCTTTCGCCCCGAGAGCTGTTCGGGGGCTGCGTATTGCTCCGTATATCCCTGGTGCGTGCGCGACTCGGCGGAGTAAATCGTCCGCAATGCCGAGCCGTAGTCGCAAACCTTGACCGACCCCCCCACGAGCAGCAAGTTTTCCGGCTTCACGTCGCAGTGGTGCATCTTGCGATCGTTCAGGTAGGCCAATCCCTTGGCGGCTTCCATCATGTACCGCAGCAGCTCCGGCCGTGGAATGCCGCGATGACCTTGCCCTTGGCACTGCTTGAGGCGGCTCATCAGCGTCCCTTCGCCGAGGGTCATGGCGCTGACCAGCTCCAGCGGCGGCACTCCGCCGGCCTTGCTCCATTTGCCGCGCGATCCGGAGGAGACCGATTCCTTGGACCCGGTTGAATCCTTGGCGCTGGCCGCATCTTTCGCGGAGCCAGTCCCAGCACTGGGCGATTCGCTCGGCTGGCTCGAGTCGGCCGCAGTCGAACCATTGCCAGCTCCGGCTGTCGGCAGGTCGTCCTCGGGCTGAAGGGTCGCCCCTTCCAGCTTGTGAGGCGCGGCTGCCGGTTTTGCGATTCGTTTGTCTCCGGCCCAAACCGCCTTTCGCGGCGCTATGGCTGCGGGGGCCGCTACGGAGGTCTCGGTGACGGGGGCGGCCACCTCCGCTTCGGGAGGGATCAGGGCTCGCACCTCCTCAGGGCGCAGCACCTGCCCCTGCTCGTCCTTCAACCACACGCCGTAGATCTCGACCAGGTTCGCCTGCTTCAGATTCATCACGTTCTGAAGGGACTGCCACTCGCGGATGGCGTGAATGCCGTTGAGGTTGCTGATGACCTTCATGGCCACCAGCACGCCGCCAGGCCCCTCGGCCTGCCAGACGACGCCGAAGCTCCCTTGACCCAGTTGGTCGATCAGCCGGTAGCCAGGAATCGGCTCGTCGCCAGGACTATAAGTGCGCATGAGGGGACTCCACCTCGGCGTGGCAGGTGGATGTGCGAGGAATTGGCCAGAAGCACTTACCTAAGATAGAGGACTCGGCGGCAGTTGACAAACAAAGCACCCCGTCCAAGCTAAGCGCAGCCCGCTGGCCCATGCAACCGCTGCCACTGGCGTCGCTGCTTTTGGCCCGTGGTGTAATGGGGCGATAGAAAGCCCGAATTTGCCGAGGAAAGCGATCGCCGGACCTCATGTCAGGATCCGCTGATCGGCGGCCGCGATTGTTTTCCACCAAAAGCTTGCATCGACTGAAAAACCAAATAATCTATGGACTTACAGACAATTCTCTGCCGCTGGGTGTTTTTGCTTGCAATGCCCGCAGATTTCGCGGCTGTGAGGGCATTCTGCGGAACCCACTTCTCCCCCGGTCCGTCCAAGGTGGCTGGCCGGTGGGAAGGTCGGCATCTGAAGCCAGTTTCGTCCAAATCCTGCTCGTTGTGGATCGCCTTATGTTGCCGCCCCCCATCGCACGCCGCCGCTCGTCTCGTTCCCAGGACCTCCGGAAGAAGCAGCAGCGGAGGCTGCTCTTGGAGCACCTGGAGGAACGTCGCGTTTTGGCGGCACAGGTGACGATTGCCGTCGCTCCCGCTTCGGTCACCGAAGATGGTGCGGCCAATCTGGTTTACACGCTCACGCGGTCCGACACGTCCGCCGGTGCGCTCCCGGTCAACGTGACCTTCAGCGGCACTGCCGTGGAAGGGTTTGACTATGACCAAACCGGGGCCAGCGGGGCGGGGACGAGCAAGACGGTGACCTTTGGCGCGGCGGCGACGACCGCCTCGATCACGGTCGATCCGACGACCGATCTGGGCTTTGAGCCGAACGAAACGGTCGTGGTGACCGTCGAGCCGGGGGATGATTACACCGTGGGTGGAGCCGACGAAGCTACCGGAACCATCAACAACGACGACGTTCCGCAGGCCACGCTCGATGGGGACGGCAACCTGCTGTTTGAGGACGTCACTCCCGGCGGCCGCAACGACACGCTCACCGTTTCGATCAGCGGCGGCAATCTGATCCTCTTCGATCCCAATCATCTGGTCGGCGCCGACGTTCCGGGGGCGTTCCATAGCGCCGATCAGCACACGGTCACGATTCCGCTGGCGTCGATCACCGGCTCCAAGCTGATCTTCAATACGGGCGCCGGCAACGATGAACTGACCATCGACCTCGGCACGCTTGACAAAAACATCGAATTCCACGGCGGCGACGATACGGACACGCTCCGCTTCACGGGCGGCGCGCTCACCTCGCTGGTCTACGACGCCAGCGGCACCAACGCCGGCCAGTTGACGCTCAACGGAACGCGCACGGTCGTTTTCACCGGCCTTGAGCCGATTGTGTTTGACGCCACGGTCACTGCGCAAAACGTGACAATCAACGTCGATCCGGCGAACAATTTCCCGACGGACACCATCGGCACCGAGTTCACCAGCGTCGCCGCCGGCATCACCCGCGCGACGTTCACCGGCCCGGCCCTGGAAAGCATCGATTTCCCTAATCCGACGCAGACCCTGACGGTCAACGGCGGCTCCGACGATGACGACACGATCACCTTCACGTCGCTCGGGGGCGGCTTCGCGGCGGCGATCACCGTCATTGGCGGCGGCGGCAACGACGTGATCAACGTCGATACCACGCTGCGGGCCGTCTCGCTCACTGCCGAGACGATCAACGTCAACCAGCCGATCGATTCTTCCGCGGCTGCGGGGGGCGCGATTACGCTCATCGGATCGACGATTCGCCTGGCCGCCAACCTCTCGACCGACGGCGGCAACGTCTCGATCGCCGGCAGCACGGCGGTCGTCATTGCTGCGGCCAACGTCACCATCGACTCCGAGGCCGGAAACAACAGCGCCGCCGGGGCAGTCACGTTTGCCGGGACGGCGCTGATCCGCGCCAACGCGGCCGCACGCAATCTGACGATCAACACCGACACCTCGGGCGGCGCAAACGGCCCGGTGACGCTGGCGGCATTCGGCAGCGGCGGCGTGGCGCTCGTCAACAACCTGTCGATCAATGCCGACGATCCGGCGACGGCCGGTGGAGTCGTGACCATTGGGGCCGACAGCCAGATTGCCGGCACGCTGACGATCACCGGCGGCCAGATTGCTTCCAATGCCCAGTTCACCGCCGGAGCGGCAACCACGATCACGCTCGCTTCCGACGCCGCGATCACCGACGGCAACGGCGGCACTCCCAACTTCATCGCAACTGCGGGCAGTTTGACGGCGACGGCGGCATCGAATATCAGTCTCGACGTCAGGCTCGCGACTTTAGGTGCGGTCTCCGTCACCGGCGTCAGCGGCAACATCGACATTGCGGGAACCAGCCCCCTGACGGTCGCCGCGCCTCAAACGGCTCCGGGCAACATTACCTTGACGGCCAGCAACAGCAACGCGGCGGGCGACAACCTGACGATCTCCGCCAACGTCACCAGCACCGGCGGCGGCACGATTCAGCTTCAGGCGGGAGACGACATCCTGCACACCGCGGGGACGATCAGCACCTCGGCACTGGTCCGCTTCACCGCCGACAACGAAGGGGGCGGCGTGGCCGACGGCGACCGCGGCAGCATTACGCAAAGCGGCGGCGAACTCCTGGCCGGCCAAGCCGTCTTCCGCGCTTTCGGAGCCGTCAACTACGCCTCCGCCACCAATAACGTCGGCAATCTGGCCGCCGTGCTGACCGGAAACATCGCCGGCGCGGACGATTTTGAGTATCGCGATGCGGACGGCCTGTTCATCACCACGGTGGACGGCATCAGCGGCATTACAACGGCCGGCGGCGATGCGACCGTGTGTGCCGGGAACACGATCACCCTGCTCGACGGCATCAACGCCGGCTTGGGGACCGTTCGCCTTCAAACCGAGCCCACGGGGCACATCTTCGGCACGGGGGCAATCGTCGCCTTCGCGCTGGGAGCGAGCGCCGCTCAAAACGTCGAGTTGCTAGGTGCGAACAACGTCAGCGTTCTCCAAGGGAGCGCCGGAGGCTTCTTTGCCTTTCTCAATCTTGGCAGCCTGACGATTGGCTCCGTGACCGATTCCGGCTGTTACACCGGCGGCGGAAGCGGCGTATCCAGCATCGACTTCGAGATCTGTCTGCTTAATGGCGATTTGACGATTGCCGCCCCGATTACTGTCAGCAATGCGATTCGGTTGCAAGCCGACAGCGGCAGCATTGGCCAGACCGCCGCGGGCGTCCTCAGTGGCGACCGGCTCGGCGCTCGCGCCGCTAGAAACATCGATCTGGATGAAGCCCTCAATCAGATCGATCTGGTCTTCTCCGCCGAATCAGACACGGCGGGGGCCGTCGAGTTCCGGGATGCCGGCGGTTTTGACATCGGCGCGGTTGGCAGCGGGTTCTGCTTCGTGGCCACCGTTGGCATTCAGTCGGTCACCGGCGCGGTGACGCTTTCGAGCACCGGCCCGGTAACCCAGAGCAACCCGATTCTGGCCCCGGCCCTCCAGTTGCGCGGCGACGGTTCTTACACGCTACCCATGGCCACCAATGATGTGGACACTCTGGCCGCCAATACTAACAACTCAATCAGCTTCCGCGATGACGATGACCTGATTATCGGAACCGTCAACGGGCTGACGCTTTCGACCAGCGGTATCACGACCAGCGGCGCGACCAGCCACGTTGCCCTGCAAATGGATACCAGCCTGCAAATCAATCAACTCATCAACGCCACCGGCGCGGCGACGACGATCGTCGGCATCGTCGCCGGTACGACCGTCGATCAGATTGCAACTGCACCCATCATCGCGGGAGAGCTGGGAATCATCGCCGGCGGCGCTGTAACTCTCTGCGATGGCCCCAACAACGTCAACCAACTGGCGGTGCAAACCACAGGCGATCTGATCGAATTCAGCGAGATCAACGGCTTTGCCATCGATGCGGTCGCCCCCTTTGGAGTGTTCACCGGCTTCACTGGACTGGAATCGGCCGGCGGCAACATCAATTTGCGGACCATCGCCGGCAATCTGGCGGTCAATGAGGAAATGGATGCCCTCCTCGGCGAGATTCGCCTGCGCATCGCCGGATCGGCAGCGCAAGATAATGACGGCACTGTGTTCGCCAGCGCCTTGGGGGTCCAGGCCGGCGGCTCCGTCGATTTCCACCAGGCGGGAAATAACGTCGGCGTTCTTTCGGGCACGAGCGGCGGCAGCTTCCACTACTTCGACGTGGACGAGCTAACCATCCAGTCGGTCGCTGCTGGCGGGGACTGCGGCTTCACCGGCACGACCGGGCTGATCTCCGGCGGCGACATTCTCGTCACCGTCGATGACACGGCTGCCAGCGGCGAGGACCTCAATGTCGTTGAGGATGTGACTGCCGCCGGCAACGTCACCCTCCGATTTGGCGACGACTTCCTGCTCGAAACGGGCAACTCGATCAACGCCGGCATCGACATTCTCCTCGAGGGAGATACGGGAGGCGCTATCGATGCCGCCGGAACGACGATCACGATCCTCGGCACGACCGGCCTCATCAACCCTGGCGACGATCCGAGCGAAACAGCCACGATCCGCGGCAACGTCAATAGCGATCTGTTCCTCATCAATCCGCAGCGACTGGCCGAGGGGAACGTATTCGTCCTCGAAGGGAATGCCGGCAGCGATCGCTTCCGGCTGGAATATGCCGCCGACTACGACGGCCCGGCGGCGCTCGTCACCAGCCTGACGATCGACGGCGGCGTCGGCGATGCCGACGTGATCGACCTCGACCAATCGGCCGACACGCTCCCCCGCAAGCGGCAGTTCGCCTACATCGACACGGGGGACGGCCTGAACACCAACCTCGTGACCGACATCGGCCCCGGGGGGATTTTCGACAATACGAACAACCTCGGCATTCGCATCCGCGAGATGGACCAGTATGTGGTCCGTGCCGGCAACGGTGTGGATGAGCTGGACCAGCTCATCATCGTCGGGCTGCCGGGAGCGTCGAACGAAATCACGGTGGGCAACATTGCCCACGGCGGAAATGCCGACCCGCTTGACGATCTGCCCGTCAGCCCCAACCGTTTCGGCACCAGCGGCAGCGAACTGTTGCGCGTGGTGGGCGGGACCGGGGTGGATACGATCATCATCGACGTCAAGCGGGATTTCGATCCGCTCGTGGCGGAGGAGAGCAACGTCCAGTTCAACATTCTGGAAGGTCTGGGGGGCCAAAGCGCCGATCCCCTGGCGGACGGCGAGCTGCTGGAAGGGAGCACTGACATTCCCAACCTGTTCTTCGGCGCCGGCGACTCGAGTCCCCTCATCGGGCACTTTGGCTCGGTCGGCCCGGTGGGCCAGGTTCCGCAGCGTGCCCGCATCTTTGGTGGCACGGGGAATAACGATCTGCTGAACAACATTGACGACTTTGTGTTTCCGGATCATCGCCGGGACATCGATGCCAGCGGCGTCGCACAGGCTCCGGTCCTCGTTCCCGGCGGAGACTTCCGCGACATCCTCATCGCCGCCGGCACGACCGTCGTTTCCTTCGGCACGCATGACCGCCTGGCGCAAAACGCGGCCCTCCAGACGGGTTGCGGCCAGGTCGTCCTGTTCTTCAACGGCTCGGAATTGGACGTCTGTAGCTGGCTCACCGCCCGCTTCCCCGGCCCCGGCGAGTTGGGCGACATTACCGGCGGCGCTGGCAACCCCAACAGTGCCGAGGCCCTGGTCAGCGCGTTCGATCATCGCTTCCTGGAAAGCCCGGGCCTGCCGGGCCCCAGTGGTGGTGGCGGCGGAGGAGGAGGCGGTGGCGGCGGCGGTGGCGGCGGTGGAACGAACCCGCCGCTAGTGGCGTTTGTCGCACCCCCCAACGTCAACGTCGGCGATGTCATCCAGCTCAATGCGGCCGCCTCCGATCCGGATGATGTCAACGAGCCTCTGAAATTCGTGTGGACGGTCACCGATCCGCTGGGGGGCCAGTTCGCTCTGACGGGTCCATCCCCCAGCTTCATCGCCCGCATTCAAGGGACGTACACCTTCGATCTGGTGGTGACCGACGATACGGGGCTTTCGACGCCCGCGTCCGATACCACCGACGCCCTGCCGGTCGCTGCCAACGACGTGACGGCCGCCGTCGCCGCCGGCAAGCTGACGATCACCGGCAACGCCAGCGCCAACGACCTGCTCATTCAGCTCGGCACCGGCGGAACCAACACGGTCAGCATCACGGGCCGCAACGGCACGTTCGTCAACGGCGTGACCGACGTCGCCATTCCCTTCGCCGGCTTGAGCAAGGGGATCAACGTCCTCCTGGGAGACGGCGCTGACCTGGTCGAGATCGTCGGCGCCAACTTCAAGAGGCCGATCCGCATCGACGGCAATCTGGGAGACGACCTGTACAAGATCGGCAGCAAGAATGCCAGGCTGACGATCGTTGATTCCGCCGGCAGCGACGAGCTTGACTTGTCGGCCATGACCGCGGCCGCGCGAGTCAACCTGGGTACGACCGTTAATCAGACCCTTGGCGCAGGCAACACGCTCAAGCTGCAAGGGACGCTGGAGAACCTGGTCGGCACCAACTTCGGCGACCGGTTGATCGGCAACGGCGCGGACAACAAGATCTTCGGCCGCGGCGGAAACGACACGATCTATGGCCGCGGCGGGAACGACGTCCTCGACGGGGGCGACGGAGCCGACCTGCTCTACGGCGAAGCTGGAAACGATCAACTCTTTGGCGGCAACGGCAACGACAAACTCCGCGGCGGATCCGGCAGCGACCTGCTCCTGGGAGGCGCCGGCAACGACCAGTTGTGGGGAGACGTGGGACGCGACCTGCTCATCGGCGGGCTCGGAACCGACACCCTGCGCGGCGGCAATGACGATGATATCCTCGTTGGCAACTCGACGCAGCATGACGAATACGCCATCGCGCTGTTGGCGATCCTGTCGGAATGGAGAACCGTCGGGCCGACTGCTGGCCGCGCCGCCGCGATTCGCATCGGCCAGACCGACGGGAACTTCGCCCTCAACCTGGACAAAACCCCCAGCGACGGCGCTGTGGACCAACTCTATGGCGAATCGAGCAACGACTGGTTCCTGGCTGCCGGCGGCGACAAGCTCCGCGACTTCAAAGCGGGGATCGACGTGAAGGACGCGTAGGACTCGCTGCTTTCGGTGACCCGCAGGTGCCCTCTTTCACAACGACCTGTCCCGCGTTAGTGGCGGCACCTTTCCGCTCTACATCCGGATTGGTCGCTACCAGCTTTTCGTACAACTCCAGCTTGTCGGCCGATAAAGTCGGAGGTGCTTTGCCCATGGATCACGTTCTCCGATGGCTAACGACAATAGCTCAGCCACAGCCGCCGGTTGACCGTCTGCCAGGTGCACACTGCGATCTGTGCGGTGGTGCGGTCCTTGTGGCTTAACGGCCGCGCCGCGCGTGAGTTGCTCTCCCAAGCCGCCGACGAAATCCGCTGGGCGCAATCCAGAAGTGCGCAAGCTCGTAATAGCCACACCAAAACCACCCGTCGTCGATTGCGTCGTCTGGGCTGGCACCCGCGATTCCATCATGCCTTGAAAGGCGGACTGCACCATGAAGACGCTTCCCACCACCATGCCGATGCCGGCAATGACGAGAATCAGCCCCAGAACCAGAATCAAGATGCCGGCGGTTTTCATTTTTAGCTTTCGGGAAGGTTAACCATAATTCAGCCGTGATTGTGCCACCCGGCTGATCGGGACGTCAAACAGAATCGGCCGGTCGTTCGCTTTCCAAGCCGCACTGATCGCGTCGCACAACTCGTCCGGCTCTGCGATTCGCCGGGCCTCGACGCCGAATCCTTGCGCCACTTTGACCAGATCGACCTCCGGACCGACCAGGTCGAGACCTTCAAAGCGCCCTGCCTTGGCCTGCGGCAGATCGAGCCCGCGAGCGCCGATCTTGAGAATTTGATACTGGGCATTGTTGCAGATCACGAACACGACCGGAATTTGATAATGGGCCGCGGACCATAGCCCCTGAATGCCGTAGCAGGCGGCCCCTTCCCCCAAGAGTGCGAGCACGGGGCGATCGGGCCAGGCGAGCTTGACGCCGATCGACACTCCCAGCCCCCATCCGAGCGCCCAGCCGCGATGGCCGAAGTAGCCGGTGGTGTTTTCGAGCACCCCCAACCGCTCGAACGTGGTGTTGGTCGTGGTGACCGCTTCTTCGATGACCGCCACTGCCGGCGGGAGGATTTTTGCCAGCGCGCCCATCAATCCCAGCGGCGTTAGCGGCCGCTGGCGGGCCTGCGATTCGATTGCCACCTCAAGCTTGCTCCGCGCGAGCAAGGCCTGCTGCCCCAGAGTGACGGCCCGCGCGCGATACTGCTCTTCCTGTTTGGGCGAGATTCGCGCGGTCAACTCCTGCTTGAGCTCCGCCAGCGACGTCTTCGTCTCGCCGATGACGCCAACTTCCACCGGATAATTCTTGCCGAGCTGGTACGGGTCCTCGTCGATGTGAACGAGCCGGATGTGCTCGGGGATCGCTCGCGACGGCTCGTAATAGACGTACTGCCGCAGCAGGTCCATGCCCACCACCAGCAGCACGTCGAATTCGTTGAGCCGCTCGCGGATTTCAGGCGACCAGAGCGGCAGCCCCTGGGCATTGAGCGGATGATCGCTGGGAAAGGCCAGCCGGCCGTGCGTCGTTCCCGACTCGCTGATGACGGGGGCCGCAATCGTCTCGGCGAGTGCCACCAGCTCGCGAACGGCGTCCCGTTCGGTGACGCGGCTGCCGGCGAGGATCGCAGGATTTGTGGCGTCGAGCAGCACCTGGGCTGCGGCGCGGATCGCTTCCAGCGGTGGCCGCACGCGTGCGTCGGGAATTCGTAGGACAGGTTTGTAACCTGTCTTGTTTTCTGATTCACTATGGGACAGGTTGAAAACCTGTCCTACTTCTTCCATCTGCACGTCCACCGGCAGCGACAAAAACACAGGCCCCGTCGGCGGCGTCAGGGCCGCTTGCACGGCCCGCCGCACGGCCTGCGGCAAATCGGCCGCCCGGCGGACTTCGCACGCCCACTTGGTCCAGGGGCGGACGACCCGCTCCATTTCCCCCCAAAGAATCGGCTCCTCGAACATCAGCCGGCGGTCCTGCTGGCCGGCGGTCACGAGCAGCGGCGTCCCTTCGCGATAGGCGTTGTAGAGCATCCCCATCGCGTTCCCCAGCCCGCAGCTAATATGCAGGTTCACGACCCCCAGCTTGCGCGACGCCATCGCGTACCCGTCGGCCATCGCCATCACCGGCACTTCCTGAAGTCCCAGGATGTACTGGAATCGCTGATCGGTCACCAGCGCGTCGTTGAGCGGCAATTCGGTCGTCCCCGGATTGCCGAAGAGATACTTCACGTCGCAGCCGGCAAGCAAGTCGAGAAAGGTTTGAATTCCGTTCATGCTGGCGATTGTATCGCGCGAGAGAGAGGTCAGAGAGCAGAGGGGAGAAAGCGGAGAGCAGAGAGCAGAGCAGAGGTCAGAATGCTGGGTGTCGAGTGCGGCGTCGGTGTCGCGGCGCTTGGTACCGAGTACCCTGTACTTTGTACTCAGTGCCGGAACCCAAACGTCCGGACACCTGCTTTCTGCTCTCTGACCTCCGACCTCTGACCTCCGACCTCCGCGATATAATCCCCTCAAGGAGCATTCTCTTGAACGCCAAAACGTGGCTCGTATTGGGGGCGTGTCTGGGCGGGTTGGCCGTCGGCTTGGGGGCCTTCGGCGCGCATGGCCTGCCGAAGTATTACGACCTGCTCGACTTGTCCGCCGGAGACGACCTGCGGCACAAGGGGCTGGAGAACTGGGAGATTGCCGCCCGCTATCACATGTACCACGCGCTGGCCATGCTGGGGGTCGGCATTCTGGCCGATCGCAAGCGGTTGCTGCTTTTGGATATCGCCGGCATCTGCTTCTTCTTCGGGGTACTCATTTTTTCGGGCTGCTTGTATGCGCTGGCACTGACCGGAACAAGAGTACTGGGTGCGATCGTCCCCATTGGCGGAGTTTCGTTCATCGTCGGCTGGGTGCTGCTGGCGCTGGCGGGAAAACAATTCGCTGAAGGGGACGCGAAACCGTTGCCGACGCTGGCCGAGCGGCTGGCAGCGGCGGCGCAGCGCGAGGAATCGGCCGGCGCTGCCATGCCCGAGGACGAATCGGATTCGGCCTGATCGCGTTGCTTGCTGCCTCACGCCGGGCATGGTAGCGTAGCTCCAACCTTCCTTCGTTTCGTTTCAGGAGAAGATCATGAAGACTTTTGGTGCGCTGGCGGCTTGCGTCGCCTTGGCGCTGACGGCGACTGCCGAGGCGGATGAGCTCAAAGTGGGCGATCCGGCCCCCGAGTTCCAGCTCGCCGGCAGCGACGGCAAAACGTACAAGCTCTCGGATTTCAAGGGCAAGCAGGCAGTCGTGGTCGCCTGGTATCCCAAGGCGTTCACCGGTGGCTGAACGAAGGAGTGCCAATCCCTTCAGTCTGAAGGGGAAAAGATCCGCCAGTTCAACGTCGCCTACTTTGCCGCCAGTTGCGATCCGGCCGAAACCAACAAACGCTTCGCCGAGTCGCTGAAAGCCGATTACCCCATCCTCAGCGATCCCGATGGCACGGTGGCCTCGCGCTACGGCATTTACAACGCCGAGCGAAAAGTTCCCGGCCGCGTGACGTTTTACGTTGGCGAGGACGGCAAGATCATCCACATCGACAAAGCCGTGAAAACGGCTTCGCACGGCGCGGATATTGCCGCCAAGCTGAAAGAATTGGGCGTCGCCGCCAAGAAGTAGAACGGAATTCATTCCGTTCGCGGCACACATGCTTCCAGTTCATTCAGAAGCGGGGTAAAACCCGTTCGACGAAGCGAACGGAATAAATTCCGTTCTACCATGCCGCAGTTCGACAAGTTGCTCACCGACGTAGGGCCGGATGACCCACCGGCCCAGGCGGCGCAGCGGGCCCTCAAAACCCGTCTGCGGGCGGTCGTCTATTACCTGGGCCAGGTGGCTGGCGCGGACGATCCGGCGGAGCAGATTCACCAGCTCCGCATCTGGACCCGCCGCAGTGCCGCGGCACTCAAGCTGTTCGCTCCGCTGCTGCCCCGGCGGAAATCGCGGCGGCTGAAAAGAACGCTCCGCCGCTTGCGGCAGTCGGCCGGCGCCGTTCGCGACCTGGATGTGATTGAAGCACAACTCGGGGAGTCGCTGCACGGTCCGCTGGCAGAGCGATTGAAGGACCAGCGGCGAGCCGCGAACAAGGATTTCCAGCGATTGGTTCGCAGGTGGGGCACGAAGGGCAAGCTCAAACGCAAGGTCAAGCGTTTGCTCGGCTGCCTCGATAAGCAGCGGCCGCACCACGAAGGGAACGGCGTCGCCTTCGCTCCTTGGTGCCGCGGGCAGCTCGCCCCGCAGGTCAAGGAGTTTGCCGAACTGGCCCGCCGCGGCGTTTCCCAATCCGATGCCCGCCTGCACGAGTGGCGGTTGGCGACCAAGCGGCTGAAGTACGCCCTGGAATTAGCCGCCATCGCAATGCCAAAAAAAAGCTGGTCGCAGCAATACGAATTGCTCGGCGACTTGCAGGATCGGATCGGCCGCGTGTGCGATGCGCTTGTCGAGCGGCAGCGATTGCTGGCGTGGCGTCGCGAGACGAGCGATCGGGAGGAGCGGAAAGTGCTCGCCGGCTTGCTGGTCGATTGCCGACGCCGATTGACCGCCGCCAAGCGACAATTGACCCGCTGGTGGAATGCCGGGCGGAGCAGGACGGCACAAGCGCTGTGCCGGCAGGCTGGCCTGGTTGAATCGTGAAATGAAGCGGGATAAACTGGTGGCGTCGCGGCGGCTTAGCTCGGGCCCAACTACCAGCTTTGAGATCCTTGTGCTGGGGCGTCAGGGCATTCGCTAGACGAATCAATCCCGACTTCGGGAGCGCCAATCTCTATTGAGCAAGCCGCTGCGACATTTTTGCTCTCTGCACTCGCCTCACCATTTCCA
>DATKDU010000398.1:0-9781 GCA_035512595.1 Pirellulaceae bacterium
GCCGCTGTCCCGGTCGATGATGTGCTGGGTCCACTCGGGCTTGCCGTCTGTGCGACTCAGCTCGTACCAGGCGATCAGCGCCGGCTCGTCTTCCCCCGGGTCGCGGCCGTTGTGGGCGTAGTACCGCTTGCCGGTGACGAAATCGGGCAGGCCGTCGCCATTGATGTCGGTCAGGATCAGGGCGTGCGTCTGGGCGATCGAATCGTCGATCTCGTGCGTCTTCCACTGGTTCTCCGGCAGTTGCTCGTACCACCAGATGCCGCGGCGGTGGGCGGAGCTGCCTAATACGTCGTTATCGCCGTCGCCATCGAAGTCGTAGACGTACATCTGGGCCTGAGCTTCGCCGAAGGGGGCCTGGTGGAAAGGCCACGGTTCGCTATGACCGGCGTGCTCGCCGGCCGGCGCTTCCCACCAGCCGTGCGGCACTAGCAGATCGTCGCGGCCGTCGACGTTGATGTCGCCGATCCCCAGGCCGTGGTAGAAGGCCTGGATTTTGACTTCGCCAGGTTGCGAGATGCGCTGCGTCCGCCATTCGACGAGCGGATTCTCGCTCGGCCGGGCCAGGCACAGCCGCTCGGTGCCGTCGCCGAAAACAAGCTCGCGCTTGCCGTCCTTGTCCACGTCGAGATACTGCGGGCTTTCATTGTTGGTGACCTTCACGATCATGTTCCGGGCCCACTCGCCGCCCTCGGGACCAGGGTTTTTGAACCACCAGGTCGGCTTTCCCGGAAAATCGACCACGATCAGATCCTGCCTGCCGTCGCCGTCCACGTCCTCGGCCCAGTTCATGAACGTGTCGCTGTAGACCGTTTTCAGGAACTGCTTGGGCTCGGCCAGGATGTTGTGCCGCTTCCAGGGGCTAGGGGCTAGGGGCTGGGGGCTAGGGGGAGGAGCTTCGAACCACACGCTTCCCGCGGCAATGTCCAGCCGGCCGTCGTTGTTGAAGTCGCCGTAACCGACTCCTTCGCTGCGGAAGCTCCCATTGAGGTCTTCCAGCACCGTCTTTTTGAACGTGATCTTCTGCCCTTCCTCTAGCGGCAGGCTGGTCGGATAAGGGCTGCTCTTCTCGATGCCGGGGAGCAGCGTCAGCTTCAGGTTTTTGAACCGGACTTCGGTCTTGCCGCCCGAGTGGAGCTGCAGGGCGATGATGCCGCGGCGAGCCCCTTGTGGGTCGTCCAGATCGACGCACTTGTGGCCGTTGATCCAGGTTTGTGTCCGGCTGCCGACGCAGACGATCTCGTAGCGGTTCCAGTCCCCTTTCTTAACGTGCTCCTCGCCACTCTTGTCCCACAGCAGCGCCCGGCCGTGCTCTTCGTAGAGCTTCCCCCACCAGCCAGCGCCGATGTCGGCCTGGTAACCCTTCACTTCGCCGTCCGCCATCGGTTGGCTTCGGATCTGAATGCCGCTGTTGCCAGCGTTATCCACGAGCTTGACGTCGAGTTCCAGACGGAAATCGCCGACGGACAGCTCATTGACCAGCCACGTGTTGTGCGCCAGCCCCTCGGTATTGCCGACGATCTCGCCGTTTTCGACCGACCAGAGCTTTTCGTCGCCGCGCCAGCCGGTCAGGTCCTTGCCATTAAAGAAGCCGGCGACGTTGTCCTTTGTGGCCAGCATCGGCGTCTGGCCGCCGGCACTCAGGTAGGCCACGAGCGAGCGCAGCTCGTGCTGGGTGAACTGCTGGATCTGGTTGTCGGGCATCAGCGACTTTTCGCTGAGATTCATCTCCTCGATGTCGTCTTTGGACAGCTCCAGCACGTTGTCGGGGGTCTGGAATGTGTAGACGCCGTTCAGTTCGCCTTTGAGGATGCCCGTGATCACCTGGCCGTCGGCAGTCCGGACGACGTGCGGGGCGTATTCCTTGGCCATGACGGCACTGGGGTCGATGATGTTCGACAGCAGGTATTCGAGGTTGGCCCGCTGTGAGCCGGTGATGTCCGGACCGATTTTGTTTCCCGCGCCGAACAGGATGTGGCACTTCTGGCAGGTCTTGGCGAACATCGCCCGCCCCAGCTCCAGATCAGGCTCGACGGCGGACGGCGACATGAGAAAACTCTTGAACTCGGCAATCAACTTGGCCCGATCGGCCGGCGACTCGCGGACGATCCCCCAGACTTGCTCGATCCGCTTGTTGAGCGCTTCGTCGCCAAGGTTGCGAAGCTGGGTTACCAGGTCGGCGGTCAAGTGGTTGGCCGGAATCTGCTTCTTGTCGATCGCCTCGAGCAGCACCTTGGCAAAGCCTGGGCGGCTGCACATGGCGACCAGGGCGTCGCGCTGCTCACTCGGTGCAAAGCTTGCGTACCCCTCGATGAGGAAACTGGGGATCTGCGGGTCATCGAAGCTGGCCATCGCGCGGATCGAATCGCCACGGAGGCGCGGATCAGCGAGCAATTCCACCAGCGGGGGGAGCGTTAGCGGGTCTTTGGCCTTCGTCAGAATGGCGATAGCTGCGCGACGTTCTGTCAGCGGGCTGTTTTCATCACGCACCATTTGCCGCAACGTATCCAGCACTTTTTGATCGCCAAAGGTCACGGCCAAAGCAACCGCCTGCATTCGCAGGTCAGCATTCTTGCTCTCAACGAGCGAGGTCGAGATTTCCTTCCACTCAGCCGGGGCTTTCACGTCGCGGCGGCCTTTGAGCGCCTCGTTCATACCGCGGAGGAAGGTCAGGCGCGTGGCGTCGTCCTTGGCTTCCTTGAGTCCGGCGACGAGCAGGGCTAGTGACTTTTCGGGGTCCCCAGCGCCGATCCGGCGGATCATGAACTCCTTGAGGATCGGAATCCTCTCGCCGGCCGACAGCCCCAGCGCCAGCGCCCGCTTGGGATCGACATCCGCCAGCGGCTCCATGGCGTACCAATACATGAGCGGGAGGTTGTGGTCGGCGGCGTCTTCGGCGTGGGAGGTAAGGGCTTCGAGGATGGACCAGCGATCTGACAACTCAAGGCTTTGGAGCATGGAGGCTATTGCGAGACGAGTGATCGGCGACGGCTCGTTCTTAGACAATTCGGCAATGGCACTAATGGATCGCTGGTCTGGCACATTGAAGGCGTCACGAATTAGTTCTGTAAGAAGATGTATGCACTGCGCCCGATGATTGGGAAGGTCTTTTGCGCGTGCCGACAAATGATTCACCATGGCGATGAAAGAATCATCTTTCAGTTCAGATGATTCAGACTTTGGACGAACGATACTGATCGCCCGCATTCCCCAAATTGCTGGGAGATCGGTATCCAACGTTTCGCCGCGCCTTTCGAGTTCCTTCAAGATAGCTAGGTTGGTGTTTAGCGATGCCGAAATCCGTTTATGAGCGTCCTCTTGGCCGCCCGTTCGTTCTTGGAGAATCCGCTGCGCGTGCCGTTGGTACCAACGATTATCGTGCCATAGAAGTTTTACAAGCTCCTCATCACTCATCTTCCCCAAATCCACCTTCACCGGCTTTGCATCCCCATACACGATCCGGTATATCCGCCCGTTGCTTCGGTCATGCGCGCTCGGCTCCTTGAGGTGGCACTGCTGGCGGTCGTACCAGTCGATCACCCACACCTGGCCGTCGGGACCGTAGGTCATGGTGAGCATCTGCGACCACTGGTCGCGGGTGAAGAGAAAATCCGGGCCGTGCGAGCAGACGAAGCCGCTCCCCTTGGGCGTGAGGATGTCCATGTTCATCCGGTTGCCGTGGATGTTGTTCATGAAGAGCTGGCCGCGGTACTTCTCGGGCCAGGCCCCGCCTTGATAGATCATGCAGCCGGCGTGGGCGTGGCCGCCCCCCAGCTCGTCCGACTGCCGGCGGTTGTCGTCGTTCCACTGATTGCCCGTGTAATGCCGATGGTCGGCAATCGTCTTGATGTCGTCATAGGTGTACGGATTGAAGTGATTGCCGGCCTGCCGCTCGTAGCGAGCGCCGGGGATGATGTGGTAGCAGTGGGGGATGACGCAGGCGGTGGCGAAAAAATTGCCGTACTGATCGTAGTCGAGCCCCCAGGGGTTGCTGGTCCCCTCGGCAAAGACCTCAAACTCGTGCCGCACGGGGTGATAACGCCAAATGCCGGCGTTGATTTTCGTCCGTTTTTCTTTCGGCGTTCCCGGCTTGCCGACGTTACTGTGCGTGAAGACGCCGTGGCAGCCGTAGAGCCAGCCGTCGGGACCCCAGATGAAGCTGTTGAGCGTTTCGTGGGTGTCCTCGTAACCCCAGCCGTCGAGCAGCACCTGCGGCTCGCCGTCTGGTTTGTCGTCGCCATCCTTGTCGGGAATGAACAGCAGGTAGGGTGCCGCGCCGACGTAAACGCCGCCGAAGCCGAGCTCCAGGCCGCTGACGAGGTTCAGCCCTTCGATGAAGACGGTCCGCTTGTCGAGCGTGCCGTCGAGATCGGTGTCTTCGAAGATCAGGATGCGGTCTTTGCCTTCTCCTTCGGGGGCGCGCACGGGATAGGTGTGGGCCTCGGCAATCCAGATTCGCCCGCGGTCGTCGATCGCCATGGCGATCGGCTGCTGCACGTCCGGCTCGGCGGCGGCGACCTGCACCTTGAAGCCTTCTGGCACGATCATCGCCTTGGCTGCTTCCTCGGCGGCAATGCCCGCGTGGGGATAAAGCTCCTCGGCACTCGGCGTAGCGACGACGGTCGAGCGGAACTTGGGGCGCTGGGCGTGCAGTCGAAAATCGTCGAAGTTGACGTGCCCCCAGCCGCCCGAATGCTGATCGACAATGCGGATGTAGATTCTCTTTCCGACCTGCTTGCTTAGATCGACGATCACCGGCCGCAGGTTCTCTTCGTTGCGGCCTGAGACGCTGTAGAACGGCCGGTTGTTGTCGGCCAGGACCAGCTCGACGCGCGTCTCGCGATGCGCTCCGCCGCCGATCAAGAAACTTCCGAAGGGCTGCGTCACCTCGAACGTCGGGCTGGTGAGGGTCCCCTGCGGACCGTCCTGCAAGAACTCATACCCGCCGATCCAGAATTGGCCCGTCATCTCGGCCTTCTTTCCTTCGCCGAAGGGGCGGTTGGCGCTGATCTCCCCTTTGACGGGCTGTTTTTTGAACGCTTTCCCTTCCGCCTTCCAGCCGTGGAGCGTGCCGGTCTCGAAATTGAGGTTCAGCGGCTTGCCGTCCTCACCGACGGGGATCACGCCGGGGTTGCCCTCCGGTTCGTTGAGCGGGTTGGGCTTGAACTCCTGGCCAGAGGCGGCTGGCAGTGCGAAGAACAACGCGAGGCAGAAACAGCGGAAGAGCCGGTACATGAGAAGACCTTGCCTGGAGACGAATGGAGTCGCGGCCCGCCACGACAGTCCGCGCGATGGGTAGATTGTGGCTGAGAGCAGCGGCAGATTCCAGCGGACACGACCTTGTAGCCGAAGTCGCCAGACTTTGGGCAGGTGGCGGAACGGCTCGATCGACTGGCCAAATGAGGGTGCTCCGTTTTCCCACAGAGACACGAAGGCAAAAGTTGTGCTCAGTCGAGCTTGACGTCTTCCAATCGGATTCCCTTTCCTGCCTTGAAGCTGGCTCGCGCCTGCTCAATCCGCTTCAGAAACCGCGGATCGTTCTCCAGCCGATAGTCGAACCAATCGTCTTCGGAGGCAAATCCGATCAGCACGCCCGCGGGCTTGCCGTGGCGCGTGATCACGATTTCCTCGCGTTCCGCCTGACGGAGGTATTTTGACAAATCGTCCTTGACCTCACTGAGGGGGACTTCCTTCGTCTTGGTTTTCTTCTTCATCTTTGACTCCCACCTGATTCAGCCAGTCTTCCGCATCCTCTTTTTCAACGATTCCGAGGATTTCGACGACTCCTTCGGTCACATCGTAAAAGACGCGCAGGTCATCCACGCGCAGCCGATACTGTGGCCGGGATAATCCGCGCAAGCGCTTGATGCGACTCTTGCTGATTTTCGTCGGTTCATACCGCAAGTGCCTTTCCAGTGCGTCTTTGACGACGGCACGAACGTTGGCGCGCAGCCGCAACAGATCTTCGACAGCCTCGGGCGACAGCTCGATGGCAAATGGCATTCTGGCTAAATTATAGCCAGAACCATCTGGAGTCAATCCTACCGCGGCCCGCATGGCGAGTGCTATAGCACCTGCTGCAAATCGGCCCGCGGGTCGAGCGCATCGCGCAGGCCGTCGCCCAGCAAATTGAATCCCAGGACGGTCAGCGAGATCGCGCCGCCGGGGGCGAAGGCGAACCACAGGTTCTGGTTCCAGTAGGCGCGGGCCTGGCCGAGCATGTTGCCCCATTCGGCTGCGGTCGGATCGCCGCCGAGGCCCAGGAACGATAGGCCGGCGACTTCCAGGATGGCCGTGCCGACGGAGAGGCTGGCCAGGACGACGACCGGGCTGACGAGCGACGGCAGGATCACGCGGGTGAGGATGTGCCCCGTTGTCGCCCCCATCGCCCGGCTGGCCAGGACGTATTCCAGATGGACCACCGTCAGCACGGTCGCCCGCACCTGACGCGCGAAGATCGGGACATTGATCAGCCCGACGGCAATCACCACGGTTACCCAGCCGGGCGAAAATGCCGCGGTGACGAGGAGCGCGATGAGCACGCTGGGAAAGGCCAGCGCCACATCGATCGACCGCATGAGGAGCGTATCGATCCGCCCGCCAAAATAGCCGGCAATCGCCCCCAGCGGCGCACCGATCACGATCGCCAGCGCGATCGAAACGACTCCCGCCAGCAGCGACAGCCGCGCACCGTGCATCACGCGGGTCAGCACGTCCTTATCGAAGGAATCCGTCCCGAGCCAATTGCGGCGCGAAGGGGACTGCGGACCATCGGCGGGGCTGCCGGCCGCATCCTGCGGAAAGCGATCGCTCGGCGCATAGGGGGCGATGGCATCGGCCAGGACGGCAATCAATACAAATGCCCCCACAAGGCCAATGCCGACCCAGGCGGCATAGCTGCCCAGGAAGCGACGCCAGGCGCGGTCGGTAGGAGTAGGTCCCACTTGCCGAGCGGGACCTGGGTTGCCGGCGAGTTCCGTTTCAGAGGTCCCGCCCGGCAGGCGGGACCTACTAGTGGAATGTTCGCTCATTTCGCCGTCCGAATCCGCGGGTCGAGCCACAGATACACGAGATCCAGCAGCAAGTTCAGGCTCACGAACACGCCGGCAATCACGATCGCTGCCGCCTGTGCTGCCGCGTAGTCCCGGTCATCGACGACGGCCGTCTTGATATAGAGCCCCATGCCGGGCCAATCGAACACGGTCTCGGTGAGGACCGCGCCGGAGAGCAAGAGGCCAATCTGTAAACCGGCGATGTTGGTAATCGGCACTGCTGCCGCCGGCAGTGCATGACGGAGGACGACGCGCACCAGGCTGCTCCCCTTGGCCCGCGCCGTGCGGATGAAGTCGGCGGAAAACACTTCGAGCAGGCTGCTCCGCGTGATCCGGGCGATGATCGCCATCGGAATGGTGGAAAGGACTGCCGCGGGGAGCAGCAGGTGCTGAATGACGAGCGGAAACAGATCGAACCGCAGCCGCAAGAGCGTATCGAGCAGGTAAATGCCGGTGAGGGGCTCGAAGTCGATGAACGCGAATTCTGGCAAGCGGCGAGCGACCGGCAGCCAGGGGATGGCCCACCTGAGCCAAATGCCGAGGAAGAAGACGGGGATGCTCACGCCGACGAGCGAGCCGATCGTACAGAGCCGGTCGGGGAGCTTGTTGCGAAATACGGCCGCCGCAGTGCCGGCGGAAATCCCCAGCGGCACGGCAATGAAGAGTGCCGCGAGCGTCAACTCAATCGTCGCCGGGATGCGGCGGCGCAGCTCGTCGCTGACTTTTTGATTGCTGCGGGCGACCGATTCCCCCAGATCGCCCGTGGTCGCGAATTTCCAGAAGAACTCGCCAAGTTGCACGTAGAGCGGCTTGTCCCAGCCGTATTGCTGACGAAGCTTCTGCATCTGAGCCGCGTCGGCATGCTGGCCAAAGCGGGCCAAGAGCGGATTACCCGGGAGCGTCCGCATGGCGATGAAGACCAGCGAGACGGCGACGATCATCGTCAGGGCGGCTTGCAGCAGCCGCGGCAGAACGAAGCGGGCGATGGCCGGAAGGTGGGGCAAAAATCGCATCGCGACGGCCGTCAAAGCGGTTCCTCAAAATACGCGTGCCGCAGCCGCACCAGCCCCGTCGTGTGCAGGTGAAAACCCTTCAGCCGCATCTTATGGCCGGTGCGGATCTTCGTATGGGCCAGCGGCACGACCGGCGCTTCGTCCAGGACGATCTGCTGCGCCTCATGGTAGAGGGCCAATCGCTTCTCCTGGTTCATTTCTTTCTGGCCGGAAATCAGCAATTCGTGAAACCGGCCGTTTCGCCAGCGGCTGAGGTTGTTTCCCGCGTCGCTGATGTTGTCCGGATCGAGGAGTGAGTAGAGGAAATTGTCGGGATCGGCATTGTCGCTGTTCCAGCCCGCCAACCCCAGTTCGTGCTTGCCGGCCATCAGAGCTTCGAAATGTTGATTCACGTCGCGGCCGACGACCGAAACTTCAATGTCGATATTCGCCAACGCGTCCTTGAGATAATCGGCCATCTCGATCGGCCGCGGCATATAGGTGCGGGCCTGGTTGGGAATCGCGAGCGAGAGTTTTAGAGGGAGTGAAAAGCCCGCTTCGGCGGCCGCTTCCTCCAGCAACTTCTTCGCTGCGGCCAGATCATACGGCCGGTCCTCCAGCTTGTCGTGATGTCCCCACATGGTCGGCGGCACCATCGACTTGGCTGGATCGGCATGCCCCGTGTAACCGACCTGGATCAGCTCCGGCTTGTTGATCGCCAGCCAGATCGCTTGCCGCACCTTGAGGTTATCGAGCGGCCGCTTTTCGGTCTGCATGGTGAGGTAACAGACGTTCATGCCGTCCACTTCCTGCACGCTCATGGCCTGGTCCTTGGCCAGGATGTTCAATTCCGACGGCGAGAGGTTGTCGGCCAGGTCGATCTCGCCGCGCTGGAGGCGCTGGAGCCGCGTGGCGCTTTCGCGCACCGGCACGAAGATGATGTTCTTGAGTTTCGCCGCCCCGCGCCAATGGTCGTCGAACCGCTGGAGCACGAGCTGCTGGTCCCGAGTCCACTTGGCGACGCGGAACGGACCTGTGCCAACGGGTTGGTCGGCGAACTGGCTACCTGACTTTTCGAGTGCCGTCGGGCTGACGACGCTGCCGCAGAACATGGCCAGATTGCTGAGAAACACGGCACTGGGATTCTTCAGTTGAAAGACGACGGTGGTTTCGTCGGGCGTTTCGATCTGGCGGATCATCGAGTAAGCGGATTGATACGGCCGGGCCGCGTCGTACACCAGCGGATGTTCGCGGGCCAGCAGCCGCTCGAAGCTGACCTTCACCGCCTCGGCATTCATTTCCGTGCCGTCGTGGAATCTCACGCCGCTGCGCAGATGAAACGTCCACATCAGCCCGTCGTCGCTCGTCTCCCACTTCTCGGCCAGCGATGGAACGACTTCGCTCGTCTCGTCGTGATAAGTCACCAGCGTGTCGAAGACGTTGGTGATGACGTGGACTGCCTCGGCGATGTCGGTGTTGATCGGGTCGAGGGTTTTGGGGTCTTCGGACTGGGCGTAAATGAGCGTGTCGGTCCGCGAGGACGAACTGCCGCAGCCGGCGAGAAAGATCGCAACGAGGGCCGCGAGGATTCCGACGCAAAGTCGCCCGGAACAAGGGATCCGACGGATGGAGAGAGTCCGCGAAGTTCCGGGCCGTGAACAAAAAATGGGCGATGCTGTTTTCGCACAGAGGCACGGAGGCGCAGAGGCACAGAGCAGCAAGGATTCTTTTCTGCTCTGT
>DATKDU010000399.1:0-54312 GCA_035512595.1 Pirellulaceae bacterium
GCGGCTCATCACGGCCACGTGGTCATTTACTCGAATCCCTCCAGTGCCGAGATGACCCGCCAGAGCGTGTGGGGCGCGACCGACGCGCCGGTGCCGCTGATGAGTGCGGTCAAGCAGCAGTTTGATCCGAAAAACATCGTGAATCCCGGCCGGTTTGTGTACACCTAACCTATCGCGGAATCGCCATTGGGCGTCACAATATACTGTATGAGCGCCACGCTTTCCCCTCCGCACGCAGCACCCCCGGCTGCCGCACTGCCGCCGGCTAGCGCTGCGCCGCTGGAATTGCCCCTCGCCCACTCGCCCGTCAAAAACCCTGGCCAGGGGATCGACTATGGGCTGTTCCTCGACTGCGTTCACTGCGGCCTATGTACGGCCTCGTGCCCGACCTACGTCGAAAACGGCAACGAAAACGACAGTCCCCGCGGCCGCATTTATTTGATGCGGGCGGTGACCGACGGCAAGCTGGCGCTGAACCATGAGGTCCGCCGCCATTTGGAGCTGTGCCTCGATTGCCGGGCCTGCGAGACGGCCTGCCCCAGCGGCGTGCAGTACGGCAAGCTGATCGAGCCGTTCCGCGTCAACATGGAGCACATGGCGCAGGATGCGGGCCAGGCAAAGACCAATGACTGGTTCCACAAATACATCTTGTTTGGCCTGTTCACGAACCCCAAGCTCCTTGCGCAGCAATTGCGGCTGGCGCGGATCGCCCAGATGCTGTGGCTGGACAAGCTAATCGTAAACACTGGGCTGTGGCGCTTGCTTCCCGCGCGGCTAGGGCGGTTGGTAACCATGCTGCCCAGGCTCGAAAAACCACTGCCGCCGCTGCCCGATTTTTTACCGGCCAAAGGGAAGCGCCGCGCCCGCGTGGCTCTGTTTACCGGCTGCGTCGGCGATGTGATGTTTCGCCAGACGAACTGGGCCACGGCGCGGGTCCTTCAGGAAAACGGCTGCGACGTCGTCGTGCCGCAAACGCAGGTTTGTTGCGGAGCGATCCATTTCCACGCCGGCGCGAGCGAGCCGGCCAAAAACCTGGCCCAGCAGAATGTCACCGCCTTGGACGCCGATGGCGTTGATGCGATCATCCTCAACGTCGCCGGCTGCGGCAGCATGCTCAAGGACTACGGACATCATTGGCACCACGCCGGCGATACCCAGGGTCAAATCCAGCGCGAGCAGTTTGCCGCCAAGGTGAAAGACGTCAGCGAGTTTTTGGACGAGCTTGGTCTCATTACGCCGCACGGCGAGATCAACGTCGCGGCCACCTACCACGACGCCTGTCATTTGGCCCACGCCCAGAAGGTCCGCGAGCAGCCGCGAAATATCCTCAGAAGGATCCCGGGGCTCAAGCTCGTCGATCTTCCCGAGTCGGAGCTGTGCTGCGGCGCGGCTGGCACATACAACCTCACTGAACCCGAAATGGCCGAGCGCCTCGGCCGCCGCAAGCTGGAGAATATTCGCTCCACCGGCGCTCGCCTCGTGATCACGTCGAATGCCGGCTGCCTCTTGCAAATCGCCCGGCAAGCGCGGATGGAAGGGGAGACGCTGAAGATCGTCCATCCGATGGACGTGCTCGACTTGAGCTACCGCCGCGAGCCGCTGCGGTTTTAATCAGCGCGCCACGGGGTTGATCCCGTGGCAGAATTGCAATCGTGATTTTTCAGGAGGCGAAGATCATGGCCGCCGTTCGGCCCTCGCTGGTGCGATTCTCCCTACGGACGCTCCTGGTGCTGATGATGCTGATTTGCATCGCCCTGGCGACGACGGTCAGCGCCAGCCCGCGGGTGGAGCTGGTTGTAAAGCTAGTCGCAACGCTCGCAATTCCAATGGCCGTGGGATTAGCTGCATACTGCCATGACAGGAGCCGAGCGTTTTGGTTGGGCTACTTTGCTTTTGGGCTCTGGTTGTACGTGGTTATGAACAACGATGGATACTACCGGAATGACTTTGCCGGGAGACAATTCCGCGAAGTCCTGGCGAGCATCATGGAGGAACGGCTTGGTCAGCTCCACCGGAAGAGGCTCGAGGAAAACACCCGCGATCACGTGGTCGTCAGCTATAACAAGCCAAAGATTCCAATCGAGCAGATGAAGAGTCAGTTTCCATCGCACTGGAAAACCAAGTTAATCGACGAAGGCAAAAAGATTGCGGAAATTGCTTCGCGCATCGCCTGGTGGAACCTGCAAATCGTTTTGGCCCTGCTCGGTGGAGCGATTGTAAGCGCTGTCTACCAGTTGCGCTGTAGAAACGAGTCCGCGGGGATAAACCCCGCAGCTCGCTGATCTGGCAGGCGGGACGCCTGCCCCACGTTATTTGGCGGCCGTCTGCTCCGGCGGCTTGGGGGCCTCGAAGGTCACTACCGGTTGGGCGTTTTCGTTCCAGATGCGCAGCACGCTGTCGGCGCCGCCGGAGATGATCGTCTTGCCGTCGGCACTCACGGCTGAAGCGTAGACGTAGTCGGCCGAGCCGGGGAAATCACGCACGTTGCCGCCGTTGGCGGCATTGGTGAAGCGGACGATCTTGTCCCCGCTGGAGACGAGGACGATGTCCCCTTCGGCCACGAAGCGAATGCCGGTGATCTCCTTGGTGAAGCCCTGGATCGTGCGGAGCTGGTCCCCCGTCCGCGTGTCCCAGACCTTGATGGCGGCATCCGCGCCGCTACTGGCCATCATCCGGCCGTCGGCCCGCCAGGCCACCCCCAGCACGTGGTGCGTGTGCCCCTCGAAGGCCCGCACGAACGCGCCGTCGGCGACGTTGTGGACTTTCACGAAGCGGTCCGCGCCGCAGCTTGCGAGCTGCACGCCGTCCGGCGAGAAGTCGAGGCCAAACACCGTGTCGCTGTGCGGGTCCTTGAGGGCCCGCACCAGATTGCCGCTGGCGACTTCCCAGATCTTGATCTCGCCGCTGCGCGACGGCTCGCCGCCCCCGCTGGCGATGAGTTTGCCGTCGGGACTGAAGTCGAGTGCCGTCACCCGATCGACGAGCAGCTCGGACGAGTCGGGATTGCCGATCGTCCGCTCGAGCTTCCACTCGGTGGCGTAATCCCACACGAGCCCCGTGTTGTTGGCCGCGGCGGCGATGGGGTTGTTGTCGGCGGTGAAGGCGACAACGTTCAGGGCCGCACCGGCCCCTTCGAAGACGTCGATGGCCGCGCCGGTTTCCGAGTCGTACGTGTGCAGGAGCTGATCGTCGCCGGCCGTGGCCACAAGCTGGCCATTGGGGGAGAAAGCAATCGCCTTGAGCGGCTTTTCGCTCTGCTGGGCGGCCGTCTGGACGGCGGCCACTTCCATGTCCCGCGTAGCGACGAGCGCCTCGAAACTCTTGACGATCTGCTCGACCCCCGGCACCGCTTCCGTCGCTTTCTTGACCGACTCGGCGGCCCGCTCGACCGACCGCTTGGCGGTGGCCAGCGCCCGCTCGGCCGCCGTCTTCTCATCGACCGCCTTCTGAGCCACCGGCGTGACCTGCTTCACCTTCTGGTCGGCCTGCGTCAGGGCCGTGGCGGCGTCGGCCGCCGCCTTGTCGGCAGCGACCTTGTTGGCGTCGGCCGTTTTCTTGGCCGTGTCGGCATCGGTGGCAACCTTCTCCGCGGCGACCTTGGCCTCATCGGCGGTCTTTTTCTTGGCCTCGGCGTCGGTGACTTCCTTCTCGGCCGCAGCGACGGCGTCCTTGAGCGTCTGATTCTCTGCGTCCTTGGCGAGGGCCTCCTTGGCCTGGGTCAGCTTCGTGGCGGCAGCGGTTGCGGCAGTCGCGGCATCGGCGGCTGACTTCGTCGCGTCGTCCTTGGCCTTGTTGGCGGCGACGAGCGCCTCGGCGGCCTTCGTCGCCGCTTCGTCGGCGACCTTCTTGGCCTCGTCGGCCTTGGGCTTGGCGGCGGTCGCATCGGCCAGCGCCTTGTCGGCCGCTTCCTTGTCGGCTACCGGCTGCTTGGCGGCCTCTTCCTTCTTCTTGAATTCCCCTTCGGCGGCAGTCACGGCTTCGACCGACTTCTTCTGGTTCTCTTCCTCGGCCGTCTTGCGCTTGGTGGCCTCCTCCAGATCAGTCTTGGCAAACTGCACCTGCCGCTTGGCCAGTGCCGCGGCTCGCTGGGAATCGGCGAGCTTGATCGCGGCGCGGAAATCCCCCTTCATCTCGGCGACCTGCTGGTTGTTCTCGCCGCTCCAGATTTTCGCCGTATTGTTGGCCGACGCCGAGGCAATCCGCTTTCCGTCGGAGCGAATCGCCACCGAGACGACCGGCGCGCCGTGGTTCATCTGCTTGACCGCGTTGCCGCTGGCGATGTCGATCACGCGAATGACGCCGTCCTGGCAGCCGGTGAGCACCTGCGCGCCGTTGGGTGCCAACGCGACTAGGCTATTGACCTGGCCGCCGTGGCCGCCAATCTCCTTGACCGGTTTGGGGGCTTCCGCGCCCTCTGCCGGTGGAGCGGTGGGCAGCGCCCAAATGCGGAGCGAGTTGTCCGCCCCGCCGGTGGCGACCTGCGTGCCATCGGTGACGACCGCGACGGCATTGACAGGCGCGGGAGTTTCGACCGAGGCGATCTGCATCCCGTCGGCCAGATTGAAGATGCGGAACGTCTTGTCCTGCGAGGCGGAGACGAGCTTCGTCCCGTCCGCCGTGAATGCGACGCCGGTGACCGGGCCCGTGTGCCCTTGGAGAGTCTTGGCGACTTGCCCATTGGACAGGTCATAGACTTTGACCTTCCCAGTCTCTTCGCCAATCGCGGCGAACTTTCCGTCATTGGAAACGGCAATCGACCGTGCCGCCCCTTCCAGCCCCGCCAGGTCGAGCTTCTTGCCCCGCGCAGGTTTGCGCCACAGCTTGATCGTCCGATAGCCGCCGGAAGCGAGCAAGTCGCCGCCTGGGCTGAAGGTCAGCGACTGGATGAGGTCGAGGTCGGCGACGCCGGGCTGCTTGTAAATGCCCCGCTCGATGAGCGACGGATCGGTCAGCCGCCCCAACTCGCGTTTGCTGGGAACGTGGTACAGGAAAATCTGGTTGGCGCGGCCGGCGGCCGCATATTGCCCATCGGGCGAGATGGCGACCGCAAAGACCGGATTGACCCCCGGCGGCAGCGGCTGCCAGTTGATCGGCCCGCTGGCAAGCTTCACTTCCCCTTTGGCACCTTCATCGATCCACAGCTTGATCAGACCGAGTTCCTCGGGCGTCAGCGGCTTGGCCTGCACGTCGTTGTCCGGCGGCGGCATGAACGGTTCTTGCTGCAGGGCTGCGAGCTTGAGCAGCAGGCTCTCGGCACTCTTGCCGGCGACGACGCTCGGCCCTTCGCTTCCACCTTTGAGAATCGTCTGCGGCGACTCGAGGACCAGGTCGCTCTGGGCCTCGGTGGCGCTGTGGCAGGCCAGGCAGTTGCGGCGGAAGATCGGCAACACGTCCTTTTCGAAGTCCACCGGCGCGTCGCGCTTCACGTCGGCAATGGCGATCGGCTCGGCGGAGGCGGGGGAGACGAACAGGGCAACTGCCGCCACGAGGATGCTAGGGGCGATCCTGAGTAAGCGATTTGTCGATCTCATTTCAGGCAACCGTTGAACGGGGGGTTGTTCGTAACGAAGTGACGGTGGCGGAGCTTGCGACGCCACGGCCTATTGATCGCCGGGGCTTCGCAAGCTCAGCCCCAGCCACCATTCCTTGCCACTCGCGGAGCGAGTGGACCACGTCATTTCTTCTCCACTGCTTCGACCTTCACCATCACGGTGGCGGTCTGCTGCACTTCCACGTTGTTGAACCGCCCCTTGGCGCGGATCGTCAGCATGTGATCGCCGGGGGTCGCATTAGCCGCGGCAGCGATCTCCAGCTTTCCTTCAGCCTGACCGTTGGGGACGGCAACTTGCTGTGCCGACAGCCCCTGCACGCCTGGCGGCAGTTCTAGCGTCAGGTTCACGGCGTCGGCGAAGTTGTAATTCCGCGTCACGGTTGCCGTGACCATTCCCTTCTCTCCCTGCTTGATCGCTGCTTCCGGCGGCGCGGCCGCCAGGCCGATCGGCGTGGCGACGATCTTCACCTTCACCGGCGTGCTGTAGAGCGGGAAATTGAGATCCTTCGGCTGATTGGCCTGCTTGATCTGGGTGACCCGCTGATCGAGCTGCTGCTTGAACGCGTTTCCGGCAGTGACCTTGTCATTGGCTGCCTTCAGCGCGGCCTCGGCAGCGACGCGAGCCTCCTCTTTCGTCTTGGCCAGCGCCTGGGCATCGACCAGCGATTTGTCGGCTTTGACGACTTCCTCATCGGCCGCCTTCTGGGCTGCGGTAGCGTCTTCGGCCGCCTTCTGCGCAGCGGCAGCAGCATCCTTCAGTGCCTGATTGGCGGCATCCGCATCGGAAGCGGCCTTCGCCTTGGCTGCATTGTCGGTCGCCGCCTTGGCCGCGTCGGCCTTCTGTTTCGCCGTGGCGACGGCCGTGGCCTTGGCCTGCTCGGCGGTCTTGGCGGCAGCGGCGGTCTCCGCCGCCATCTTGGTGGCGTCGTCCTTGGCGGTCGTCGCAGCCTTCACCGCCTCCGCAAGCGCTGCGAGCGTATCGGCCAATGCCTTCTGCTCCGCCTCGGCGGCAGCCACCGCTTCCGGGTTGCGCACGTGCTTGAGCTTCGTGTCGGCCCGCATCGCCAAGGTATAGACGCCGGGCTGAGCATTCTGCTGATTGAGGACCAGCTCGAATTTGCCGGTCGCCGTATTGCCGTCGAGGTTGATCTCCTTCGGCTTCATCTGATCGGGAATGCCGACGGAGTTGAGCTTGAGGGCCTCTTTGAACTCGCCGCGTCGGGTCACGGTGACCGGAATCTCGATCGTGCCGCCGATACTCGTCTCGTAGATCTTGTCCTCGCCGATCTGGACGAATGCCGGGGCTAGCTCCTTGTCGATGACCGTCACGTTCAAGTTTTTGGCCAGCTTGTACTCCGCCGGCATTTGCTGCCGGTTGGCCGTTCCCCAGACGACCTGGCTGTAGCGGGCTTCGCGAACGACCTCCTTGCCGCCGATCTGCGCCTTGCCGACGATCTTGATCGGACCGGATGCCGCGGCGGCGCCTTCGGCCGCTACCAGCACGAGCTGCGTGCGCTCGACGCTGCCACCGACGACCGCCCCGGAACAGGTGACGCCGGCGGGCAGCCCTTCGATGCTGATCGTCACGTCGCCGTCAAAGCCGTCGCGGCGATCGACCGAGATGGGAACGATCGCCGAGCCCCCCTTGCGAACCACGACCGACTGCAGGGGCAATTGCTGCTCCTGCGGGGTCATCGTCGCCACGGTCTTGGCAACGAGCCGGAAATCGGGTTCCTCGGGCTTGATCACCAGGCGATAAACCAGCGACGGATTCTGGCGGCCGCTGCCGGCCTGATCGCGGACGAGAAGGCGGTAGGTCCCGTCTTCGGGGACGGTCCAATCCTGCGTCGGGTCGAGACTATGGGAGTCGGGATCGGGGGGCCCGCGGCGACGGCGTCCGCCGCCACCTTGGTCCGGATCGTCCGCTTGCAGTACGTCGCTGACGACCTCTTCCCCCTTGTCGTTCTTGGTCACACGAAAGAGTGCCAGGTACGGATCGGTCTCGAGCCCTAGCCGGTGCGAGATGATCTCGATGGTCAGGTTGTCCCCCTTTTTGGCGTCGAATTGAACCCAATCCACGTCGTTGCCGGGGAGAAACTGGCCGACGAACTCGCAGGGAATCGCGATCTTCTGGGCGGCAGACGGCTGGTCGTTCGGCTCCTGCTCGACGACGACCGGAGCGGCGGAAAAATAAATCAGCACGGGATTGGCCGGCCCTTGCGGCGTCGGCAGGCGGAACTCGATGGCGTCCTGGCTGGCGGACCGGCTGGAAGTGGCGGGTCCGATGGCGAGGCTGGTGCGAGCGGCCTCATCAGCGGGGAGCGGAATGTTGACTGCCAGTTTTTGCAGCGGAGCGCCATTGATGCTCATGCCCTCCACCAGTTGGCCGCCGGGCAGATTGCGGCCGTAGATCGTGAACGCGCTCGTCGATCCGGCGGGGGCCGAGGGCGGGAACACGAAATCGACAAACGGCATTGCGGTGACATTCAGGCGGTAGAAGTACTCGCCGCCCCCGCCATAAACCACGTCATGGACTTTGAGCACATAGTGCCCTTCGGCGGGAGCGGTGAAGTCGATCACCGGGTCGCTGCCCAGGGAATCGCGAACCCGCACCAGTTCTTTCCCCGCGGGGTCGCTGAGCACCAGCGTGGCGTTGAGTTGCGAGTCGATCCGCTCGGCCAGGCAGTCGATGAACGCCCGCTCGCCAGCCTTGAGTGGAATCCGCAGGTAGTCGTAGGTGTTGGCATCGACGCGGCCGTTGAACGTGCTTCCCAGCGGAACTTCGACCGCCTTTTCCAGCGAGCTGTTCCCCGCATCGAGAAGCTCGTTGAGCGTGCCGACCACGAACGACCGCGGGTTCGACTGGCCGAAGCGGCCGATCACGCGGGCTTCGTAAATTCCCGGCGGCACGTCGGCGGCAAGCGTCACCGTGAACTGCCCCGGCATCGCCTTGGGCGTCTTCTCGAAGTCGGTCGGCGTCGTCATTTTCGCCGCGGCCGTGATCCCGGGGTGATTGAAGACGAGCTTGTCGGCTTCGTCGAGATCCGCGCCGGCGGTCGTCACCTCGACGGCGGTTCCCGGCCTGCCGCCGGGGGGAAAGATGCTGGTAAGCTGCGTCGCCGGGAGCTGGGCCAGGGCGAGGGAGGAGCACGCCGCGGCAGTCAGGACGAAAGTCGTCGCTGCGCACGCGCAGCGGGCAAGTGTTCCTACCAGGCATTTCATCGTGACCACTCCTATGGGTCCGGCGGAGGGGATTTGTTCCCACAAGCCCGAAGCGCAAGCGAGGGAAAGTCCTACTTGGCGGGTTAGGCGTGTCCCTCGCTTGCGCGTCGGGCTTGTGGGAGGTCAAACCAAGTTCTGGGCACTCGCGGAGCGAGTGCCCTACATTGGGGCGGGGGTATCGTCAGGTGGGATGATCTCAGTCTGCTCGCGCGATTCGCGGGTTACAAATCGCACGTAGGACGGCCTTTCCAGGCCGCCCTCGATCGCTTGGACGGCCTGGAAAGGCCGTCCTACCACGGCTAGTGATTAAACAAAAACTCCTTCGTATTGATCAGCGCCCACACGATATCCTCGTAGGCACGTTTCGGATCGTCTTTGTTCTTCTCGATGTGCGCCAAAGCGATGCTCAATTCGTCCGGAGCCGGCGGTCGCGAGAACGCCAGCAGGTACAGTTCGCGGAGCTTGATCTCGTGCGGCCGGGCCTTGTCGTTTCCGAGAGAAGCCGCGTAGCCATTGCCGGCCGTCAGCTTCCCTTGAATCTCACCCGAGTTCAAAAGGTGCAGGCTCTGGGCCAGGTTGGCTTCGCTCGATCGCTCGCATTCGCAGGCGCTCGACGCTTCCGGGCGGCCGAAAACCGTCAGGAAGTACGACTGAAAGCCGTTGTCCGGCAGTTGCACCGCCCGCGTGCCAGCCGGAATGCCATTGAAGGTGGTTTGCGTTCCGGTGACCTGATCGATCGCGTCCAGCAGCACCTCGGCATTCAACCGCTTGGGATAGTACCGGGAAAAATTCTGCTTGTCGTCCTGGTTCCATTCGTTCGGCTCGGCACTGAGTTGGTACACCTGCGAGTTGGCAATCGTGCGGCACAAGTGCTTCAGGTCGAAGTTGTGATCGACAAAATCCTTGGCCAATGCGTCGAGCAGCTCGGGATTCGACGCCGGGTTGGTGACCCGCATGTCATCCTCGGGATCGACGAGGCCGCGACCGAAGAAGTGCTTCCAGTAGCGGTTGACCAGCGACTTGGCGAAGAACGGGTTGTCCTTGGCCCCCATCCAGTCGGCCAATTGTTGCCGTGGATCGATGTCGGCAGCGATCTCCAGCGGCGCGCTCCCCAGGCCGGTCGGCTTGACACCCTGACCCGTCTTGGGATTGCTGGCCTGGGCGATGCCGCGGCGATGGAAGATGCGCTCACTTCCCTGGACGGCAGCGGGCTTGCGGCCCACCTGGGCGAAGAACGCGGAAAAGCCGTAATAGTCCTGCTGGCTCCACTTCTCAAACGGATGGTGATGGCAGCGGGCGCACTGGATACGCAGGCCCAGGAAGAGCTGTGCCGTATCCTCGACTTGTGCCGACTGATCCTTCACCTCGCGATACCAGGCGACGGGGGCGTTCTTCCCCGGCTCGCCGGACGCGGTGAGAATCTCCCGCACGAACTGGTCGTACGGCTTGTTCTCGTGCAGGCTCTGGCGAATCCAGTCGTAGAAGGCGAAGGTCGAGGGTTTCTCCGCATCCTGCCGCCGCTTGTTGCGGAGGATCGCGTTCCACTTGTTGGCGAAATAGTCGGCGTAGTCAGTGCTGTCAAGCAAACGGTCGATCAGCGCGGCCCGCTTATTGGGGCTTTGATCGGCCAGGAATTGCTCCGATTCAGCCAGCGTCGGCAATCGGCCGGCAATGTCGATCGACGCCCGGCGAAGGAATGTCGCGTCGTCGCAGCCGAGGCTCGACGGCAAGCCCAGCGCCTGAAGCTTCTTGTAGACCAGCTCATCGACGAAATTCTTCGCTGGCGGCAGCTTGTCGGTCTGCACTCCCAGCGGCACCGTGGCGCGATACACGCCGACGTGCCCCTGATAGCGGGCCATCACCGCGACGCTGCCAGTGAGCTGGCCGGTCGTCACCAGGCCGGTCACGCTCACCTCAGCCATCTCAGTGTCGTTGGAATCAAAGGTCGTCGTCCGCGTCACGTCCTCGCTCGTGCCGTCGCTATAGTGGGCGACAACAATGATCTGCTGCGTCGTCTCCCGCTCCATCAGCCGTTCGGCCGGCAACACCTCGATGTGTGTCACCTTCGCGTCCGTCTCGCTGCCATACGGCATTCCCTGCTCGACCCACCGCTTCATGAGGCGATAGGCGGGGGAATCGAACTCGATCCGCTGACCGCCGCCGTGCGGCAAGCGGGCGGATGCTTTCATGAGCAGCAGGCTCTGGTCGGCAGCGGCTGGAAAGAGCCGGCGTCCTTTGCCTTCGCGGACCAGGTATTCATAGTCTTCCTGCGGCTCAAAGCCGAGGAGGGACAGGCGGAAGCCGTTTTGGCCGCCGCTCTTGCCGTGGCAGCCGCCGCCGTTGCAACTGTACTTGGTGAAGATCGGCGTGATCTGATTGGCGAAGTTGATCGGCTTGTCGCTGACGAGATCCTTCACGATCACGTTGACCGTCGCTTCGATCCCCGCTTCCGCGACCACCTTCACTGCCGCTTGCCCCTCGGCAATCGGCGTCACCAGGCCCGTGCTATCGACGGCGATAATGCCGGCGGGGGCCGCTTCGTAGGTGCTCTTGCGGGTCAGGTCGCGCGTCTGGCCGCTGTCGAAGCCGCCCGTCACGACGAGCTGCTGAACCGCATCCCGCCCCGAGAGGGGGACGATGCCGTCCTTCACGCGGCCGGAATCGACGGCAATCGAAACCAGCTTGCCGGGGTCACCCAGCCCCGGCGCCGTGGGTTTGGCGGGGGTTTCTTGGGCGAAGGAGAGTAAACAAACGGCGGGGGCGATCAGTGCGGCCAGGGGAAGGGCCGCGGTGGGATAGCGTCGCATGGTTCCCTTCTCGTTGTCATATAAGGAGTAACGTCCATCTAAAAGCCATGCTACTGAGGCCTGGATTATCGCCGGTTTCGGCGCGGAATGCAAGCAAACTTCAACATCCGTTGATGGGTTATCGGAAAAATCCTTGACTACCTATGGCCGGCGGACGGGGGAAGGTAACGGTTTTCGGAGTTAAGTTCCGGGTTCCGGCTCTGGGTTTCGAGTTCGAGACGGAATTCCCCCTACGGTTTACTCCGTACTTGGTACCCGGCAAGCCCGAAACACCAAACCCGGAGCGCGGAACCTCAGTTCCCCAAACCATACAAATGCCTCTCCCCTCGCAGAAACATCTCCTTACCCGCAATGGCCGCCGAGGCGCTGACCGGCTCTGACAGCCGATTCAGCGCCAGGACACGCGGAATCTCGCCGCGGCCCAGCACGATCGTCGTCCCGTCCAGGTCGGTGACGTAAATTCGACCCGCGGCAGCCACAGGCGAGGCATAAATGCTCTTGATTCCGTGGAGTCGGAACGCGCCGGGACGGTCTTCGCCGCTGACCGCATCAACACGGGAGAGAACCCCCTGGTAATGGGTGAGGTAATAGAGTGCGCCGTCATAGAGCAGCGGCGAGGGGACATAGGGAGTGCCGCGGAACCGGTTCCAGGCAATGCGGTCGCTGTGGGTGATGTCTCCGGCGGCCCCTTCGAGCAATATTGCAAGCAAGGCCCGCTTGTCGTAACTGGAGCCGGCAAAGACCATCCGGCCGTCGGAAACGGGCGAAGCCACGATGTTGCTGGACAGGCCGCCGCATTCCCAGATCACTTTGCCCGTGGCCAGCTCGTACCCGCGGATGCGGCTGGTCCCGCTGATGATGAGCTGCGGCATTCCGGCGTGCTCGACAATGATCGGCGAGGCCCAACTCGTCACCTCATCGCGCTGGAGTTTCCACTTTTGCTTGCCGGTCCGTTTGTCGAGGGCGACGACGAACGATTTTCCCTCGTGGTCCCAGTTGATGACCAGCGTGTCTTTATAGAGTGCCGGCGAGCTTCCTTCGCCGTGGCCGTGCAGCGACTGCATCGGCCCGAAATCGGCCTCCCAGATCAGCTTGCCGTTCAGATCCAGGCAATACAGTCCGAACGATCCGAAGAAGGCAAATACATGTTCGCCGTCGGTCGCCGGCGAGTTCGACGCCAGACTGGCCGTGTGGTGCCCCTGCTCGTGTGGCAGTGCCTCGCGAAGCGTCTTCTGCCAAGCGATCTTGCCGCTGGCCCGATCGACCGCCAGCGCGACGAACTTGTGGCGATGGGTGACCGGCAAGTTATCGTGATTGCCCGGTGCTTTGCTCGGCCGCGGCGGCAGCGCGTCGCCGAAAGGAATTGCCGTCGTGAGAAAGACGCGATTCCCCCAAACAACCGGTGTCGAAAGCCCGCGTCCGGGAATCGGCGTCTTCCAGCGAATGCCGGTACCGTCCTCTTCGTTCCACACCAGCGGGGGATCGGCGTCAGGCGATTCGCCGGTGCTCAGCGGCCCGCGCCACTGCCCCCAATTGGCCCGGGATTCAACGGCCGGCGGCGGCGCTGCACGCGCCAGCGTGACAAGCAGGGCGGCAAGTGCCGCGGCGAACATTCCTCGGACACTGTTCATTTTCGCTCCTCCGCGCAGGCCGCTCCCACAACTTGCGTTCAGTCCTTCTCTAGCACGGGCTCGGATGCCGCGACCGGATGGGTTTGTGGTGTGATGTGGATCTCGTGCAAATCACCGTCTTCTATGAGTTCAATCTCGATGTGAGCGTTCGCCGCCGGGCCATTGCGGCTGACGATGAATTTCCAGGTGGTGCGGCCGCGACGGAACGTCAACTCGAATCCGGGCCAGCTTGAAGGCAGCAGCGGGCGCAGGCGGAGGCGGTTTCCGCGCAGCTCCAGGCCCAGCATCGACTCGAGGGCCACGCGATACATCCAGGACGCCGAGCCGGTGTACCACGTCCAGCCGCCGCGGCCGACGTGCGGAGGCACGCCATAAACGTCGGCAGCGACCACATAGGGCTCGACCTGGTACTGGGCAACCCCCGCCGAGGTCGCCGCGTGATGCACCGGATTGATCAGGTCATAGATGGCAAGTGCGTCGTCGATCCGGCCCACCTGGGCCAGCGCCTGGATCAGCCAGGTCGCGGCGTGCGTGTACTGCCCGCCATTCTCGCGAATGCCGGGCAGGTAGCCTTTGACGTAACCCGGGTCGAGATTCGTCTGGTCCAGGGGGGGCGTGAAGAGGAGCACCAGTTGCTCGTCGCGCTTCACGAGCTGTTTCAGGACGGCGCGAAGCGCCTGATCCGTACGATCGCTCTCGGCGCCGGCCATCACTGCCCACGTCTGAGCGATGGAATCGATCTGGCATTCGTCATTCTGGGTGGAGCCGAGTGGCGTTCCGTCGTCGAAGTACGCCCGGCGATACCACTGGCCGTCCCAGGCCGTCTGTTCCAGTGCCAGTCGCAGGGCGTCGGCTCGGGTTTCCCATTCGCTGGCGAGGGGATCGTCGCCGCGGGCCCGCATGAGCGGGATGAACTCGCGCAGCAGCACCAGCAAAAACCAGCCGACCCACACGCTTTCCCCGCGCCCCTCCTCGCCGATGCGGTTGAACCCGTCGTTCCAATCGCCGCAGCCGATCAGCGGCAGGCCGTGCGGGCCGGCGGTGAAGCCTTTGGCGATCGCCCGCTTGCAATGCTCGTAGAGCGAGTCTTGCTCGACCGTCGCCGTCGGCAACTCGTACCGTTCCTGCTCGTGCGCAGCGAGGGGGGGCGAGCGGACGAATGGCGCGGCGTCGTCGAGCACCGCCGCGTCCCCCGTGATGCGAACGTAGTGACACACCGCCAGCGGCAGCCACAGCAAATCATCGGAAAACCGGGTGCGCGTGCCGCGACCGGCCGGCGGATGCCACCAGTGCTGCACATCCCCCTCTGGGAATTGCCGCGCCGCTGCTCGTAGCAGGTGGTCGCGCGCGGTCTGCGGCTGGCTATAGACCAGCGCCATCGAATCCTGCAATTGATCGCGGAATCCGTACGCGCCTCCCGACTGGTAAAAGGAAGAGCGGCCCCACATCCGGCAACTGGCCGTCTGGTAAAGCAGCCAGCGATTCACGAGCAGGTCGAGCGCGCGGTTGGGGGTCTTGACCTGCACGGCGCCGAGCAGAGCATCCCATCCAGCGGCCGTTTCGTCGCACGCCCGCTGCACGGCTTGGGGACTGGCATAGCGCGCCAACAATTGGCGGAGATGCTCGGGGTTGTCGGCGGCTCCCAGCAGGAACACCACTTCAGCCTCCGCGCCCGAGAGCAATCGCCGCGTCGTCTGGACGACACCGCAAGGGTCCAGTCCCGGACCACTGGCGCCGGACAATTGCGCCTGATCGAGCGCCAGCGGCCGGCGCACGTCGCCGTTGCGGCCCAGGAATTCCGTGCGATCGCACGTGAAGCTTCGCTGCTGGCCCAGCACGTGCAGAAAGGCGACCTGCTCCCCCAGCTCCGGGTGATACGGATTCCGCACGAGCAGTGCGCCCGTCGCCGCATCGACCTCGGTTTGCAGGTGCAACTGCGTCTGTTCGCGGCAGACGCCGAGCACCCACTCGGCAAAGTACGTCAGCGACAGCGTCCGTTCCGCCGGGCCGGCGTTGGTCAGGCGGACGCGCACGAACTTGACCGGATCGGCGGGGGCGATCGAGACCAGGACTTCGTGGTCGATCCCCGCCGCATGGTGTACGAACCGCGAGTAACCCTGTCCATGCTGGATCCAATAGTCCCCCGCATCGCGGAGAACGGCGGGCAGCGGGGACCAGGTCTGCCCCGTCGTTTCATCGCGAATGTACAGCGCCTCGGAAGGCGGATCGCCGACGGGATCGTTCGACCAGGAGGTGAGCTTGTTCTCGCGGCTGTTGGCAAACCAGGTGAATCCGCAGCCGGATTCCGTGACGAGCGTCCCCAGCACCGGATTGGCAATCACGTTCGACCACGGCATCGGCGTGGCCCGATCATTGGTCAGGAGGATGTGGTACTCGCGGCCGCCTGCCGCAAAGCCGCCATAGCCGTTCCAGAACTCGAGTTTCGCGATTCCACGCTCGCGGCTCAAGCGCGCTGATGCGGGTGTGGGCGGCGCGGCCATCGCCTGGCGTTTTTGCGCCGCGACAAAGCGCTGCGCAGGCGGGCGGCGAGGAGTTGTCGAGGGTGTTGCCGGCCGATCCCATTGCTGGGCCAGCGACCCGTGCTCGCCGTGAAAGACGACTGATGCCGCGGCCTCGAGCAGCACCTTTTCCTCCCTGGGCAACTGCGCCCCGCGGAGCAGATAAATCGCTCCTCCTCGCTGGGGCATCCGCGGCGCCTCCTCGAGCAGCGTGACAAGTTGCTCGTGCAGCGCGTCGAGATAGCTGCCCGGATAATCGTTGAGCACCACCACATCAACGCCCAGCCCGTGCGACGTCCAGTAGGCGTGGGCCGATAACAGCTCCCGCACATGGTCCGCATGCTCCGTCTGCGTCACGTGAATCAGCACGATGGGCAAGTCGCCCGAAATGCCGTGCCGCCAGAGGCCGCTTTGGCCCAAGCGGTTGGATCGGATCAATTCGTGCGCGCCGCGGCGGGTGGGGTCGGGATAGAGCAGCGCGGCGGCGATCCGCTGATAGAAGTGCGACTTCGCGGGCGAGAGGTGCAGATGGCGGAGTTCCACCTGGTGATAGGCCCAAGCCAACTCGAACGCCCGATGCACGCCGCGGAAGTCGTGATACTGGTCGGCCAGCGCCAGCGCTTCCTCGCGGCTGCTGGCCAAAGCCGTCGTCAGCCCGAGTGTCACGGATTCATGAGGGCGGACCGTCACCGTCACCCGTAGGGAAAAGATCGGATCGAGCACCGCGCCCACCTGTCCGCTCAGCCGGGCCCCCGGATCGAGCGCCGCGGGCTCGCGCGGCGAGCGCCCGCGCCCTAAAAACTCCTGGCGGCTCGTCTCGTACTGAATCGAACCAGCCGGATTCTCGCTGCAGGCCAAAGCGTGGACCGCGTAGAGCGCAGGCTGCCGTGAATCGCGGGGCCGCCGCCGGGCGATCAAGGCCGTTTCCTCGGCAATGTACTCCGTCTCGATGAACAGCTTCTGAAAGGCCGGATGGGCCACATCGGCGCCTTGCGTGTTGAGAGCGATCTCGGCATAGCTCGTCACTTCCACCTGCCGCGGATGCGAGCCGTGGTTGGTAAGCGTGAGCTGGCGGACTTCGGCGTTGTTCTCCGGCGAGACCGTGATCTCCAGGAGCGTATCGAGCTCGCCGTCGCGGCGCAGGAACTGGGCTTTGTCGATGGAATAAATGACTTCGTAAGCGTCTGGCGCCGCGCAGGAGGGCTGATACGTTGCCGACCAGACTGCCCCCGATCGTACGTCGCGGAGGTAGAGGAATTGGCCCCAGTTGTCGCAGGTCGTGTCGGGTCGCCAGCGCGTCACCGCGATGTCGCGCCAGCGGCTGTAACTGCCGCCGCTATTGGTGACCATCACCGAATACTGTCCATTGGCGAGCAGGTGCGTGCGCGGGGTTTGCGTTTGCACGCCCACCAGCCGGCGACTGACCAGCTCGTCGTCGGTGACGGGAACTTCCACGACGGCTGCTTCGTCGGCGTGCGGCTCGACCAGCGGCGCGCTGGCGGGGATTCGCTCCTGGAGCAACAGTTCGGTCGAGCGCGCCAGCGGATGGCGGTTGAACCGCCGGCGGATGCAGCCATCGAGCAGCAGGTTGCTCATCGCCAGCATGCTCATTCCCTGGTGGTGGGCCATGTAGCAGCGCACGACGATCGACCGCTTGCCCGCCGGTACCCGCTGCGGCGAATAGTCCAGCGCGTCGTACAGGCCCCACGGCCCCAGTGCCCCCTCGCGAACCAGGTGGTGAAGGTTCGCCACGGCTCCTTCCGGATCAACCTCCAGGGCCAGCATGGTCGAATAGGGCGAGACGACCAAATCCTCGCCCAGCCCGCGCTTGAGCCCCAGTCTCGGCACTCCAAACGACCGGTAGTGATAGTCGGCGTTGGCGGCCAGCGCTCCATACGCCGACTCCGACACCCCCCAAGGGACGCCTTGCGCCAGGCCGTACTCTTGCTGGCGGGCGACCGCACCGCGGCAACTATGGCTCAGCAGCGACCCCTCGTAGCCCTGTTGAAAGAGCGGCGGCATGAGGTACTCGAACATCGTCCCGCCCCAGGAGAGCAGTACGCTTTGGCCTCCCAACTGCGTCAGTTGGCGGCCAAGCTGAAACCAGTGCCGCGGCTCCGCATCCCCCTTGGCGATCGCCAGGTAACTCGCCAGGCGGGCTTCGGAGCAGAGCATGTCATAGTGGGAACGATCGAGTTTTTCATCTTCCAGGTTGAATCCGATCGAGAACAGCCGTCGCCGCGCGTTGTAGAGGAACCGGAAGTCCATCTCCAGAGCCGTGCGCTCCATTTGCTGTGCCAGTCGCTCCAGACGCCGATCCAGCTCCAGCGCGGCCTGGCTGCCCGCTTCGAGCGCCACTGCCAGTGCGTCGAGCCAGGCGATCGCGGCGGCGAGGCTTTCGTCCGGCAATTCGCCCGCCAGTTGCTGCCGCAGCGCATGCAAATGCGCCCCAGAAGCTGCCGCTGCGATCAGGTTGGCCGGCGTCGTCCGCTCGCTGAGATGTTGAACCAGCTCGCGCCATTTTTGTTGACTTTCGCCGCCGATGCCTTGCCAGGGCAGGGCGGGGATTGACGCAGCATTCGTCGGCGGCTGGTCCCGCGTTAACTGCGCGACCATTGCGGCCCAGGGAAACAACAGCCGACCGTCATCTTGAATGCTCGCGATCCAGCGCAGCAGGTTTTCGACCTTCGTCACGGCATCCGTTGCCGGAACGTCGCGCGACGAGCGGATTTCGTCGAGACGCGCTCGCAGCAGCGCGGCATCAGCCTCCAATTGATGGAGCAGGAGGTGCCAAGCTAGGGGGTCGCTGGGCGGGGATGGACGGTGCTGAGCGATCCGCTCCAGCGCGTGGCAGAGGTCGCTGATCGGCGTGCTGGATGGCAACGCTGCGAGCGCCTGACGGGCGACAGCGATCGTGTCTTGCAGTCCTTGCCACAGCGCTGGACCGAGCACGGGCGCCGTGCGCAGCTCCGCGATCCCTTGCCGCACGGTCAACAGACAGGCGGCGAGATTGCCGCTATCGACGGTGGAGACGTAGCGCGGGAAGAGCGGTTTGAGGGTCAGCGTATCGTACCAGTTGTAAAAGTGCCCGCGCAGGCGATCGAGCCGCAGCCAATTGCCCAGGCTGCGCTCCCACGTCTCCGTCACCGCGCAGAGACCGACAAATCCGAAGTCGCGCGCCGTCAGTGCCGACGCCAGAAACAGCCCTTCATTCGTGGGGGACACGCGATGGGCGATTTTTTCCTGCGGATACTCCTGCAGGTTGTCGGGCGGCAGCCAGTGATCCTCGGCTCCGACGTACTTCTCAAAAAACGCCCAGGTCTTGCAGGCCAAGATTCTCAGCCAGCCCTGCTGCTCCTCGGAAAGCGTGGACATGCGGCGGCGCAGCGGCAAGCTGATCCAATGGGCCAAAAGGGGTGAGACCAGCCACAGCGCGGCAATCGGCAGCGCCAGCCAGCGCGCTTCCGGTCGAGCGAATACGGCCGCTGCCATGGCGATGAGCGGCACATACCACAAGTGCAAAACCGCGGACCACTGGCTGCGCGATAGCCGGTGTTCGGCCGCGGCAGCCGTTTCCCACTCCAGCAGCTTGCGCCGTGTGGCCAGCAGTCGCACCAGGGTCCGCACGACGGCGTCGAGCATGAGCACTGCCTGATGCGGCAGAAATGCCAGGGAGAGAACCGTCAGTGCCAGCGAGCGAACCAACTCGGCCGCCAGACGCGGCACGTGCAGCCGCCACGAGCCTTCGCGGGGCCAACCACGGAGGGCCATGCCGACGTGCGTCAGCAGCGGAAATGCCAGCACCAACAGGCCCACCGCCGTCGTCAGCCAGGCCTGCGCCGGCCAGAAGATCCAGCCGAAACTGAGCAGGATCAAGAGGGTCGGCGGCAGCAAGCTCCGCCGCAGATTGTCAAAAATCTTCCACCGCGACAGCAGCGAGAGGGGGTTTCGCTGCCAGCCGCGGGCGGTTGGCACGCGGGGAAAGAGCCACGGCAGGATTTGCCAGTCGCCGCGGACCCAGCGATGCTGCCGGCGGGCGTCGGCGTCGTAGCGGGCGGGAAAGCCGTCGATGACCTCGATATCGCTGACCAAGGCGACGCGGGCGTGGCAGCCTTCGATCAGGTCGTGGCTGAGGATTTGATTCTCGCCAAACCGGCGGGCCAGCGACCGATCGAACGCCCGCAGATCGTAGATTCCCTTGCCGGTGAAGCTCCCTTCGCCGAACAGATCCTGATAGACGTCGGAGGCGGCCGTGGTGTAGGGATCGATGCCAGGATGATTGGCGTACAGCCGCGAGAACCAGGTGCGGTTGGCGCTCCCCAGATGGACGCTGATCCGCGGCTGGAGCACCGCGTAACCCGCAGTGACCCGGTCGGTACTCCGCTCAAGGCTGCACAGCCGATCGTCAAATCGCGGTCGATTGAGGGGATGGGCCAGCGTGCCGATCAACTTGCGGGCCGTGCCGAACGGCAACTGCGTATCGGCGTCGAGGGTGATGACGAACTGCACCGAGTGCTGCTCGCGGACGTGCATCAGGGCGGCCACGTCCCCCTCCGAAACGACGTACGACGTGTCCGCTGCGCCAGCGAGCAACCGGTTGAACTCCATCAGCTTTCCGCGCTTGCGTTCCCAGCCCATCCAGCGGCCTTCCTGAGGATTCCACTGCCGCTCGCGGTGAAACAAGAAAAAGGGGCGCCGGCCCTCGGCGCCGTACGTGGCGTTGAGCTGGCGAATGCCGGTCACGGCCTCGGCCACCAGCTCCTGATCGGCTGGCAACTGCTGCTGGTCGGCATCGGCGAAATCGGTCAAGAGCGCGAACCGCAGGGCCGGCTCCGGGTTGGCGAGAAAATGCGATTCCAGCCGCTGGAGCAGCAATTGAATTTCACGGCGAGAAGTCAGCAAGGACGGCACCACCACGAACGTCGAAAAAGCTGCTGGCACTTCCTCCTTGAATTCCAACTTGGGCAGCAGCCGCGGCGGCAGCCACAGCGTGACCAGCAGGTTCGTGAGGCTGACGGCCAGGTCGAGCGCGGGCATGATCGCCAACAGCGCGATAGCCCAGGCCTTGGCCAGCGGCGCGCCGCCGGCCAAGGCCAGAGACAGGAGAATCCCGACCAGGAGCGCCGTCCCGCCGGCGATGCTGCCGAAATAGGCGGCCGCAGGATGGCGCAGCAACCAACGCCGCCAGCGCAGCGCCAGCGGCGGTTGATACGCCGTCTCCTGTTCCAAGACTGCGCGGCCCCGATCGACCAGCCAATAGCCGACGTGCCGCTGAAGCTGAGCGTCTTGTGCGGTTTGGCGCGGGCGGCGCGCCAGGGCGATCGCTTGTTGTGCAATGTCCAGATCGCTGTGTTTCGTCCGCCTGGCGAGTTGTTCGACCGCGTCGCGATAACGGTTGCGGCTTTCAAAATCCATCTGCGAATAGACCTTGGCCGGATCCTCCCGCAGGATCTGCTCGGCCGGGTTTGTCCGCTCGAAGAACTGCACCCAGTCCAGCGCCGAAATCAGGCGCATGCTGGTGATGATGTTGCCGATGGAGACCTGATTGGCGGCCTGCCGCTGGTGCTCGTAGTGCGTGACATCGTGGACCGAGAGCTGGATCTCGGCCAGTTGCTGCTCAAGCCGTTTCAGGGCGGGCGCGGCCGCCGCACCACTGTGGTGAAACTGCTCCAGCATGTGCAGCACGATCGACGCGCAGGTGTCGAGCGACGACAGATCGAGCGGAAAAGGCGCATCCGGCTGCCACTCCTCCCACAGCTTCTGCGCTTGCCGCCGGCACCGCCGGGTCGCAACCATCTGCGCGGCGACGCGGCGAAGATTTTCGACCAGCACCAGCCGCAGCATGATCGGCACGGCCCACGTTTCACCGATCGACAGCGGCGAGACCGACTGATACTCGCTGACAAAACGAACGATCGTCTCCTCGTCGAGCGCGCTGTCGGTGTGCAGGACCAGCTCCAGCGCCAGGGCATACACCCGCGGCTCGCCCGACTCCAGCTTCGGCAGTTCCCAATAGTACCGCTGCGGCAGGTCGTCGCGAATTTCCCGGAGCTGCTCCTCGACGATGTAGTAGTTGTCCAGCAGCCATTCGGCCTCGGCCGTGACCTTGTCGCCGTGGCGAATCTCCGCGGCGATCTCCTCGTATGCCGAGCGCAGAAACTCGGCGTTGTCGGCAAAGCGAGCGACGAATCGCCGATCCTTCCGGGGGGACTTATCTACCCGTTGCGACTGGGCAAGCTGACGCGCGTGCTGATCGAGATGCTCGGCCCCATACGCTTCGCCGCGCAAGACGCCCACTGGATAGCCGCAGCCAGTGGTCGCGACTTTACACGTTGACGGCGTATCGGGAGTGGGCGGCGGAGTCGTGGCATTGGCAGCCGGAGCACTCATGCAAGATTGACCGCCAAAAGGAAAGTCTCGCTGTAAAGCCGCGACCACTGGCTGCGGCTATCCGCCTGCGTCCGCTACCCATGTTCAAGCCACCGAGTCGGTTGCCACCGAGGTGGATTCGCGGGGAACGTGGCTGCGGTTCAGCGCGGTGCGCAGCTTCTGGTCTACAATCTGCGTGGGCCGGAGCCGACTACGTTGGTCGGTCACCATCGCTTCTTCTTCGCTGACGACCTGTGCGAGACGGGGACGAGTGTTGAACGTGCGATTGCGCAAATCCGAAAGAGTTGGCATCGGTGCGACTCCATTCCCTAAAGAACATTTCAGCGATTCGGTCACCCCAAAGGTTTGTGTCTCCGGGACGCAAAACGCATGCCTAAATGTCACATTCGGCCGGGCAGCGACCGCTCCACATGCGTCGGCGACTCCGTTGGTTTACGTGCGGACCCAAGAATCTCAAGACTTTTCGGCGCGGCGATGACCGTGAGGCGCGAAGCATGACGCACACAGCGTTCACGACAATTTGTCGTTGCCAATTGCGCTCTTCGACACTTCTGTCGCCCACGGAAACCACAAAAATTGGACCGGCCAAACCCAATGAACTCATTGCGGCCGCCAAGCCGCCTCAACTTACTCGTTGAGCAGCCCCTTGGACAGATGCCAGAGCAATTTTTTGCCAGCACGCCCCAAAATGGAATCGGTGTGCATGGCAGGGCAGACAATGGACAACTTCCAACGACGAATACTGACTCACAAAAAAAACTTGCCGAAGGAAAGCTAACTGCGCAACGAAGCGCTGCCATCGCACTTTGCCTCATCGACGAATGCCAGGCCCCCCCGGCACGCTGCTAGCACATCGGGCTAGCGTTCGAAACTCGTCGGGAGCATCGCCATGCAGCCAAGCTGGAAGGGGTTTTTGAAGTTAAGTCTGGTCTCGGTCCCTGTCGCCGCGTTCAGCGTCAACGAATCCACGGCTCGGCCGCAGATGCACCAACTCCATGCCGATTGCCATAGCCGCATTCGGTATCAGAAGAAATGTCCCATCCATGGAGACGTATCGAAGGACGAAATAGTGTCGGCTTTTGAACACGCCAAAGGCCAATATGTCGTCATTGAGAAGGAGGAGCTGACTGCAATTCGCGGCGAACGAGATCGTGAAATCTCCATCGATGTGGTGCTCTCGCCGGGAAGCATCGGCCCGATCCACATCACCGAACGCTCGTACTTCTTGGTGCCGGATGGCAAGGTGGCCCTCAAGCCGTACGCGCTCTTGCTGGAATGTCTGCGTCAGGACAACTTGGAAGCGGTGGGGCACGGCGTGCTGTTCGGCCGCGAAGAACTGGTGCTCCTTCGCCCGGCGGAGGATCTCATGACGCTGACGGCACTCAAGTACGACGCCGAGGTTCGTACGCCGGACGAGTTGAATCCTCCGGATGCTCCGCCACTGAAGAAAGAGGAGGTTGCGCTCACGAAAACGTTGTTGGCGTCGTTTCTACAGGACAACTTTGATTTGTCGGAATTCACCGACCGCTACGCGACCGATCTGGCGAATCTGATCGAGGCCAAGGTGCAGGGCAAGGAGGTGGTGCGGCCTCCGGCGAGCGAGCCGGGCCCGGTCATCAATCTGATGGACGCGCTCAAGAAAAGTCTGGCAGCGAAAGGGAAACCGCGCCGCAATGCGAGTGCATCACGGCGGACTCGCCGCAAGAGCGGGTGAGACAGTAACTGCCGATGGTACACCAGTTGCAACTCCCCTTCGCGGGAGTGGCAGCTATGCCTTTGGCGGAATACCGGCGAAAGCGCAACTTTGACACGACGCCGGAGCCCACCGGGAAAGCGACAAAGCGTCGTCCCAGGCAGCCGTTGAAGTTTGTGGTCCAAAAGCACGCTGCCCGCCGACTGCATTATGACTTTCGCCTGGAGCTCGACGGTGTGCTGGTGAGCTGGGCGGTTCCCAAGGGGCCGAGCCTCGATCCCAACGAAAGGCGTCTGGCCGTCCACGTCGAGGATCATCCGCTCGACTACGGGGATTTTGAAGGCCGCATTCCCGAGGGGGAATACGGCGCCGGAGAAGTGGTCGTCTGGGATCGAGGCACGTGGACCCCCGATGGCGATCCGCGCAAAGATTTACGGCGCGGCCGGCTCGAGTTTCACCTGAAGGGCCAGAAGCTCACCGGCGGTTGGCGGCTGGTGCGCCTGTCGGGCGGGAAGGATGATGGCAAAGACAATTGGCTGCTCATCAAGCGGAACGATGAGTCGGCCCGGGATCGGCGTGAGATCGACGTCGTCCAGGAACTCCCCCAGAGCGTCAAATCGGGCAAGCGAGTCGCCCGGAATGCCGCCAAGTTGACAACCAAAGGTACCGGCAAAAGGCGAGCGCGTCGCGCCAACTCGACGGCGTTAGCCGCGGCAGATTACCCACTGGCGCTGGCGACTCTGGTGAAGGAGCCGCCCTCCGGTAAGCAGTGGCTGCACGAGATCAAGTTGGATGGCTACCGGCTCCTGGTATTCATCCAGCAGCAGGACAAAGCTCGTCCCCGCGCTCGACTGTTCACGCGCAGCCAACTCGACTGGACGCTGCGTTACCCCGCCGTTGCTGATGCGGCTGCGAAATTGCCGGTGAAGTCGGCAGTGCTGGATGGAGAGTTGGTCGCTGTGGATGAAAAGGGGGTCAGCCGGTTTCAACTGCTGCAAAACGCAGCGGCCAGACGCGATCGACCGCTCGTCTTTTATGCTTTTGATCTGCTGCACCTGGACGGCGAAGACCTGCGCCCGCGGCCGCTGATCGAGCGGAAGGCGCTCTTGGCGCGTCTAATTTCGTCGAACGCAACGAGCATCATTCGCTATAGCGACCACGTCGCCGATCAGGGCCCTGCCTTTCTCGCCGAATGCTGCCGGCGCGGCCTGGAAGGCATGATCGCGAAACGGGCCGATCGTCCCTACCCTGGGGGCCGCACGATGGATTGGTTGAAGGTCAAGTGCTTGGGCCGGGAAGAATTGGTGATCGGAGGCTTTACCGCTTCGAAGGCGGCTGGCCGGCCCCTGGGCGCACTATTGGTCGGTTACTTCGACGAGGGCCAATTGGTCTATGCCGGCCGCGTGGGGACCGGATTCGACGCGGCCGCACTTCGCCAGTTAAAGGAACGCCTGCAGAGCTTACGCCAGACGAATTCCCCCTTTGCAGAACTTCCTCCCCGCGAGCGAGTTCGCAGAATGCAGTGGGTGCGTCCGCAGATGGTAGCCCAATTCGAGTTTGGGTCGTGGACGGACGCGGGAATCCTGCGACATGCCTCGTTTCAAGGGCTTCGCGAGGACAAACCGGCCGCGGCGGTGGGTCCGCCGGAGTCTTTGGCCAAGGGGCAAGAAACGAAACGAGTGATGAAGCCAACGAACAAGCGTCGTCAGACCGCCAAGAACGTTCGGTCCGTCCGGTCACAATCCAAGTCGGACCATGCTCCCGTCGCACTCACCAATCCCCAGCGAGTGCTCTTTCCCGACATTGGCTTTACGAAGGAAGACCTGGCCGACTACTACGCGTCTGTGGCTGACGTGCTGTTGCCGCATGTCGCGGGCCGCCCGCTCAGCCTGGTGCGCTGTCCTGAAGGTATCGGCCAGCCGTGCTTCTTTCAAAAACACGCCACGGCAGGCACCCCCGAAGTGTTGCGCCGCGTGTCGATCCCAGGGAAGAAGAGCACCCAAGAGCATCTGGTCGTTGATAGTGCCGACGGTCTGCGGGCGCTTGCTCAAATGAGCATCCTCGAGATCCATCCGTGGGGTTCGTTGGCAGAGCAACTCGAACAGCCCGATCGACTCATCTTCGATCTCGACCCTGGTCCCAAGGTCGATTGGAAAGCAGTGGTGGCGGCGGCGGTTCTTGTTCGCGACGTGCTCGGCCGCCTGGACCTCGAGTCGTTCGTCAAGACCAGCGGCGGCAAGGGGCTGCACGTGGCTGCGCCCCTGACTGGGCGGACTACCTGGCCCGCGCTCAAGCAGTTTGCCCGCGCCATTGCCGAACATCTGGCTCAAGAGCAGCCCGACCGTTATACGGCCAAAATGGCCAAAGCGGCGCGCACCGGTCGAGTGTTCATCGACTATCTGCGGAACGACCGTGGCGCCACCGCGGTGGCGCCCTTCTCGCCCCGCGCCAAGGCCCAAGCGCCGGTCTCCATGCCAGTCGCGTGGGAGGACCTCTCCAAGCTCGATAGCGCCGCGGCATATACCGTGGCAAATGCTGGGCAGGCGACAAGGGGCCAGAAACGCGACCCGTGGCGCGATTTTTACAAGCTCCCCCAGAACCTACCCAAGGTTGCGACGAGGTAGTCTGGAACTGAGACGCACATCAGAAAGATTTACAATCCAGTGGGCGGTACTTGACTCGAACAAGCGACCTCCACGATGTCAACGTGGCGCTCTAACCAACTGAGCTAACCGCCCGTGTGGGGGGCAGATGCCATCGATTCCGCGGGCATCCGCCGACCGACTTACCAATCTGACTTGCTCCTGAGGGATGGTCAAGTAGGCTGGCGTGCCGGTTCATTGCGGTGCGTCGCCGCGCGGAATATGCCGTAAAATGAAAGGTTGCTGCTTACTCCCACGGGACGCCTGCATGCCTCGAATTTACCTCGACAATGCCGCCACCACCTGGCCTAAGCCCGAAGCGGTCTGGCAGGCGGTGGATGACTACCAGCGGCGGCTCGGCGCCCCGGCGGGCCGCGGGGCGTATCACGAGGCGGCCGAAGTCGAGCGGCTCGTCGATCAGTGCCGCTCGCGGATTCGGGCGCTGATCGGCGCCGAGGATCCGCGGCAGATCGTCTTCACGCTCAACGGCACCGACTCGCTCAATCAGGCGATTCATGGCTGCTTGCGACCGGGGGACCATGTGATCACCAGCGTCTGCGAGCATAACTCCGTTCTCCGCCCGCTGCGGCAGTGGCAGGACCGCGGCGACGTGCGGGTGACGTATGTCCGCTGCGATGGGGCCGGCTACATCAGTCCCGATGACGTTCGTAAGGCGATTCAGCCGCGGACGCGCTTGATCGCGCTATTGCACGCGTCGAATGTCACGGGCGCGGTGCAGCCACTGGCGGAAGTCGGCGCGATCGCTCGCGAGCACGACGTGTTGCTGCTGGTCGATGCTGCTCAGTCGCTGGGGCACGTGCCGGTGGATGTGGCGGAGCTTGGCTGTGACCTGTTGGCCGCGCCGGGGCACAAGGGACTTTACGGTCCGCTGGGGACGGGCGTGTTGTATCTAGGGCCGGGGGTCGAATCCGAACTTGTAACCACCCGACAAGGGGGCACCGGCACTCGCAGCGACGAGGACATCCAGCCAATGTCGCTCCCCGACCGGTATGAATCGGGGAACCTCAACGTCCCCGGCATCGTGGGCCTGAACGCGGGCGTAGCGGAGGTGCAGCGCCGAGGCTTAGCGGCCAGTGCCGAACACGAGCGGGAGCTTACGGAGCGGCTGCTCGCGGGGCTCGCCGAGATTCGCGGAGTCACCTTATACGGCCCGCGCGCAGGAGACAGCAAACAACGTGTCGGCGTCGTCAGCTTCAATCTCGACAACTTCGAGCCGCAGGAGCTGGCGGCACTGCTCGACTCGACGCGCTCGATCCAGGTCCGTGCCGGCATTCACTGCGCCCCGCGGATGCACGAGGCGCTGGGCACCAGCCCCCGCGGCACGGTGCGGTTCAGCATCGGGCTATACAACACGCCGGAGGATATCGACGCGGCGCTGTCGGTGCTGCGGGAGATTGCCTGGACGGGCTGAACACTAACCCGAAGCGTTAGCGAGGGACGCTTAGCGTACACTCCCTCGCTTGTGCTACGGGCTGGTATTTCCGGCTCACCCTCAGGGATCGCCGGCGGGCAGATCGAAGAAGGCCTGGATGTGGATCGATCCGCCAGGCCGAGGCACGCCCGGATTGGCCGGAGGTGGCGGCGTCCAGCCCGATCCTCCTTTGAAATGCCCCCAAGACATACCGGTGGCGTACGTTCGATAGGTGAGACCGGTGTCAGGCATTTGAGCCGACAAGAGGCGAATGTCCTCCATAACCGCCGGCTCGGGCACCGGGTCATTGGTACGGACCATCAATTGCAGCGTGTCCAATTTCTTTAGTTCGGCAAGCTCCATCAATGTTTTGCCGCCGATGAAAGGAATCGATAGGTGCCGCAGATTTTCCATTCCCAGGAATTGCTGAATATGGGAAGAATCGAGGCCGCGACCAGCGAGGTGGACTGTTTCGATTTGATCTAACTGCTCGAGTCCTTGGACATCCTTGAGCGAGGGGGAAATCAAAGTAAAGTGCCGTATCTTCGTCAGCCCCTTGAGATGGCCGAGCCCGCGCCCATGCAGCGGAACGATTCGAAGCGACAATTCTTGCAAGCTCGCGATTTGGCCCAATCCTTCCAGCCCTTCGTCGTTGACCGGTGACTGGTCAATGGTGATCGACGTCAATTCGGGAAGTCCGGCCAGATGCTGGAAACCTGCGCCGGAGACCTGCGAGCGACGAAGTACCACAGATTGAAGTTCCTTCATGTTCCCGAAATGAACCAACCCATCGTCGGATAGGTCCGTTTCGATCGCCTCGATCGATCGCAACTTGCCGAGCCCCGCGAGATGAGCCGCAAGGTCGTCCGTGAACTCAGGTCCCTGGACGCTCAGCACCTCAAGCTCTTTTTCTTTCGCCAGCGTCGCGAACGCGATGTGGTCGATTGGTGCGTGAAACCTCACGACACGCGCATTCCCGGTCCTTGGCTCGACCCAGGCTTGCTCACGATAAGTTTTGGCGCCAAAGCTGTCGCCTTGCCCCGAGTGAATCGTTGTTTTGGGGAGATCGTCGCTCAATTCCCGCGCTCCGGCGCGCGTCACCTGCGTGAACCTCATATTCAGCGAGTCCAGTTGCTTGAGTCCGCGCAGATGGTGAAGTCCCGCGTCCGTTACGGGAGTAAAAATCAGGTTGATGACCTTGACCTGCCGCACGTCTTTCAATTCGGAGAGCAGGTTGTCATCCACGTTCGACCGCAGTAGGTTGACATCGCGCAGGCTTTTCATTTCCGCCAAATGTTTGAGAACACCCGGCTTCAATTGCGCTTCCGACAGGTCGAGCATCTCGACCTGGTCGAGGTCGCCCAGCCCTTCACCACTTCGGAGAGCGACCCGATGCAGGCGAATGGTTTTCAGCTTCGGCAACGCCGTCAAATGGGCGAGTCCGCGATCGGAGACCGTGGTGAAGCACAGGTCAATCGACTCCAGATTCTTACATCCGGCTAATCCTGCCAGGCCGTCGTCGCTGATTGCCGATCCATTGAGCGAGAGGTGGCGCAGTTTCGGCAGCGACTTAAGGTGATCCAGCCCGCGTCCCTGGATAGGTGTGAAGCAGACGTATAAAGATTCTAGCTTTTTCAGGTTGGAGAGGTGCTTGAGCCCATCGTCGGTAATATCGACCCGGGAAAGCGTCACGTCGGTCAGTTCGGGCAGATCGCCAAGTGTTGCGAGGGACGCATTGGTGAACCCATTGCCGATGATGCTTGCTCGCCGCAGTCGACGATGATTCGCGAGGTGGGCGACGTCGCCGTCAGCGAGACCGCAGTACGCGTCCAGCCGTTCCAGTCCATTCTCGTTTTTCAGCCATTCCAATGCCTTCGGAGTGCTCACCTGCACTTCAACGATCTTACCGTGAAGCTTTACGACCCCGCATCGCGCCTCGGCTAGCGCTGTCTCGATTCTCGCCTGCTCGGCCATCCGCCGACGCATCTGCCAATCATCGTAAACCCGCTTTCCGACGGTCCCGATGAGTGCCGCCGTTGCGGCTGTGAGGATAAGAAACCATCGCAAGCTGATGCGCCAAGGTCGCATGGCTGTCCCCTTTCGAATTCCCTCAACGCCCCATTGTAAGTGGAGTTACGAAGCGAGCGTGCCCCCGGTTTAACGCCGGACGCCACTTTCACTCATTCCCAGGCTCCAGCCTAGCAGCGCGCTACCCCGAGGCTGCGGCCCAGTGATTGGCCGAACGATCAACGGGCGTTGGGCCGCTGCCAAGTGCCACGTCTGGTGGGGATTTTGTCATGCCGACGGAGCGGCGGACCGGATCAGGAGTCAGGAGTCAGGGGACAGGAGCCAGGAGCCAGGAGTCAGGAGCCAGAGGAAAGGTTAGCCACCTGAACCCTGAACCCTGAACCCTGAACCCGGAACCCGGAACCCGGAACCCGGATTTTTTTTCGCCTGATTTGGAATAATTGTTCAGTATGGCGCATCTAAGAGATAGGCCCCCGCTGCGCGGGGCTGCTGGCGGGCGAAATGCCCGCCGGATGTTCTTTGACAATTGAAACGAACTGAGTCTGGAGCCAGGAGCCAGGGGACTGGGGCCAGGAGCCAGGGGCCAGGGGCCAGGGGCCAGGGGCCAGGAGCCAGGGGCCAGGGGCCAGGGGCCAGGAGCCAGGGGCCAGGAGCCAGGGGCCAGGGGCCAGGGGCCAGGAGCCAGGAGCCAGGGGACAGGAGCCAGGGGACAGGTGATGTACCGATCACCAATCGGCGCAAATCGCCACCTTTCAAGGAAAATCGGATGGTTTTCCTAAGGCATTGTCTGCCAATCGGTTAGGCGCGGTCTCCGCGGCTGGGAGAGAAGTGGGCCGCTTATTAAAGGAAAAAAGGTCCGATTTCGTAATGCCCTGGGGCATAACGACTTAAAGGCGACATATAAGCGAAAGTGAATGTTTTTTTCGCTTATCACTCGGCCAGGTGCAGAATCGCGAGTGCCCTGTGTTGACGCAAAGCATTAGGTTGCAAGAAGTTGTGCCAAGCCAGGCGCGGCAAAGAGCGGAAAATCGCCGGTTCACAGCAAGTGCCTGGCCTTCACTTCCAGATACTTGTTCACCAGCTTGGCCGTCATGTCCTCAGGGAACAGGTCCAGCATGAGCACCCCCTGGTGCTCCAGGTCCCGCAGCACCTGATGTCGCCAGGTGAGAATCTCGGCGGCGGCAGCGGCCCGGAACAAGTCGGCATCGGACTGCGGCGGCGTGTCGGCGGCGGTGAACAGGTGGTGGTCGCGGAGGAGCACTCCCAGCGGCAAATGGCGGCCGACGGCATTGCCGAGGTAACTTTGCACCTGGTGACTGTTGACCTCGTCGATCAGGTTGCTGATCAGGACGACGAGCGACCGCTTCTTGACGTGCGTCCCCAGGTACAGAAACGCCTCGTCGTACCGCGATTCGACCAACTCCGGAAAGCGATCGAACGACGCGTGCAGGAGCTGATTCATCTGGTTCATGCCGCCGCGCGGCGGGACGAATGACAAGATGCGGTCGGAGAAGGCGATCATTCCCACGCTGTCTCCTTGCCGCAGGGCGACGTACGACAGCATCAGCATGGCGTTCAGCGAGTGATCGAGCAGGCTAATGCCGCCGGAGACGTTGGTCATCATCCGGCCGCAGTCGAGGAGGAAGATGATCCGCTGGCTCTGGCTGGTCTGAAAGTCCTTGACGGTCAGCTTGCGGCGGCGGGCAGTCGCCCGCCAATCGATGTACTTGTAGTTGTCGTCGTGCGTGTAGTCGCGGAGCCGCTCGAAATCGTTCTCGGTGCCGACTTTCCGCGTTCGCCGCACCCCCATCAGGCTCAGGCGGTTGGTGCGGGCCAGGATCGCATACTCGGCAATCTGCTTCATGTCGGGATAGACGTGGATCGTCGTTTCCAGCGGAAACTCGAGGAACCGCCGCCACAGGCCCAGGAGGCTGCGGACGCGTACGTGTACTTTGGGCAGCACGAACGCCCCGCGGCGCGACGAGTTCAGCTCGTAGTGGATCGTCGTCCGGCTCCGTGGACCGAGCAATAGCAAGAACTCCGTCGGCGTCGGCGTGAATTCCGGCGGCAGATCGTCCCGAATCCAGGCCGCCCGCCGCACGCGGCTGGTGTTGGTAACCAGCAGCGTCACGCGGTGGTTCTTGCGGATCGATGCCACGCGGCTGGCCTGCCGCTCGATCCTGAAGGTCCCCTTGCCGGCCAGCGTCCACAGATCGAGAAACGAGACCGCCGGAATCGCCAAGTCCAGAATCAAAATGACCGGCACCAGGACCGGCTGCCACGGTGGATAGAGCAGGGCAAACGAGAGCACGGCCGGCAGCGCGAGCAGGACGAGTGCCGGCGTGTGGGGATGAATCCGCTTCCAGCCGGCAAGCAGAAACAGCGGCGCGCAGACCAGCAGGATCAAAAATGCCGCCATCGGGGCCATTTGCGGCCCGTAGCGAATGAGGAGTTGGTGAATGGCGTCGGACATGCGAGGTGCGGATTGCGGAGTCGAATAGGGGCAATTATAGTTCGGATCACATCGCCGCCCCATCCTGGCTCCCCGCTGAAAAATGGTTGCTTTTCCTTGGGGACTTGCTACCATGGCATTCGCTGGAGGCAACTCCGGCAAAACAGCGGCCCCGACGTTCCTGCCCCACGTCGCGGGCCGTTTTTGTTTTCATGGGTTGGCTACTGCCGACGAGCTTCGGCGCCAGCCAGCGCGCGACGACTTCCACTATCCTTCAGCTACCGCACTTTCGGCTGTCGCGAGTCGGGTGCTGCCGACAGCGAGAAGACCAACACTTCCTCGCCGGTGACGGTGCTGATGTCGTGGTGCAAGCTGACGACCTTGCGCTCAGTGACCTTCTCGACCATGGCCTCCAGGACGGGCCGGGCGGTTTCGATCAATTGCGTCCGCACTTGCTTGAGCAAGTCGCGCCCCTTCTCGGGGGGAAGCGTTTTGACCAGGTGCTGCTCGGCCGCGGTCAAGACGCCTTGGAGACGGACCACGAGCAGTTCGCGGACCAGGTGGGCATGAATATCCTTGGGGCCGCGGCCCATGTACTCCTGTTCAAATTGCGACACGCCGTCGCAAATCGCAGCCTCCATCTCGCCTTGAGTTTTCATGGGACAACCCTCTACCAGTGGAGCCTGGTGACGCTTCCCCGGTAATCCTCAATTCTCGCCCCAAATTTCGCTGGCCTGCCTGCAATCCGCTCGCAAACCACTTTACACGGAATTCCGAAGATTCACAATCAGCGCCATTGCATGTTCCTCGACAAGAGGTAAGATGCACTGCGGACGAGTAACCTCCCCTGAGGGTGGATCGTCCACAACGGATTGTTGATCGGAAGACTGAATAAAGGGTACCCCGGCCACCGCCGGGTGACTCGCTAAAAAGTAGACCGACGTGCAGGAGCACCCTCCAAGGTGTACCTGCACGTCGGTTTTTTTGTTGCGCTCGCCAAATGCCGCGTTCGCGGTGCGGCACACGGTGACATGTCCCTTCGCCCCACTTCAAGCAAAGGAAACGTCCGATGGAGGCGACCACGGAAAAAGCTTTTGTACATATCGGCGAGTCGCGCGGATGCGAGAACCACGATCACGATCTGGTTCACGAGCTGAGTCGGCGGCTGGATTGTCTGTGGCGGTACGACCAGTACATCGCCAACGCGGAGGAACAGGCCGACCTGCAGAAGTTCTGGCGCGAAGTGAAAGCTCAGGAGAACAAGAATATCGAACAGCTCAAAAAGCTCCTCGCGCAGCACGTCCAGGGGGGATGCTTCTAGTCGCTGCCCGGCGCGAGAGCTGAAGATCGCGGAGAGAAGTCGGCGAACGGATTTGGCACGACGGCTTGGAGACGAACGGAATCGGTGATTGGTTTGTCGGAAGACTGAATAAAGAGCAATCCGGCCTTGGCCGGGTGGCTCATTAACCAGGTAGGCCGACGTGGTGCAGCGCCAAAAAAGCGCAGTGCCGCGTCGGCTTTTTTTTGGCGCGTTCGGCCCGCAGGACGGGGAAAGTGAGGGAGACGATGGACAAACTTGAACAAGCGATAGCAGAGCAGATCGCCCGAGCGGCCAGCGACTTTCAGAAACAGCGGACGGGGCATGCACCCTCGGCAGTCACCGTGGTCCTCAGCGAGGAGACGCTGGTGGTCACGCTGCACGAGGCTCTGACGCCGGCGGAGAAAGCCCTGTCCCGTAGTCCCGAGGGAGCCGCCAAGGTTCAGGAGTATCACCGCCAATTGTTCCAAAACTCGCTGGATGGCTTGCGGGAGGAGATCAGCCGGATCACGGGCCGGAAGGTGCGCCAAGCAGTCGCGGAAGTCGAACCGACGACCGGCGCTGTGTTTCACGCCTTTACGACCGGAACCATGGTCCAGGTCTTCCTGCTCGACGGGGCCTTGCCCACCCCTGCCATCCAGATCAACCCAGCCCCTGTCGCCTAAGTTCACGGAGCTTCGAACTATGGACGCCTATTTCACGAACGCCAAAGCGCCCAGCGAATGGAAAGGGAGCGACTCCAAGAATCGCGACCAGGTCCAAGCCGCTTCCTGGCGCAGGGAATGCTGTGGAGGAAATCACGTCGCCGCGGTTCGGCCGCTGCGCGTGCTGATCGTGGATGCCAATCGGGATGCAGCCGACACCATGTCGATGCTGGTCCAACTTTGGGGGCACGATGCCAGGTGCGCCTACGACGGTGCCGCCGGCCTGGCAATGGCGGCGGCCACGATGCCCGACGTCGTTCTGCTGGATATCGCCATGCCGCGGATGGACGGATGCCAATTGGCCGTGCGACTGCGCCATAAGGCGGGGTTGAAGGACTGCTTGCTGATCGCCGTCACAGGCTACGCGGACGAGAAGCATCGGCGGCGAGGCCAGGAGGCGGGGATCGACGTCTTTCTCGTCAAGCCCGTTGAAGCTGTGGTCATGGAAACGCTGCTGCTGCTGGAGCGCCGGCGACTGCGAACGTTGCAGGCAGTCGATGCCGAGTCAAACAATTTTGGAGTCGTGCAGTAGGCTGTGCGGGTGTGACGTCCGGACGGCCGGTCCACGGTGAGCCCGTCCTCAAAAGGAGACGAAGCAATGTTGGTACTTTCGCGAAAACCGCTCGAATCGGTGGTCGTCGGCGGGAGCGAAGGATTGACGCGAACGCTCAAGATCACCGTCCTGGAGATCATGGGAAACAGGGTCAGCCTGGGATTCGAAGGGGATCCCGATATCGCGGTGAATCGCCTGGAGGTCTGGACACGCCGCAATGGCGCAGATCCCACCCGGGAGCCGGAACCGGAAACGCCCCAGAGCCCAGATCACGCCCCCTCCGCTCAGGCAGTCGGTGCACGTACTGCAGCGGGGTGAACTGTCTTGAAATCACGAAATCACTTTTTGGGAGACTGTCATGGGAATTCTATTGTGGATCGTGTTTGGATTGATTGCCGGAGTGGTCGCAAAGACCATCCTGCCGGGCCGCGACCCAGGCGGGATCGTCATCACCATCTTGCTCGGGATAGCCGGCGCCGTCGTGGGAGGGTACATCGGCACGCTGATGGGCTACGGAACCGTTGCCGCTTTCGACATCCGCAGCCTGGCGGTGGCCATTGGCGGCTCCTTGTTGCTGCTGATTGGGTATCGATTCCTGATGGGAAGAGCCACCGCGTGATCATCCCGCGCAACGCTCGGAGCGATAGCGGAACAGAGTCGCTCCGAGCCGGCGGCATGCTGAAGAGTTTCACCGTGATTGACCTGCGAGTTTACTGAGTGAGTTCGTTCCATTGATCCAAGGAGACTGCCATGTCTACGCTCGGTTGGATTCTGGTTGTGATTTTGATCCTGCTGCTGGTTGGGGCGCTTCCCACGTGGGGACACAGCCGCAGTTGGGGTGCTTTGCCCAGCGGCGGGTTGGGGCTCGTGCTGCTGATCGTCATCGTGCTGCTGTTGATGAAAGTCATTTGATCCCGGTGCCCGCGTAACCGCGGCACCACCGAAGGGGCGATTCACTCACACTTGAAAAGGAACTGACAATGAAAGCTTGCGTTTACTGCCTAGTCGCGGCCCTGCTGGCCGCGGCTGTCGCGGGGGGACAAGAACGTGACCCACTCCGCGCTGGTACGAAGGCTGATGACGGAATCGAAGTCCTCACGCGGGGCCCCGTGCATGAAGCCTTTGCCGAAACGATCTCCTTTGATCCCCAGCCGGGCGTCATCGTGGAGAAGCCTGCGCCCGAGGCCATCGAGGAGATCGCCCCCGATCAAAAACCGGAAGGGACCAACGTGGACTGGATTCCCGGCTACTGGGCCTGGGATGACGAGCGGAGCGACTACCTGTGGGTCAGCGGCATCTGGCGGTCGCTGCCGCCGGGTCGCCAATGGGTCAGCGGGTACTGGGGCCGGTCGGGCCGAGGCTCGCAGTGGACTTCCGGATACTGGGCTGACGCCAAGGCGAGCGAAGTGGAATACCTCCCCGAGCCGCCGGAGACCGTCGAAGCGGGTCCCAATGTGGAAGCACCGTCGGCAAACCACACTTGGCTGCCTGGTAGCTGGGTTTGGCAGCAGAACCGCTATGCTTGGCGCCCCGGATACTGGGCGACGGCACATCCGAACTGGGTCTGGATTCCGGCCCATTACGTGTGGTCCCCGCGGGGCTACGTTTTCGTGGATGGCTACCACGATTACACCGTCGCCAGACGCGGGGTGCTGTTTGCGCCGGTCTATTTCAGCTCGAACGTCTACTCGCGGCGGGGGTTCTCCTACTCGCCCCTGACGGTGATCAATCCGGGCGTGTTCAGCAACCATCTTTTCCTGCGGCCGAGCTACGGCCACTACTATTTCGGCGATTACTACGGCTCCAGTTACGCGTCGATCGGGTTCTCGCCGTGGTTTTCGTTCTACTCCAGCCGTTACGGTTACGATCCGTTTTACGCTCACCAGCATTGGACAAATCGCAATGACCGCCAGTGGGATCGCCGTGTGCAGTCGGACTTCGCTCGCCGGCGTGACAATGAAGGATCGCGTCCGCCGCGCACCTGGACGGCTCTGCAAGAACGCAGCCCGACAAGCGACGACCAGAGCCTCGTGGTAGCCGGTTCGCTCGACGATCTGGCCAAGAGCAAAGAATCGCCAATCCGGCTTCAGCCAGTGGCCACCGAAGAGCGACGGCAATACTCGCAGCGACGGGAGGAATTCCGCACGTCCCGCGAAGAGCGGCGCAAGCTGGAGGCCGAAGCGGCTGGTCCCTCAACCGATGCGCCGGCGGCGACCATCAAGCCGGTCAAAGTGAAGCTCCCCAGAACGCCGATTGTCGCCCAGCCGGTCGATCGACTCGACAAGGACGACGCGCCGCCCCAAGCGATCGACGCTCCCGAGCTTGATCCCAAGGTCGAGCCCAGGCCGAGAAGGGGCCGCGGCAATGCCGAGCCGCTACGCGAGCCCACGACCACGAAGGGCGAGCCACGCCCCGAGCGTCCCAAGGCCGAGCCGCGCCCCGAGCGCCCGAAGGCTGAGCCGCGCCCCGAGCGCCCGAAGGCCGAGCCGCGCCCGGAACGTCCCAAGGCCGAGCCACGCCCGGAACGCCCCAAGGCTGAGCCGCGCCCGGAACGTCCGAAGGCTGAGCCACGCCCCGAGCGTCCGAAGGCCGAGCCACGCCCGGAACGCCCCAAGCAAGAGCCGAAGGGAAAACCGGATCGTGAATCGGCGGACGCACCCAAAGGGAAGGAAAAGGACCAACCCCGAAACTGACGCGACGCCCCGGAACCACGAGTTCCGATGGAAACCTGGGCGACAACAAGGAGGAGACGACAACCAAACGCGCCGCCCGCCACTGTGGCGGGCGGGCCTGCAAACGCAATCCTTGTTGGGAATCATTCCATGTCCTTGGAACTCCATTTCGTCCCTGGTGGAATTTACCTTCGTACACCGACCGGCGAGCTGATTGGCCGGCTGGACGAGCCTGGAGCCCCGTTTGAGACGCTGGAAGAAGCTCGCGAAAAACTGGATTGGCTGCAAATGGTGTCGAGATTCCAGCAAACCCACGACCAGAAGGAATTGATTGGCGTGCGACGGCACACCACTGCCCGCAGCGTGAATGCCGGCCGCATATGGCCCGCCTGATTCGGTGGGCCGGCGAAGCGCTGGCTGCGTGGAGAGGACTCGGGTGCCCCAGCCCCGCTTGCCGCCGTCCGAGAAGCAGGCGCAGCCCGAGTGCGGTCCCATGGTCCTGGCGGGGGCTTAACCGTGAAAATTACCCATCAAATGACGATGTTCGTTCGGGCATTTCATACATTTGTTCAGAAAAAGAGAGTCCGTCATGAAAAACCTGCTTCTGGGATTCAGTGTCTTGGTTCCCTTGGTCACAATCGGGACACTTGCCGGGTGCTCACCCGTAACTGAAAGCCGGCGCGCGGTCGCACAGGAGGCGCGTTCTGACGCTCGCGAGGATAAACCTCTTCCAGACGGGCAGCGCCTGACCGACCACCAGCGGGATGCTTTGCAGTTGATCCAAGAGGGAAGGCAGACCTTCCGCTTTGACACGTTCGGGGACGAGGAATTCTGGGGCGATGCACTGGAGCTGCATCGCGCCTTGGCGGGCGCCAAGCTGGGAGGCGTCGGTGAGGGGGTCAGTCCGAAGGCGGCCTTGGCGGTGGGCCTGAAGGTCGATGCGGACGCGCTGCCCGCGGAGCTGGTCGAGCAACTGAAACGGAAAAAAGTCGATATGGGCGATCCGGCCACCACTCTCGCCCTGCTCAAGCTCGACGCGGTCGTGGGCGTGAAGGGCTTTTTGAGCCCGGACGGCAAGCTGCGATCGGTCGGTATCACGTGCGCACTGTGCCACTCGACCGTGAACGATTCCTTCGCTCCCGGCATCGGCCAGCGGCTGGACGGCTGGCCCAATCGCGATCTCGACATCGGCCAGATCATTGCCCTGGCCCCCAACCTGAAGCCCTTGACGGACCGCCTGGCGATCGACGAAAGCAGCCTGAAAACGGCGCTCACCAGTTGGGGACCGGGCAAATACGACGCCCAGCTCTTGCACGACGGCAAGGCCTTCCGCCCGGACGGAAAGACGGCGGCCACCCTGCTCCCGCCCGCGTTCGGGCAGGCCGGTTTGAGCAACCATACGTACACGGGATGGGGTTCCACAGCCCACTGGAATGCCTACGTCGCCAATACTCAGATGCGCGGCAAAGGGACGTTCTTCGATCCGCGGCTGAACGATCCGGAGAAATTCCCCGTCGCCGTCAAATCCGGCGACTGGAACATTCGCAACGACCCCGATCTGGTGACCGGGAAGCTGCCGGCTTTGCAGTTCTATCAGCTTTCGATCCTTCCGCCGAAACCGCCCACCGCCAGTTTTGACGATGCGGCGGCCGCGCGAGGGCAGACGCTCTTCAGCGGCAAAGCCGATTGCCAGCGCTGCCATGTGCCGCCGCTCTTCACGGAGCCAGGCTGGCCGATGCACACGGCCGCCGAGATCGGAATCGACGATTTCCAGGCGCAGCGCTCACCCGATGAACGCTACCGCACGACGCCGCTGGCGGGGCTCTGGACGCACATCAAGGGCGGCTTCTACCACGACGGCCGGTTTGCGACCCTGCCTGACGTCATCAACCACTACAACGCACATTTCAAGCTGAAACTGACCGAGAAAGAGGTCAGCGACTTGGCCGAGTATCTGAAGTCACTTTGAGCGAGTTTCTTGGAAGGTGGCCCCTGAAGGCTCGGGGATCAGAACAAAACAGAAGGTTACAACTCATGAAGTGGATCGCACTCATCGTCATGTTCGCCGTTCTGGCGGGATGCACCAGCCAGAATGCAGACCAACATCCGGCAGGACATCCGCATGAACTACGTTAGCTGGCTGGGATTATTGCTATCGGTGTTTGCGCTGCTGGGCCTCGGTGCTTCCGGACTGGGCCATCGCTTGGGTTTTTGGGAGTTCAAAACCGGGATCGCCTTGGTGAAATGTGCCGCCTATATCAGTGTGGCGGCAGTGGTTGTGTGCCTGGTTGGTTTGGCACTCTGGCCAATTGGTTTGGCACTCTGGCTAATGGGATATTCTCCCCACGGAATGATTCCTGCCCTGATCGGCCTCGTCATCGGCGGTTGCGTGCTGGGATTGACGCTGAAGTGGAAACACAACTTGGATAGCGTGCCCTACATCCACGACATCACCACCGACACCGAGAATCCGCCTTTGTTCGTGGCCATCCTGCCGCTCCGCGCCGGCGCACCCAACCCCGCCGAGTACGGTGGGCCGGAACTCGCCAGGCAACAGAAAGACGGGTATCCGGACCTCGGGCCGGGCTCGCTGAGCAGCTCTCCCGAGGTGGCCTTTCCCCGAGCTTTGCAAGCAGCCAAAGACATGGGATGGGAGATCGTGGCCTCCGATCCCCAGGCGCTGCGGATCGAGGCGACCGACACTACTTTTTGGTTTGGTTTCAAGGATGACATCGTCGTGCGACTCACTCCCTCGCCGGCGGGTAGCCGAATCGATGTGCGATCGGTCTCGCGCGTCGGCAAGAGTGACGTCGGCACCAACGCGCGTCGAATCAATGCGTACTTAGCCCGAGTGACCCAACCCACGACGTGAAATCGCTGTCGGCGAGTCCCTTACGAACAGGAGCAACACAATGACTATCGAACCCACTGCCGATCACGGCCAAACAATCGCCCCGCCCGCGGGGAAAGTCATCGGCTTTATCGACGGCAAAGCTGAATTTGAAGCGTTTGCCGAAGCTGTTCAGGCCGCCGGATATCCAGCATCAAAGATCAACTCTCTCTACGGCGAAGACGGCATTCACCTATTGGAGCGGTTGAAGGATCACAGTTTCTTCTTTGGAGACTCCGAGGACAGCATCATCCAGCTCAGCATCAGTGAGCTTAAGCAGGGACATTATGCCGCTGCGGTGGATGTTAGCGACCATGAGCAAGCCGTTCAAATCGCGAGTCTGGCAAAACCTCATGGCGGACACAGCTTCAGTTACTTCGGAACTTGGGTGAGCGAACCGATTTCGACCTGATGGTGGCGAGCCTGGGCAGAAGCACGCCGGAGGATGACATGATGGTACGCAGACCGCCGGTCGATGATATCGAGAACTACGCCCAGAACATCGTCGATACGGTGCGCGAGCCCTTGTTGATCCTCGACGCCACGCTCCGCGTCCGGTCGGCCAACCGCGCTTTTTACCAGACGTTCCACGTCTCGCCCGCCGAGACCGAAGGCCGCTTGATCTACGAGCTGGGCAACGGCCAGTGGGACATTCCCGACCTGCGGACCTTGCTCGAGGACATCGTCCCCACAAGCTCCGTCTTCGACGACTTCGAGCTCGAGCACACGTTTCCCATCATCGGCCGCCGGACGATGCTGCTCAACGCCCGCAAGCTCGAGGCGGGGCAGCACGGCGAGCTGCTGGTCCTGGCGATGGAAGACGTGACCGCGGCCAAGCGCGCGGAAGAAGCGTTGCTCAAAGCTGGGGCGCTCCAGAACGCCATTTTCAACAGCGCCAACTTTTCGAGCATCGCCACCGACGAAAAGGGGGTCATTCAGATTTTCAATGTCGGCGCCGAACGGATGCTGGGCTATACGGCCGCCGAGGTGATGAACAAGATTACCCCGGCCGACATTTCCGATCCGCAGGAGGTCGTCGCGCGGGCCGCTGCTTTGAGCCTGGAACTCGCCACGCCGATCACCCCGGGCTTCGAGGCCTTGGTCTTCAAGGCTGCGCGGGGGATCGAGGACATCTACGAATTGACCTATATCCGCAAGGACGGCAGTCGCTTTCCGGCAGTCGTCTCGGTCACGGCGCTCCGTGACGATCAAACCAAAATCATCGGCTATCTGTTGATAGGCACCGATAATACCGCGCGCCAGCAGGCCGAAGACGCGTTGCTCAAGGCAGGCGCCTTGCAAAGCGCTATTTTCAACAGCGCAAACTTCTCCAGCATCGCCACCGACGAGAAGGGGGTCATTCAAATCTTCAACGTCGGCGCCGAGCGGATGCTGGGCTATACGGCTACCGAGGTGATGAACAAGATTACCCCGGCCGACATTTCCGATCCGCAGGAAGTGATTGCTCGCGCCAAAGCCTTGAGCGCCGAGCTGGGGACCACGATCACGCCCGGCTTTGAGGCCCTGGTTTTCAAAGCCGCGCGGGGGATCGAGGACATCTACGAATTGACCTATATCCGTCAGGACGGCAGCCGTTTTCCGGCCGTCGTCTCGGTTACGGCGCTCCGCGACGATCAAAACGCCATCATCGGTTACCTGTTGATCGGCACCGACAACACGGCCCGCAAGCAGGTGGAAGCCGAGCGGATGCTGCTCGATCAGCGCGTCCGCGATCAACAGTTCTACACGCGTTCGCTGATCGAGTCGAACATCGATGCCCTGATCACCACCGACCCGCGCGGCATCATCACCGACGTGAACAAGCAGATGGAGGCGCTCACCGGATGCACGCGCGACGAACTGATCGGCGCGCCGTTCAAGAGTTACTTCACCGATTCCGAGCGGGCCGACGCAGCCATCAAACTGGTGCTGGGCGAAGGCAAAGTCACCGACTACGAGCTCACGGCTCGCGCGCGGGACGGAAAAGAAACAGTCGTGTCTTACAACGCCAGCACCTTCCACGACCGCGACCGCAAGCTGCAAGGCGTGTTCGCCGCAGCGCGCGACGTCACTGAACGCAAGCGTTATGAGCAGTCCTTGCAGCAAGCCAATCGCGCCAAAAGCGTTTTCCTGGCCAACATGTCTCATGAAATCCGCACCCCCATGAATGCCATCCTGGGATTTTCCCAGTTGATGCAGAGGGACCAGGGGCTCACTCCGCGGCAATGCCAATATCTGGGAACGATCAACCGCAGTGGCGAGCACCTGCTGGCCCTGATCAACGACATCCTGGAGATGTCCAAGATCGAAGCGGGCCGCACGACCCTCAACACTTCCACCTTCGACCTGCCCGCTCTGCTCAAAGACCTGGAGATGATGTTCCGCGTCCGCACGGATGAGAAAAAGTTATCGTTCTCAGTCGAAACGATCGGCGATGTTCCCCAATTCATCGTGAACGACATCAATAAGCTGCGCCAGGTCTTCATCAACGTGATCGGCAACGCCGTCAAGTTCACCGAGCAGGGAGGCATCGCCTTGCGCGTCCGCGCGGACCGCGAGAGTTCCCAGGGACCTTCCCTGCGGGTCGAAGTCGAGGACACGGGGCCGGGCATTTCGTCCGACGAGCAAGACAAGTTGTTCCGGCATTTCGAGCAGACCAAGACCGGGCAACAGGCGGGAACGGGTACGGGACTGGGGTTGGCGATCAGCCGGGAGTTTGTTCGCCTGATGGGAGGAGACATCACGCTGAGCAGCGAGGTGGGCAAAGGGAGCCTGTTCGTCATTCGCATGCCCCTCCGCGAAGGGGACGCCCAGGCGGTTCCCGCGAAAGAAAACCCCCGCCACGTCGTCAGGCTCAAGCCGGGGCAGGCCGCCTGCCGCGTGCTGATTGCCGACGACATCGAGGACAATCGCCAGCTCCTGGCGCAGCTTCTCGACCCCGTCGGTTTCGAGATCCGCTTGGCGACCAATGGCGCGGAAGCCGTTGAGCAGTTCGAATCGTGGCGGCCCCAATTGATCCTGATGGATTTCCGAATGCCGGTGATGGATGGCCAGGAGGCGATCCGCCGGATCCGGACGATGGCCGGCGGAGCGGAGGTGAAGATTATCGCCGTGACTGCCAGTGCGATGGACGACAATCGCCAAGAGTTGATGGAGGTCGGCGCTGACGACTTCATCGGCAAGCCGTTCAGGGAAACAGAGCTGTTCCAGAAGATCCACGTCCACCTGGGGGTGGAGTACCTGTACGCAGAGGATCCAGCCGCCGCGGGCCAGGAGGAAACTGCCGATCTCGCGCCCGATTCTCTGGCGAACTGGCCGCCAGACCTCGTCCGCCCGATGCGTGAAGCGGTGCTTACGGCTGATCTCGACCAGCTATTGGCAAAAATCCAGGACGTGGAATCCCGCGATCCCCGCGTTGCTCGGGGGCTGCGCCGCCTGGCCGAAGGCTTCCAATACCAGAAACTTATGGATTTATTCAGCGGGGGAAATCCACTTTGAATCCGGAGCAACCCCTCAGCGGCGCGGGGCAACCCGCCAGCATTCTGGTGGTGGACGACACCCCCGCCAATCTCCAGGTCCTCTCCGGCATGCTCAAGGACCGCGGGTATAAAGTCCGCCCGGTTCCCAGCGGGAAGCTGGCCCTGCTGGCGGCCCAGCGCGATCCCCCGGATTTGATCCTGCTCGATATCAACATGCCGGAGATGAACGGCTACGAAGTGTGCCAGCACCTCGCTGCCGACGACAAGCTGAAGGGGATTCCCGTCATCTTCATCAGCGCCCTCACCGAGCAGCTCGACAAGGTGAAGGCCTTTGCGATCGGCGGGGTGGATTACATCACCAAGCCCTTTCAGATGGAGGAATTGCACGCCCGCGTCGAGACTCACCTGAAGCTCCGCCGCCTGCAAATCGAGCTCGAAGAAGCCAACGCGCGACTGGCACACGCCAACGACCGGATGTCCCGCGACCTGAAGGCGGCGGCCAAAATTCAGGAGACGTTTCTCCCCCGCGAAGCGCCTCGCATCCCGGGCGCGGAGTTCGCCTGGATCTACCGCCCGTGCGACGAACTGGCCGGTGATGGTCTGAACATCATCCCTCTGGGGGACGGCCAGGTCGCCCTTTACGTTCTGGACGTCAGCGGCCATGGCGTCGCGTCGGCCCTCTTGTCGGTGACTCTCAGCCGTCTCCTCTCGCCTCCATCGGAGCCGTCGTCGATTCTCATCTGCGATGGAATCACGCCGCCGGCCCAGGTCGCTGCCCGCCTGAATCAGCTCTTTCCGCTCGACCCGGCGACCGAGCAGTTGACGACGATGGTCTACGGCATCCTGGACGCGGCGACCGGCACTTTCCGCTACGTCTCCGCCGGACACCCCGGCCCGGTGCATCTGGCCTCCGGCGCCGATCCCGTGATCTTGGAGAGCCAGGGGTTCCCGCTCGGCCTGACCGACCAAGCTTACGAGGAGCGTTCGGTGCGACTGGGGGCTGGCGACCGCCTGTACCTCTACTCCGACGGCGTCCCCGAGGCGATGGACCCCGCCGGCAGTCAGTTTGGCAACGACCGGCTCCTGAAGGCGATCGCCCAAGGGGGGTCCGAACCGCTCCAGACGAGTGTGGCTGCTCTCCTGACGGAGATCACCCGCTGGCAGGGTTCCGCGAAACCTCAAGACGATATCTCGATCCTGGCGGTTGAAGTCACGGTCGCAACGAGCCCAGCAAACGCGGGTGCCGGCGTTAGGGTCGGGTAGAACGCCCTGGCGGGCACGCCACTTGCATTCGTCGCTTCTACGCATATAATACATTTGTCACGTATTGGATGACTAGATAAAGTGCAACCCGGCCAGTCCGGGGGGCTCGTTGACGAGTAAGCCGACGTGGTCGAATACCTCAGGGTGTTCTACCACGTCGGTTTTTTTTGCTCTGTTCTCTCCACAACCTCTAGCAACAGGAGTCAGCATCATGGGTGGCAAGACAGACGTGGTAAAAGGCCGAATCAAGGTAGCCGCTGGCGTATTGACCGGCAACGACAAGCTTCGCGCCGAGGGCAAGACCGACCAGGCAGTCGGCAAGGTCAAGCAAGTCGCCGAGAAGGCCGTCAACAAAGTCAAGGAAGCCGTGAAAAAACTGCGCGACTGAAATTTGTCGCAGCGCGCGAAACTGACTGGGTGGCCGGTGCGGAGGAATGGCCGAAGACCGGCCTGGTTTAACTCTACAAAGGGAACGATCATGGACACTACTACGCTCATTATTCTGATCATCGTGCTGGTCCTGGTGTTCGGCGGGGGTGGCGGCTATTTTTGGAGCCGCGGACGACGGTAATAAACGTGCTGCGCCATTCATCCGGCGCAGTCTTTGGCCTGCCGTGCGGATTGCCCCAGAGGCTGGAGCCACGAATATCGCCTGATCGGCCGACGGCATGCCGGTATGTTCTTGTGGCCAGCGGTTTACGCTCGGGCTGACCGATCCTTCGAGGCGCGGTTGGTGGAGATCGCCACCTGTATGTCGACTCCCACGGCGTCCCCGAGGCGATGGACACTGCCGGCAATCCCATTTGGCACTGCCCCGCTCCAAAAGGCGATCGGCCGCGGGCGCGCCATGCTGCTTTAGGAGAGTGTTGCGGCGCTGCTCGGGGAAATCTTGAGCTGGCGTGGCTCCGCAAAGGCCTAAGACGATGTCTCCATCCTGGCCGTCGAGATGTCGCTCACCTCCGGCTGTGACAATTCGGGCGGCGGGGCCAGCGGCCTGCCGCAAATGGTAGAATGAGGACGGCGAACAAGCGCCGCGGAAAATTTCAGAGGGAGATGTGACATGAAAAGGCTGATTGCGGTCCTGCTCGTGCTGGCCATCCTCTTCGTCGGCGTGGGCTTCTACAGGGGCTGGTTCACCGTGTCGAAGTCCGACCCCGATGCGGGGGACAACAAGGTCAACGTCAACCTGTCCGTGGATGGAGACAAGATGCAGGAGGATGCCGACGCGGTCAAGAAACGGGCCGCAGAGCTGACGGAAGACGTGACCGGCGGCGACAAAGAAGCCGAGGAGCCGGCCACCGTTGAAGTCAAGCCGGTCGAGCCCTAAGTGGACTTGATTGACGCCGACGCATTGCCAATTACGGCCGGAGAAGATGGTTCCATGGACCGAGCGAAAACGGGCGACCACGTGCGAGTTCAGTACTCCGCACCGGCCAAGCGGGGCGAAACCGCCAGGCGTCCCGGCAAGACCGTCCTGGAGTTCGTCGTCGGCAGCGGCGACGTGATCCCCGGCATTAGCCTGGGGGTCGTGGGAATGGCCGTCGGCGAGAAGAAGCACCTGGTCCTCCAGCCGCCCGACGCGTATGGCGTGGTCGATCGCCAGCTCATCAAGCAAGTGCCGCGGAAGAAGTTCCCGCGGCTCATGAACTTGCAGGTTGGCAAACGGCTGGCGACGGTCGATGCGTCCGGCCGCCGGCGGCGCGTGAAGGTCGTCGCGATCAAGCGGAACGCGATCGTGGTGGACGCCAACCACCCGCTGGCCGGCAAGGTGCTGGACGTTGAGATCGAGTTGGTCGAGTTGGTGCAGTCGCAGCCCAACAAGGACAAGCCGCAGTTCGACGTGGGAGGCCAGGGGTGATGTTCGATTTCAGCCCGTTGGCCCGCGGAAGATAAAGTCCGCCAGTCGCGGACAGCCAGGAGGGACCGCTGACCGCCTTTCGTGTTTGGATCGGGTCGCTGAGGAGCAATGCGCTGGTTACTTCTGCTCCACAATCTCCACCAGCCCCGTGTCAATGTACTGACCGCCGCCGGTCTGATGGCAGTGGACGGCCAGCGCGTGTTTTCCATTTTTCGACGCGGTGAGTGCTTTCTTCAGGACATCGTCGTCAATCGAGATCGTTGTGTAATCGGTCGTGTAACCGACAGTCTTGCCGATCAGGATGCCGTTCAAGTAAATCTCGCTGTCCTCGTCGTAGTGGATGGCAATGCCGAGGTTGCTGGTTTTGTCCGCGGGGATTTCGACCGTGCGGCGGAGCCAGATGTCGGGGGTTTTCCATTCGGTGCGGACGACGCTGCCGGGGGTGCTCTTCTCGCCGAAGCCGCCGGGGGCTTCCTTCCAATCGCCATCGTCGAAGGCCGGCTGCTCCCAGCCGGCAGCCGGCTTGGCCGTCGTGAGCCGCCACGATTGCGCCTCCTCGCGCGACGTCGGCACTACGACCGTGATCTTCGGCGGCGGCAGGTAAAGCTTCTTGTGGGCCGCGGCCAGCTTCTCCGCATCGAACTTGAGCACCTTGCGGTCGTAGGTCATCAGGCCATTGACTTCGATCTCCACATCGGTCGTCTGCGTGTAGATCGCCGCCGCCAGCCCCCTGCCGATCAGCGGCCGGAGCTGATCGATCAGCCGCAGGTAGGCCGCTTGCAAATCCTCCTTGTTCTGGAACGTGCGGTAACCCCAGTTCCCCTTGGCCAGCCAGGTATGCCCCTCCAGCGGCAATCCCAACCCGCCGTATTCCCCCAGGACGATCGCCCGATTGCCGTCGGGCTGGGGGGCGGCCGGGCCGGGGTAGCGGTGGATGTCGTACACGTCGCCGACGGGGAAGTCATTGCCGCCGGAGGCGCAGTTGACCAGCCGCGTCGGGTCGTATTGTTTCGTCCACTCGGTGACGCGGACGGTATCTGACTGCCCCCACCCTTCGTTGAACGGCACCCACATCACGATCGAGGGGAAGTGATGCAGATCGTCGATGATCGCCTTCCACTCGGCATCAAAATTGTCCGCCGATTCCTTCGAGCGGGTCATCTCCGTGCCGTTGTGAGTGCCGAGCGGGTCCCAGCGGGCGTGCTTGTCGCCGCTGGGCATGTCCTGCCAGACGAGCATGCCCGCACGATCGCAGTGGTAATACCAGCGGGCCGGCTCGACCTTGACATGCTTGCGGATCATGTTGAAGCCGAGCTGCTTGGTCATCTCGATGTCGTACTTGAGGGCCTCGTCGGTCGGGGCGGTATAGAGACCGTCCGGCCACCACCCCTGATCGAGCGGGCCGAATTGAAACAGCGGCTGGTTGTTGAGCACCAGCCGCAGATGCCCCTCGTCGTCCTTGCCGACGGAGATTTTTCGCACGGCGAAGTAGCTGGTGACCTGGTCCGTATCTCCGTCCCCTTCGGAGAGGGTCACGTCCACGTCGTATAAAAAGGGGTCGTGCGGCGACCACAGCCTCGGCTCGTCGAGTTTCCAGGTGTATCGCGACTGGGTCTGCTGCAGTTTGCTCCGCTCCGGCGGATTGCCGGCGGCTGAGCGAGCATCTTTGCCGCTGGCAATCAGCCGATCTCCTGCACGGACGCGTACCTCAAGCCGGTTGCGGCCGTTTGTTCGTTCCCACCAGTGGATGGTCACGCTCGCCGTGCCACGGTCCACGTCGCTGGTGAACGCAAGCGATGCGATGCGAACCGCGGGCACCGGCTCCAGCCACACCGTCTGCCAGATGCCGGTGACCGGCGTGTACCAGATGCCGCGGGGATTGGCGAGCTGTTTGCCGCGGGGTTGGAAGCCGGCATCGGTCGGATCGCGAACGGCGACGATCAATTCCTGCTCGACGTCGCCGGGCTTCAAGGCGTCAGTGATGTCGAAGGAAAATGGGTCGTAGCCGCCCCGATGCTCGCCGACTTTCGTGCCGTTGACCGAAACCACAGTCTCCCAATCGACGGCGCCGAAGTGGAGCAGCAGCCGGCCCCCATCGGCCAGCTTCGGCGCTTGGAACTTGCGGGCGTACAAGAGCATCTGCTTGTCCGTGATGCGCTTGCCCACGCCGGAGAGGGACGACTCGACGGGGAAGGGGACGAGAATCTTGCCCCAGGGAGCGCTGGGTCTGCGGTACACATTGAGATTCTCCGCCCAATCGACGATCGCGTAGTCCCACAGCCCGTTGAGATTCACCCACTCCTGGCGGACCATCTGCGGCCGCGGGTATTCCGGATGGACCTTCTCCGGCGAGACGTCTTTGGCCCACCGCGTCATCAGCGGCCCGGGCGCGGGCTGCCACTCGGCGGCAGCCAGCGGAAAGGCCATCGATATTCCCGTAACAATCGCCAAGGTATGGATCGCGCGACGCATGGGGGTTTGCCTTGGGCAATGGTGACTCGGAAGCGGGGCGTTTGGACACAGATTAAACAGATTGACACAGATGAGAAGGCTACTGACAAACCTTTTTCTTGCATCGATCTGTGTAAATCTGTTCGATCAGTGTCCTTCCTCTCACCCCTCTGTCGATTCGCGTTTCAGCTCCACCACGATGTTCCGCCACGGCCTGCTCCCCGTGTTTTTCGCGGCATGGACCGACTCATCCGGCACTTCGCGGAACCGCACGTCGCCGTCGGCCATCGTGCGCGGCGGATCGGCCGTGCCGTCAGGAAAAAGGGTCTGAAGCTCGCCGTCGCCGATCACGACGTACAAAAAATCGGTCGAATGGCGATGGAAGGAGGTCTGCTCCCCCGGCTCCAGCCGCAGATCCCACACGCGGACCCGGTCGTTTTCGAAGAGCAGTCTGGTGCCGACGGCATCGGTAATCGTGTTTTCGCCCATTCCGCACTCCGCATTCCGCAATCCGCATTGGCTACGGCCCCTCCACCGTCACCGCCATCACCACCGGCGCGGTCGCATCGCTCCCCTTGACCAGTTCGAGCTCCTTCACGGCCAATTGCCGCTTCGGCTGCACGGCCAGGTACCGCACCTGCTGAGAGCGAAGCTGATAGGCGAACTTCGAGGCCGGCACATCGACCCGGCGGATGTAGTCGGCAAAGTGCTCGCCGTTTAAGAGCTCGTGGTCCTCGGTCTGCCCGTCCTCGTACGTCAGCCGCACGATCAGCGTCACCGACCCCTTCTCGCTGTAGGGATAACCCCAGCCGGAAATGCCCGACAGCAAATGGATCGCCTTCGCCGGCCCGTTCACTGCCAGCTTCACGCTCCGCGGCATTTTGGGCGGGATCGTCCCCTGCGGGCCGAACAGCAGCACCACGTTGGGCCGCTGCTCGCCGCTGGGATCGACCAGCACGAACGGCACTCCCTCGAACGTCTTGGGGGCCCAGTCGCGGAAGATCAGCCGTTCGGCCGGCGCATCCTCACTGTAGAACATCCCCTTGGTGCTGACGACCGTGGCCACTTTATCGAGCGGCAGCGGCAGGTACTTGCCGCGCTGCGTAAGGAACTCCAGCAGGTTGGTGATCTCCTCCTGCGAGACCTGCTTCTCGAAGCCTTCGGGCATCAGCGACTTGGGCGAGGCGATGAGCTGCTCGATGTCCTCGCGGAGCAGCGTGTGCCTTTTCGCCTCGGCATCGATCAGCTCGATCGAGGTCCTGGTCTCCGACGCCAACAAGCCGCTGAGCGTCTCTCCCTCGACAGTCAGCACGGAATAGACGCGGAAATTCCCTTCGACGCTCTTGCTGGGGTCGATCATCTGTTCCAAAAGCTCCGCCTTGGGATGGACCGCCATGCCGGTCAGGTCGGGTCCGATCTTGGCCCCTTCGCCCGAATGCGTGTGGCACTTGGCGCACAGTTTCGTGAACACGATCTTGCCCGCTGCCGCATCCCCCTTCTGCCTGGTCAGCGGCATTAACTCCTCGACCACTTTCTGCCGGTCGGCATTGGGCAATCCACCGCCGCGCGACAAAAGCTCGCGGGCCTGGCGGGCGATGCGGCGGTCGGGATGTGCCGCCAGGGCCTGTTTTTGATCGAGCGACAGGACGCCAAAGTCGGCGGTTCCTTTCTCGGCCGCGTCGAGCAGTGCCCGCGTCCATTCCGCTCGCGAGAGGAGCAACCGCATTGCCGCCGGCTTGATGGCCGGCGTCCATTTGCCCATCCGCTCGATGACGCCGGCGGCGACGGCGGGGGATTCGCTTTGTCGCAGGGCATCGAGGAGCCCCGCGGCCAGCTCGGGCGACGAGCGTGGCGTGATCAGGTCCATAACGGTCGCAGCGGTCGCTTCGTCCGAGCGGCGGAAGGCGACAAGCTGCGTGGCGGCATCCAGCCGGTCTTTTTCCGGCTTCGCCTCATCGTCCAAAATCGACAGGAACGACGCGGCAATCTCCACGGCGAATTTGTCGAGCTTGTCGGTGCCGAGCTTCGTGGCCAGGGTGAGGAGCTGGCCGCGGGCAGCGGCGGGCGATTTCTCGAACGCTTGGACGAGGGTCTCCTCATCGGCGGCCGACAGCTTGTACTGGCTGTCGCGCGGCCAGCCGCGAACGAGGCCGGCGACGATCGCCTCGCTGACGGCCGGCTGGGCGGAGCTGAGCGAGGCGAGGATCGGGCCCATCTTTGGACTGCCGCCGCGGGCGACGTGCTCAGCGACGATGGCGATTCGCTGTTGTACTTTGGGGTCTTCGTACCCCTGGCGATGGGTGCTGGCGACTTTGGACAAGAATAACTCGCCCTGACCAGCCGCTGCCGCCGTGGCGGCATCGAGCAGCCAGCGATCGGCAACGACATCTTCGCGCTCGATCACGGCGGCTATCGCCCCGGCTGCCAATTCGTTTTGGGGCCAGTCGGCCAGCGCCAGTAAACCCAAGAGGCAACGGCCGTCATTCACATCGCCGCTCAACGCCTGGCACTGAAGGAGCGCACGTAGTGACAGCTCCGTGTGCGGGGCAACTTGGACGGCGTTTCGCACGACGCCTGGTGAGTCGTGGTAGAGTCCCGCGAGCGCGAGTTGATAGACGTCCTGGGACTCTCCATCCTTGAACGCTCCCAGCCCGTGCAATGTCCACATCGCGTGAATCGCGCCGACATTGAGGCCGAGCTCGTCCGCCTGTTCGCCTTGAACCAGTGCGGTCAGCGCCGGCACGACGTCCTTGTTCCCGCGTTCGACCAGCAGCCGCTGGGCGTGACGCCGCCAGAAGAGGTTGTCGCTGTTCAGTGCGGCGACGAGCTGCTCGGGGGCGGCATTGGCCGGCGACCGCAGATCAGGGGGCTGACGCCCCCCGCTCGCCGTGTACGCCAACCGATAAACCCGGCCGTGCTTCTTGTCGCGGAGGTCGGATTCATAGGCCGCGCCGCGGCCCGTGCGGAAGCCTTGCGGCGTCGGGTTGTGCTGGACGATGTAGTTGTACCAGTCGAGGACCCAGACGTTGCCGTCGGGGCCGACCTCCGCCATGATCGGCGCGGTCCATTCGTCGTGGCTGGCGAAAAGATTCCACGAGTTCTTGCTATTGAATCCCGCGCCGTCGGGGGTGATCACGAACGTCGCCACCAGGTGCCCCGTCGGCTCGCAAACGAAGGCAGTCCGGTTCCAGTATTCGCGGGGATAGTTGCGGGCCGTGTACAGCGCGTGTCCCGCCGCCGCCGTAAACCCGCCGTGATGATCGACCTGCCGCACGTTCTCGGTCACCGGTTCGAACCGGTTGCTCTCGGCAATCCCTTCCAGCCGCGAGCTGCTCCAGCCGCGGACCGCCTCGTAGTAGCGGTTAGGGATTGGCAGGTACTCGCTCGGATTGCCGTTGGCGGTCGAGCCGAAGACGATTCCTTCCTCGGAAAAGCCGAGTCCCCAGGTGTTGTTGTTCGTCGAGCGGAGGAACTCCAGCTCGGTGACGGCCGTGTTCTCGCCTTCGCCTTCGACCTTGAACCGGAAGAAGCCCTGGCCGAACCCGGTTACCTGCTTGCCGTCCGTCAGGACGGGGCGCGAGTTGTTGTACCCCTGCATGCCCCAGTACCAGTTGTCGAGGCCATAGTGAAAATTGCTCACGCCGCCGTGCGTGTCGCGCATGTTCCAGCCGGTGATCAGCGTCTTCTTGAGGTCGGCCTTGTCGTCGCCGTCGGTGTCCTTGAGATAGATGGTCTCGCGGCCGTCTTGCACGATCGCTCCGCCGCGATAGAAGGCGATTGCCGTCGGGATCGACAGCTTCTCGGCAAAGACCGTGAATTTGTCGCTCTTGCCGTCGCCGTCAGTGTCCTCGCAGATGCGGATCCGGTCGCGCCCCTCGCCCGGCGGCTTTAGCTCGTTGGGATAGTCGTACGTCTCGCAGATCCACAGCCGGCCGCGCTCGTCCCAGGTCATGAAGATCGGCTTGCCTGCAAGTTGCGGCTCGCTGACGACCAGTTCCACCTGGAATCCCACCGGCGTCACGATGTGCTTCATCGATTCTTCCGGCGGAAGTGGCAATTGCATCTTCCGCTTGCCTTTGGTCGTCGTACCCCACCGCTCGCCGGCCGGATAGAAGGGGACATCGGCCTCGACGTATTCAAACGGCTTGGCGTTGGCGGCCGGCTTGGTCATCTCTGGCTTGTCGGACGCTGCCTGCGCGACGGGAACTTCGTGACCGATCGCCCAGCGGATGCCCCGTTCGACCAGGTTGTGAAACCCCGGATTGCCGAAGGTCCGCTCGTCGTGGCCCCAGGCGGTGTAGAAGACGCGGCCCTTGCCGTGGGTGCGGACCCAGGTCCACGGCTCCTGGCGGCCGCGCTCGTCGCGGTACTCGAGGACCGTGCGGTCCGTTTCGTTGTGCTTTGTGTGGACGTACGTTTCGTCCCAGCTCTCAAAGCTTTTGTAGCCGGCCAGCAGCGGGTGCTTTTCCCCATCCTCCGTCGGGCGGGCGCGGAACGTGCCCGTGCCGTGCCGCGAAAACTGCGCCCCCACCAGCTCAATGTACCTGGGCGAGTTGAGGAAGCAATAAGAGGCGCAGTGGAGCGGAATGAATCCCTTGCCGCTCTCGATGTACTCGAGCAGCGCCTTTTCCTGCTCCGGAGAAATCCGCTCCTGGTTGGCGTAAACCACCAGTCCGTCGTACTTCGCCAGATTCGCGGCATTCAGATCGTCGAGCTTGTCGGTGTAGGTCAGCTCAATGCCGCGGGCTTTCATCACC
>DATKDU010000400.1:0-2458 GCA_035512595.1 Pirellulaceae bacterium
GCGATAGCGCGCTGACCGCAACATCTCGGCGAGTGTGACCTCATCGGGGTCCATCATCGCCCGGCCAAGATAGGTATCCACCACGCCGGTGCGGTAGTTGTAGCGGCCCGTCATCAGACTCGCCCTAGTCGGGGCGCACACTGGAGAAACATAGAAGCGTGTCAGCTCCACACTTTGCTCCGCGAGCCGATCAAGGTTCGGTGTTTCAATCAGGTCGTTGCCATGCCACTGAACCTGGGCCCAGCCCTGATCATCGGTCATGATAAGGATGATGTTGGGCGGACGGGCGGCGCCGTCACCGGCTGGGCCGCCACATGCCACGAGCACAAGCAAAGTTGCGGCGACGGCACAGCGCCCTAGGGCGACAAAGTGGCGTCTCAAGGAGAGGACCGAAGTGGGCACGTTTAGGGTCTCCATTCTTGACAGGCCCGACCAGCGTAATCGAATCCTCGGCGCTGATGCAAGTTTTCGTTTCCGAAGATAACGGCGGCAGGGTATCCGCTTGACCGCCTCGACAAGCGGTTGCCACGAGTCGTGATCGCGTCGGGGTGCTCTCTGGCGGGGGTGCTCAGGTACAATGATTCCTGCTTTACCGGCCCAGGGAGACGGAGCGGAATGACCGAGAACTGGCAGCTGTTTGTGGGTCACGTTGTCGCTGGGAAGTTTCCCTTGCGCCAGTACTTGGCCGGTGGCGAACGCAGCGCCGTGTTCCTTACGGAGTACGGCGAGCGTGAACCCCAGAAAGCAGCCATCAAACTGGTCCAGACGGATTTGGAGAGCGCAGAACTCCAACTCTCGCGCTGGAAACGGGCTGCGAAGCTCTCCCACCCCCACTTGGTTCGACTCTTCCAGATGGGAAGTTGTGAGTTAGCCGGCTTGCCGCTGCTCTACGTCGTGATGGAGTATGCGGACGAGGACCTGTCGCAAGTTCTTCCCCACCGGCGGCTCACGGCAGCCGAAGCACGCCAGATGCTGGAGCCTGCGGTGGATGCTCTGGCGTACCTTCATGGCGAACGTTTCGTGCACGGTCATTTGAAGCCCGCCAACATCATGGCCGTCGGCGAGCAGCTTAAGGTCTCGAGCGACAACCTCGGCCAGATCGGCGAAGCGGCCAGCTCGAGGACGCCGGCCATCTATGACGCGCCCGAGATCCATAGACAAGGGATCTCGCCGGCCGGGGACATCTGGTCGATGGGCGTCACCCTGGTCGAATCCCTGACGCAGCGTCTACCTGTTTGGGAGAGCACGGAACGGGAGGAACCGCCGCTGCCGGAGACACTACCGCCGCCGATTCTTGAGATCGCGCGCCACTGCTTGCGCAGGGATCCTCAGCGCCGATGGACAGCGGCGCAGATCGCGGCACATCTCGGGCCTGCCCCGCCACCCGTATCGCAACAGCAGATGCCTGCCCCGCCACCCGTGCCGCAAAGGCAGGCGTCCGCCGAACCGCAAGTGACGTTCGCGAAGCGGCGCTATTTTGCGCCGGCAGCAGCCGTGCTGGGCCTCGTGGCGCTGGCGGTGGTTCTGGGAGTGCCCGCGTTATTCGAGCGGGAGCCGGTCACTGGTCCTGGTCCTTCGGGGATCGAACAGCAGGGGGTTGAACTCGAGCCCGAGCAACAACCGGTCGCGCCCGAAACCGGCCAGGCGGCACGGAGAACGAGCGAGGAGAGCCAGGCTTCCCCAGGCGCCTCGGCTTCAGCGCCTGCGTCCCCTCAAGCCACCGCCGAGAACACACCCCCGGGCGATCTTGCGCCGGGGGAGGTCGTCCGTGAGGTCTTGCCCGCTGTCCCCAAGAGCGCGAGCGATACCATTCAAGGCACTGTGCGGGTTAGCGTGAAAGTCCAGGTGGATCCGTCAGGCCAAGTGGCGAGCGCGGAGATCGATTCCGCCGGTCCCAGCAAATATTTCGCCCGGCGGGCCCTGCAAGCCGCTCGGGATTGGGAATTTACGCCGGCAGAAGTCGATAGTCAGCCTGTGCCGAGTGAATGGACGCTGAGATTTGAGTTTACTAGGACCACGACGAGGGCGATTCCAGCGGTTGGCCGAGTGCCCAGCCGAGCCAGGAGCCGGCCGGGCTTGTGAGACTGGTTCGCGCCGGTGGGGGCGCGCAATTACGCCAGCGCTTTCCCGACCACGTTTCCGGCCACGTCCGTCAGACGGAACGCGCGCCCCTGATGTTTATAGGTCAGCCGTGTGTGGTCAAGGCCCAGGCAATGGAGCACCGTCGCCTGCAGATCGTGAACATGCACCGGGTCGGCGACGACGTTGTAGGAATAATCATCCGTCTCGCCGATCGTGAGGCCGGGCTTGATGCCGCCGCCGGCCAGCCACATGGTAAAGCAGCGCGGGTGGTGGTCGCGGCCGTAGTTGTCGGCGGTCAGCCGCCCCTGGCAGTAGACCGTGCGTCCGAACTCTCCACCCCAGATCACGAGCGTATCTTTCAGCAAGCCGCGCTGCT
>DATKDU010000401.1:0-15889 GCA_035512595.1 Pirellulaceae bacterium
TGGGGGCAGCGGCCGGTGTGAGTTCACCACGCTGTCCAGCCGCCGTCGATGATCAAGTTCTGGCCGGTCATGTAGCTGCTGGCATCGCTGGCCAGGAAGACGATGGCCCCCTTGAGTTCGGACGGCCTTCCCATTCTTCCCATCGGGCTTTTCTGACAGAGGCGCTCGACCATCGCGGCCGGGGCTGTGTCGCGCGGGAAGGGGCCGGGGCTGAGGCAATTGACCCGCACGCGGTCATGGCCCCAGTAGACGGCCAAATGCCGCGTCAGGTGGACGATCCCTCCCTTGAGCGCGTGGTAAGCGACGGGGCTGGCGGGGCAGATCCCTTCGTAGGCTTCCGGATACGAGCCGACGACGCCGTACATCGAGCCTAAGAGGACGATGCTGGCCGGCGCGGCCCGCTCGACGGCATGATTTCGCACGAGCCGCGCCAGCTCGAAGTAGCCCGTGGCGTTGGCCAAATGCCGCGTGAATTGCTCGGCAGTGACGTTCGTCCAATCGGCCGCGAGCGCCTCGTGACCGTTGTTGACGAGGACATCGACCTGACCGGCGAGCTTGACCGCTGCGGCAAACCGATCGGGCAGCGACTCGGGCTGCATGTGATCGAGTGCCAGGCCGAAATGCCGAGCGCTTCCCACGACGGGGAGCGCCTTTGCCGCCGCTTCGGCCTTGGCTTGTTCACGGCTGGTGAGCACGACACTCGCCCCCGCCTCCGCCAGCGCTCGGGCCATCGCCGAGCCCAAGTGCCCGCAGCCGCCGGTGAGCAGGGCAACTTTGCCGGCGAGGCTGAATAGTTCGGAAACGGTGGGTTCTGAGGCTGGATTCATCGGTGACACCTTGCATGGTAGCCACGGATGAAACGCCGATGAACACGGATCGGCAAAGCAATGATCCGTACTACAATCGGTGAAAGTCTTTGAGCGCTGCAAAGATTCTGGACCGCGGCGAGGTTGACGCGGGCGAGGAAAATGGAACTCAGTCCACCTAGCGCTCCAGCCGGGTACGGTCCGCAAAGCAGGATGGCCGTCCGCGGCTTTTTCACGGAGGCACAGAGACACGGAGGCACAGAGCAGACATTCATCCTTGCTGCTCTGTGCCTCTGCGCCTTCGTGCCTCTGTGAAAAAAACCGAACGGCGGGCATCGGGTCCAAGGATGGACACCGCCGAACGCCGCTGGGGCAGCGGGGTGCGACTCATCGGTTGCCGCTCGGCCGCGCCGTGTCAATCCGCGTTTCATCCGTGGCTACCCTCGATTTGATGATGTTATGTTTTGCCACCCCCCACCGTCCGCACTCGCCAGCGCCGCCAGGTTGACCCGCAGCGTTTGCAGTCCTTCGTCGAGCGAACAGGCGACGGGACGCTTCCCTTCCACCGCATCGAGGAACTGATTCGCCTGGGCGATGAACATCGCGTCGCGCTCCAGTGGCGGATGCGGCTCGTCGTGCCACGACTCGCCCGGCGTCGTCAGCCACCGCCAGCGGCATTCGTGCCCTTCGAAGCGGACAGTGCCCGAATCGCAAACGACCGTGATCGTATTCTCGTTGGCCGCCTGGTGCTGGTTTATGCTATAGCTGGCCAGCACGTCGCCGTGCCGCGCCAGCAGATGCACCGTGTCCTCGACCGAAACCCCTTCCAGCCGCTGATGGGCCGCGTCGGCCACCAGCCGCGTCACCGGCCCGATCAGCCACTCGCTGGCATTGATCACGTGCGTCAGCGCATCCTGGATTGCACCGCCGCCGGTCGCCCGGTCCTTGTAATAGATCTCGCGATAGGCTGGCCGGTACGTGGGGAAGTGCTGGCCGCTGACGGCAATGAGCTGAAGCGGCCGGCCGAACCGCCCGCTGAGAATCGCCTCACGCATCGCCGTCAGCACCGGATGGGCCCGATAGACGTAGGCTACGCTGCACGCAATGCGGCGGCGTTCGATCGTCTCGCGCAACTGCTCGATGCCGTCAAGGCCCGTGCTCAGCGGCTTTTCAATCAGCAGATGAATGCCGGCGTCGGCAAGCTGCGTGGCCATCGGCACGTGCAGGTGGGCCGGAGTGCAGACGACCGCCACACTCGGCCGCTGCGAAACGGCCTCGTCGAGACTTGCAAATCCGCGCACGCCATAGCGATCGGCAATCGTCTGCCGCAGCGGCTCATTGACCTCGGCAAACGAGATCTCGCAGCGGCCGGTCTGCTGGAAGCAGCGCAAATGCCGCTCGCCGATCGAGCCGACGCCCACAATGAGGACGCGGTGCGTGGGCCACATGGAATCTTCGACGGAAACTCCAAGCATCAAGCACCAAATCTCAAACAAGGTTCGAAACCGGAAATTGGAAGGACTGAAACGCATCCACGAAGCCACGTAGGGTGGGACAAGCTGGCTCCGCCAGCGCCGGCCCACCGGAATGGCTTATGCGACGGCAATCGCGGTGGTCCGGCGCTCGCCGAGGCGAGCTGGTCCCACCCTACATGGCTCGCTCACGAACGCTTTTCGAACGTGACTCCCAGCGGCTCAAACTTCTTCTGCATCTCCTCCAGGCCGGCTTTGACCATGAGGAGATCGCAGCCGTGGCATAAAAAGCGGCCTCCCATTTCCATCACCTGTTTGGCGTGGTCGGCAGTGAAGATCGGCATTCCCCAGTGTTTGCCGGTTTTCTTCGCGGCGGCGGCGACCCGTTGCATCGCGTCCTGGATGATCTGGTGGTTCCACTGGCCGGGAATGCCGGCGAGGATGCTGAAGTCCCCCGGGCCGAGGAACAGCACATCGACGCCGTCCACGGCCGCCATCGCGTCGGCGTGCGCAAGCGCACGCGGATCTTCGATCTGGATCACGACGAACGTCTGCTCGTTGGCCGCCTGGAGATATTCCGGCAATGGCATCAGACAGTACGGATTGTCGGCCCCCGCGCTGTCGATGCCCCGTTCTCCTTGCGGATAGAACTTGGCCCAGCGGACGACTTGCTTCGCTTCCTCCGCGTTGTCGCAGCGGGGGTACATGATTCCTTGTGCCCCGATCTCGAAGATGCGGCTCATCCGCATGAACTCCCCCTTGGCGGGGCGGATCATGATGTCGGAGGCGCCGACGCGGGTCGCCCGCGCCAGCTCAGCCGCCGACTCAACGGAGAAGGCGTGGTGCTCCAGGTCGAGCCAGATGGCATCGAAACCCAGCAGGCTCGTCAGCTCATAGAGCTGCGGGTCGGGAATGTGCAAGGTGGTGAGGAGAACCGGTTGATTCTTGGCGAGCTTGGCTTTGATTCGGCTAGTGCGCATGACAGAAAAATGGAGGACAGGAAAATGGAGGACAGGAAAATGGAGGACAGGAAAATGATGCGATTCATTCCTTGTCCACCATCTTCCTGTCCCTCATTTTCCTGTCTTATGTAGGTGTTTCCAAAACGACGGCGACGCTGGTCCCTTCCTCGACGCGGGGGAAGGTGTGCAGGACGATGACGATGCCAGTGTAGCGGGAGCGGACGCTCTCGTCGCGGTGGCCGAGCGGGTCGCAGACCGTTCCCAGTGCGTCTCCGGCCTTCACTTTTTGACCAAGCGTGACTGCCGGCGTGAAGAAGCCTTCGACCGGCGAGGGGTGGTTGACCTGCATGTGGCCGGCACCGGGGCGGGGGTCCTCGACGATAGTAGGTCCCGCTTGCCGAGCGGGACCTTGGTCGATGACCTCAGCCGAATCAGGTCCCGCCCGGCAGGCGGGACCTACTAAGCCCAACTCCCTCATCACTTCCAGACACCCGCGAACATACGCCTCGACTCCGGCCGGATCGAACCGTCCCCCGCCGAGATACTCCGCGTAAATCGCCGGCACGTTGGCATCGCGGGCCACCGACAGCGACCGCCCCTCGAGGTTCGGATCGGTCCCCCAGACCAGCGGCAGTCCAAAGGCATTGGCCATCCGCCGCTGCGTTTCCAACACGGCGGCACTCTTATGCAGTGTGTATCCCGTCAGCGGCAGGACGGTCAGCCGAGTCCCGCCAGTGTGCAGATCGATGTAGTAGTCGGCCGACCGGATCAGCTTCGACAATTCCCAAGCGATCCGCTCGGTCACGCTCCCATCTTCGCGGCCGGGGCAAGTGCGGGCCAGATCGAGCCCATCCTCGGCCGTCCGCTGGCCGCGGCGGAATGCCGGCTCGTTGACGACCGGCACGAGGGTGACTCGCCCGTGAAGGAACTCCGGCCGAATCGCACGCATCAAATGCCGCACTGCCGCCATTGGCTCGAACTCGTCGCCATGGACGCCGCCGGTGATGAGCAGATGCGGGCCTGGCTGCTGGCCGACGATTTCCTGGCGTTCTAATTCCATGGTTTCTCGTGCGCTCGACCGTGGCTGAATTCAGACCCCCACGATGATACACTCACACCGGTCCCTTGAAATCGGCCCCAGCCGAACCGGATGCCGTGATGGATCAAACGACGGTCAAACCCAACCCTTATGCCGCGCCCGCCGCGGCGGCCCAGGACGAGTCGTCGTCGCTTCCCGTCCATCGCCCCGCGGCTCCCGGCGAAAATGCCGTCATCTGGACGCTGTGGCTGACCTATGGGGCCTTCTACTTCTGCCGCACGAACATCTCGGCCGCCGTGCCGGGAATGAAAGCCTCCGTCGGCGAGGGTGGGCTGGGGCTGTCGGGGGAAGAGGTCGGCTGGATTCTCGCATCGCTCAAAATCGCCTACGGCCTGGGGCAACTCCTCAACGGCCAGTTGTCCGAGCGCCTCTCCCCGCGGGTGATGCTCGCCTTCGGCATGTTTGGCTCGGCGGCACTGAACGTAATCTTCGGAACCGGCGCGGGCTTCTGGTTCCTGCTCTTCGTCTGGGCGACCAACGGCTTTTGCCAGTCGCTCGGCTGGACCCCGTGCGTCCGCGTCGCCGCGAATTGGATTCCCATCGAGCGCCGCGGACACGCCATCGGCATCATTGGCACCGGCTACCAGATCACGCTCGGCCTGACCTATCTCATTGCCGCCCAGGCCGCGGAGCATTTTGGCTGGCGCGGCGCGCTGTGGGCGCCCTCGATTCTCCTGACGCTCACCGGCATTTTCATGCTCCTCTTTTTGCGGGAAGCGCCGGCGGGCGAGGAGGAGACCTCTGCACCGGATGCATCACTCGGTCGGTTGCTCGCGGACGAACGCCGCACAACGGTCACGCTGGCCGAGGCGCTGTACTGGACCCTCTACAATCCCACGCTGTGGCTGATGGGGCTGGCCCTGGGGCTGCTCAACGCCTGCCGCTACGGGTTCGTCGATTGGGGGGTCACGCACCTGATGGAAACGCAAGAGGGGCTGAGCGTCGGCAAGGCCGGCCTGCAATACGTGGTGATCGCCATCGGCGCGACGGCCGGGGCGTACCTGGCGGGCTGGGCCACCGACAAGTTCTTCGGCAGCCGCCGCGCGCCGGTGATCTGCATCCTCATGACGCTGTTGGGGGCGCTGACGCTCGTCTATCACGTCGCGGCCAGTACCAGTGCGGCCGCCACGATGGTGCTCTTGGTCATCATCGGCTTCTGCGTCTATGGTCCGCAGGTCTTGCTGGTTGGCACCGCACCGGCCGACCTGGCCCATCGGAGCACGGCGGCTGCCGCGGCCGGCTTTGTCAACTTCATGGGGTACATGGGGGCGGCAACGGGGGACGTGGTGACCGGCTACTACTCGGCCCCCGAGCATGGCGGCTGGCAGGTGGCGATTTACATCTGGGCCGGCTGGGCGTTTGCCGGGGCGGCAATCACGGCCGTGCTCTGGAATACGACGGCGCGAAAGATCGGCGTGCTGCCGCCCTGGTTCCCGAAGGTCGCGTCGATCGCCCTATTGCTGCTTGCCGGTAGCGCCGTCGGGTCTGGCAAGCAGTCGCTCGACTCCCTGGCACTGTCAATCGGCACCACTGCTGCGTTCCTTTGCCTTTTCGGATCGTTTGTTACGCGCTGGGCGGCCGTGCCCGGCCTCGTCGTCGCGGCTGCCGGAGTGCTGGTAGTCTTTGCGTCTTACGTGCGGATGAGCGACGGAGTCACCTGGAACCAGGCAATCGCCATGGTTGCCTACGGCCTCACAATGATTACCACACTCATGATTTTGGTTCAGCGAAAGGAACACGCATGCGAGTCATTGTGATCGGCGCAGGCCGCGGCAGACGGCTGATGCCGACGACGGCTGATGCGCCGAAGTGCTTTGCCGAAGTGGCGGGCAAGCGGCTGATCGAGTGGGCCGTCGAGGCGTTTGTCGCTAATGGTCTAAAAGATGTCTGCTTCATCGGCGGCTACCAGATCGACAAGGTCAAGGCCGACTACCCGCAGTTCACTTTCCGGCACAACCGAGAGTGGGAGCGCAACAACATCTTGGCGTCGCTGTTTTGTGCCGCCGACTTGATGGACGAGCCCTTCCTCTGCTGTTACAGCGATATTCTTTTCACGGCGGAAGTGATTGGCCGGCTGGCGGCAGCCGATGCCGAAATGGCGCTGGGGGTCGATACGGCCTGGCTGACGCGCTACGAGCAGCGGACCGATCATCCGCCGGACGATGCCGAGAAAGTGACGGTCGCCAATGGCTGTGTGACCCGCGTCCATCGACAGATTTCCCAGAGCGAAGCCTACGGCGAGTATATTGGCGTGGCGAAGTTCTCGGCCGCCGGGGCCGAGCGGCTACGCGACCATTACCGCCGCGTGCAACAGCAATTTGCCGGCAAGCCCTGGCGTGAAGCGGCCCTCTTCGAGAAGGCGTACAAGATTCTGCTCTTTCAGGAGATGATCGAAGCGGGCCAGCGTTTCGCCCACGTCGATACGCCCGGCGGCTACATCGAGGTCGATACGCAGCAAGATTTTGAGTACGCCCGGCAGCACTGGCTGTCGAAACATCGCAGCAAGTGATCTGGAGTGCGGCGACTTGTCGCCGCTTTTGGATTTTGGAGTGGGGCGACTTGTCGCCGCTTTCAGACGCTTTTCAATCTTCACCGATTTGCCATCCAAAAGTTCCTAAAGCGGGGACAAGTCCCCGCACTCCATATCCCAAAGGACCAACCCCATGACGACTCTCTTCCCCACTTCCGTCATCGGCTCGCTCCCCCGGCCGCTGTTCGTGAAGGACCTGATTGCCGACGATTGCCCGATTCAAGGCGATGAGTATCGGCGTCTGATGGGCAATGCGATCCGGGCGGCAGTTGCCATGCAAGAGACGGCTGGCCTGGACGTGATCACCGACGGCGAATGGTGGCGCAAGAGCTACATCGGCGTGATTGCCGAGCTGGCCCATGGTTTTGAATTGAGCCAGGCGGCCGACGGCCGGCCCTGGACCGTCGTCGTGGACAAGCTCGCCCCCATGCAGCCAGGGTTCATTGCCCAGGAAGTCCGCTACCTCAAGACGCTGACGAAGAAGCAGATCAAGGCGACCGTCCCCGCTCCCGCACTGCTGGGGGAGCGGATGTGGGATCCGGTGAAGTCCGCCAAGGCGTATCCCAAGCGGGAAGACTTTGTCCGCGACTGCGTGCCGATCCTCCGCCGCGAGGTGGAGTTGCTCAAGCACGAAGGGGTTTCGATCATCCAGGTCGATGACCCGCACCTGTGCCTGTTCGTCGATCCGGCCGTCCGCCGGCAGTACGACGACCCCGAGAAAGCATCCGACTTCGCCGTCGATATGGACAACCAGGTCGTCGCCGGCATTAGCGGCGTGAAGCTGGCCGTTCATCTTTGCCGGCGGGCCGGGGCGCGGGCCCGCGGCGAAGCGGACCACCGCGGCAGTTACGCCCCGATCCTCCGCCAGCTCGCGCGGCTGAACGTCGGCCACATCACGATGGAATTCACGTCGCCGGGTGCCGGCGACATGTCGGTCTTCAAGCAGCTTCCCGAACACATCGAGATCGGCCTGGGGTGCGTAAGCTGCCAGCCGGGACAGATCGACTCGGCCGACACGATCGTCGAGCGCGTCGAGATGGCGATCCAGCACGTCGCCCCTTCGCGGATCACGCTCAATCCGGACTGCGGCTTTGCCCCCGGCAGTGCTGCCGACGTGAGCCTCGACGAGGTCTACACGAAGCTCAAGAACGAAGTCGAAGCGGCCACGCGGCTGAGAGAAAAATACGGATAACCCTATGGACTACACCAACCTCGGCAACAGCGGCATCAAAGTCTCCCGCCTCTGTCTGGGCTGCATGACCTACGGCAGTCCGGCCTGGCGGCCGTGGGTCCTCGATGAAGCGGCCAGCCGGCCGTTTTTTCGCCGCGCGTGGGAGGCGGGGATCAACTTCTTCGACACGGCCGACATGTACTCGCTGGGCGAAAGCGAGACGGTTCTCGGCCGGGCGCTCGTCGAGCTCAATGCGCCTCGCGAACAGGTCGTTGTCGCGACGAAAGTGTTCAACCCGATGGGGCCGACCGCCAACGAGAAGGGGCTGTCGCGCAAACACATTCGCCACTCGATCGACGGCAGCCTCAAGCGCCTGGGCCTCGACTACGTCGATCTGTACCAGATCCACCGGTTCGACTACACGACGCCGATCGAGGAGACGCTCGAAGCACTGGACGCGGTCGTCCGGGCCGGCAAGGCCCTGGCCATCGGCGCCTCAAGCATGTTTGCCTGGCAACTGGCCAAGATGCTCCACACGTCCGAGCGATTGGGCCTGTCGCGCTTCGTCACGATGCAGAACCACTACAACCTTGTCTACCGCGAGGAGGAGCGGGAGATGATCCCACTTTGCCGCGAGGAAGGGATCGGCCTGATTCCGTGGAGCCCGCTCGCCCGCGGCTTTCTCGCCGGCAATCGCCGCCGCGGCGATTTCGGCGAGACGAGCCGCGCCAAAACCGACGACATCGCCCATAAGCTCTACTTCCAGGACTCCGACTTCACGATCGTCGAGCGCGTCGGCCAGATTGCCGCCCGCCGCGGCGTTAGCAATGCCCAAGTCGCCCTGGCCTGGGTCTTGGCTCAGCCCGGCATCACCGCCCCGATCATCGGCGCGTCAAAGCCCCATCATTTGGACGACGCGCTTGCAGCCCTCACGCTCAAGCTCGACAACGACGAGCTAAAATCCATGGCCGAGCCGTATCAGCCGCATTCCGTCCTGGGGCATGCGTAGGGTAGGCTTGGCCCTCGAGCTTCCTAGGTGGCAATTTGACGTACATAGGCTATAATTCATCCAACCCGATCTCCATCTTCCGACAGGCGCGCGAACCATGGCTGGCGCATCCCCCAAATCCCAGGAGCGGCTCAATTTCCGCCTTCCGGCCGATCTCAAACAAGCGATCGAGGCCGGAGCGGCGGCACTGGGGCAGTCGGTAAGCGACTTTGCCATCTCCACGCTTTACCAGCGTGCCCAGGAAGTGCTGCGAGACCGTGAAGTGTCGGTCCTGTCCGCGAAAGACCGCGCTACGTTCCTCAAACTGCTGGACGGAAAAGTGGTCAGGCCGAATGCAGCGCTCCGCAAGGCGGCGGCCCGCTACAAAAAACACTTGGGTTGATCGATGCCGGCGTCCTGGGCCATCGAGCGGTTGGCGCGGCGGCATGATCGGTCGCAGTTTGACTGCGGCCACGGCCTGCTCAACGACTGGTTGAAGCAGCGGGCCTCGCAGTTCGACCGCCGCGATCTGGCCCGCACGTACGTCGCCGTGGAATCCGGACAAACGACCGTGCTGGGTTACTATGCCGTTTCCGGCCATCATGTGCGTTTTGCCTTGCTTCCTGACGAGGAAGCCAAGGGACTGCCGCGGCTGGACGTTCCGGTGATGCTGCTCGGACGGCTGGCGGTGGACCTGCGCACGCAGGGGCAGGGACTGGGTTCCTTCCTGCTCATCGACGCCTTGCGTCGTGCTCAGCACCTGGCGGAAACGCTCGGCATTCGCGCCGTCGAGGTAGACGCCATCGACGCAGCCGCCCGCTCGTTCTATCTCAAGTATGGCTTCTTCCCCCTCAAGGACGACGCCCACCACCTGTTCCTGCCGATGCAAACGATCCGGCAGCTTCGACTGCCGCCGCTGTGACTTGCCGGCCCGTGGCCTCCTATGCCACAACCGCCCACGATTTCGGGGTCCGCCAGAGCGACCGCGGCCATCCGTTCGACAAGTGGACCGACACCTGCGCCCACTGGCTGCGGCAGCAGGGGTTTTTGCAGACGCCACCGCGGTAAGATAATGTCCAGGCGCTGAACCGGGCGAATCATTGCATTGCCTGCCTGTAGATTGCCATGCTCGAAGGGCTTGATCAGTTCGATTGGAGTCGCTTGTCCCACGCTTACGGGGACGCCAGCGACGTACCCGATCTGATTCGCCGTCTGGGTGCTGGCTCCGTGGAGACGTCTCGAGAGGCGCTCCACGAGCTCTTTGGCAACATCTGGCATCAGGGAACCGTTTACCAGGCCACGGCTGTCGCTGTCCCGTTCCTGCTGGAGCTTGTTGAAGACCCCGCGACGCCCGACCGGAGCGGTATCCTGGACCTGCTCCAGTCCATTTCCGATGGCTGGCTCATCTTTCAGCGATACGCCGTAGACGATGGCAAGTTTGTTCCACCAGAGATCGCCGCCCGACACGCGAGAGAGCGGCCTCACTACCAGGCGGCTCACGAGGCGGTCGCCAAGGGATTTGACGTGTTGGTCCGGCTCCTCAGCGACGAAGATCGTGCCGTACGGGCGGGTTCCGCGTTTGTGCTGGCGACGTTGACCGAGCGCAGCAGCGACGTGGCCACGACTCTGCTCGACACGATCGACGACGAAACGGATGACTGGTGTCGCGGCGCTTTACTCCTCGCGCTCTTGGTCCTCGTTCAGAATGCCGCCGATCCCGCGATCGCTGACGTGGCGGTCCGACGGTTCGAGTTGTTTCTCGATGAGAAGGACTTGCCATTTGCCGCGCTTGGCGCCGGCATTGCGCTGCTTCGACTGAATCGTGCCGCCGCCGTTCCGCGGGTACTGGACATGGCCCGGCCGCGCCTGGTCGAAGACATGGATATCTTCGTCAAGGTTCCGTGGCACGAGACGGGGGAGCTCTATTCCTTGATGGCCCGCAGCCTGAACGGGATGCCCCGCCAGCGGCTGCGGTGGATCGTCGAAGGATTGAACCACGCCGATCAGCAGGTGAGGTCAAGCGCCATGTATTGCGGCAGCGAATTTTGCGCCGAGTATCGCTGGGGACCCGCGGAGCTGGCGCCATACTTCGCAAAACTGGCAGGCAGTGCCGACGCGCAAGAGCGCACCATGGCAATTCGCCGTCTACGCGGGTTGGGGGCAAGGAGAGTTGATCACCTTCAGTCGTTCGTCAAGCACCCCGCAGCCGAAGTTCGCGCCGAAGCGACCGAGCAGCTTGAGCGGGTGGCGAAAACCAAAAAGGAGCGAGAATCTTGGCTCGTCGAGCGTCGTCCTTTTTTGCTGCCCTCCGTGAATTCGCTAATCAAGCAATCGATCGGCATCAACCTTCCCGAAAATGGGATGACGAGCAGAAGGTTCGCGACGCGGTCATTCATCTAGGATTTCATGGCCGAGAAGCTGCTCCCGCGGTCGAGCAACTCACCCAATTAACCGGGCGCGACTCTCCGTGGATTCGCGTTCACGCCATTCGGTCGTTATGGAAGATCACGCATGATCCCTGGTTCGTCGTGCCGCTGCTTCAGGCGAGCCTGCGACCGGAGCCCGTGGCATTTCTGGTGCTCGATTGCCTGAGGCAAATTGGTCCCGCCGCAAGCGCGCTGATCCCCGAGCTGCGACGAATCCTCCATTCCGAGGAGCGCTACTTCAAGGGTTGGGGAGACGACGTCTGTGCGCTGGACGAAGCTTTCTGCGAGGCCTGCGCGGAAACGATACGGGCCATCGAGACGCAACCATAGATCCACTCCCTCTGTTGTTTCCCATTCCGCAACGGCCATATTCCGCCTCTTGCCGGTACGGGTACAATAGTTCGCTTCCCGTCCTTTCCCGTCCTTTCCCCCGGCACATTCGTGGCCTCCTGGCAGAAAGATTCCGCATGATTGCCGAGAACACGGCCGAGCAGGTGCGTGAGCAGGTGGCGGCCGTCTATCAGGCCGAGTCGCGGCGCGTGCTGGCGACGCTGATTCGAGTCCTCGGCGACTTCGACCTGGCCGAGGAGGCGCTGCACGAGGCGTTTGCCGCCGCGGTGGAGCAGTGGCAGACCGACGGCATTCCCGATAATCCGCGGGCCTGGCTCGTCTCGGCCGGCCGCTTCAAGGCGATCGATACGATGCGCCGCCGCGCTCGCTTCGACGCCTCGCTGGAGGATATTGCCCGGCGAATCGATGCCGACGCCAGTGCCGAAGGGGCGCAGGATGGCGAAGGGGTCGAGGACGACCGCTTGCGGCTGATCTTCACCTGCTGCCACCCGGCACTGCCGCCGGAAGCACAAGTGGCGCTGACGCTGCGGGAAGTCTGCGGCCTGACGACCGAGGAGATCGCGCACGCGTTTCTTGCCGCCCCGGCAACGCTGGCCCAGCGGATCGTGCGGGCGAAGGCGAAAATTCGCGACGCCAGAATTCCGTACCAGATCCCTCAGCGGGCCGATCTGCCCGACCGGCTCGATGCCGTGCTGCACGTCGTGTACCTCGTCTTCAACGAAGGGTACTCCGCCTCATCGGGGGAAACGTTAACGCGGGCCGATTTGTCGGGCGAGGCGATTCGTCTCGGCCGGGTGCTGGTGGAGCTGCTTCCCGAGCCGGAGGCGATCGGCCTGTTGGCGCTGATGCTGCTGCAAGATTCCCGGCGGCTGGCACGCGCATCGCCCACAGGCGAGCTCATCCTGCTGGAGCATCAAGATCGCTCCCTGTGGAATCGCCAGCAAATTGTCGAAGGCTCGGCACTCGTGCGGCGGGCCATGTCGTCGGGGCCGATCGGCGCTTATACCGTACAGGCCGCGATTGCCGCGGTCCATGCGGAGGCGGCGAGTCCCGCGGCAACCGACTGGTCGATACCAGCGGCGTGCCCAACGGCCACGAAGCGCCATGCGGAGGCGGCGAGTCCCGCGGCAACCGACTGGGGGCAGATCGTCAGCCTGTACGACGTGCTGACGCAGGCGAACCCATCGCCGGTTGTCGAATTGAACCGGGCGGTGGCGATCGCCATGCGCGACGGGCCTGCCGCGGGGCTGGCCCTTGTCGATGCCATTTTGTCGCGGGGGGATCTGGCGGATTATCACCTGGCCCATTCGGCGCGGGCCGATTTATGCCGGCGGTTGGGGCGAGCGGCCGATGCGCGGGCCTCTTACGAGCGGGCCCTGTCGCTGGCGCGGCAGGAGCCGGAGCGGCGATTCCTCTTGGGGCGGTTGGCCGAATTGCCGGCCTGACGGGGGAAATCGTTCGGACTTTTTCCAGGCCGCTGTCGAATCGGGTGGTCCCCCAACGACTAGCTTGTGTTCCCACCAAACACCGAACATCAAACACGTAACGCGGAGTCTTCCCCATGAGGTTCATGGTCATCGTCAAAGCAACCCCGGATTCCGAGGCCGGCAAAATGCCGAGCCAGCAGCTTCTGGAAGACATGGGCAAGTACAACGAGGAATTGGTGAAGGCCGGCGTCATGCTGGCGGGGGAAGGGCTGCATCCGAGCTCCAAGGGAGCCAGGGTGACGTTTCGCGGCAGCGAGCGGACGGTGACCGACGGCCCGTTTGCCGAGACGAAGGAGCTGGTCGCCGGTTTCTGGCTCTGGAAGTGCGCCTCGCTGGCGGAGGCGATCGCCTGGGCCAAGCGGTGCCCCAATCCAATGCCGAACGAGGACGGGGTGCTCGAGATCCGCCAGGTGTTCGAAGCGGAAGATTTCGGGGAAGAATTCACCCCCGAGCTGCGGGAGCAGGAGGAGCGGATCCGCGTCCAGATCGAGAAACAAGCCTAGAGGAGACTCGTCCCACGAAAAATCTTGGGGCCGATGTCGAATTTGCGGCCAGTCATTCGACCAGATTGCAGAGCCGGCAGGTTTTTCTGGGAGAGAGTCATGAAGTATCTGCTGCTGATTGCCGCCGAGAAGGTCATGGAGGATTTTGACCCGGAGGTTGCCCGGGAGCATTTCGAGGAGTATCGGCAGTTCACCGACGAGCTGCGGGCCAGCGGCCAGCTCGTCGCGACCAACCGGCTGCTGCCGGCGGCCGAGGCGGTGACGGTGCGGGTGCGGCTGGGGAAGGTTTCCACGACCGACGGGCCGTTTGCGGAGACGAAGGAACAGTTCGGCGGGTATTACGTGATTGAGGCGCGGGATATGAACGAGGCGATTCAGATCGCGTCGCGGATTCCCGGGGCGCGGTACGGCAGCGTCGAAGTGCGGCCGGTGGCGGAGGATGAGATGACGAGAAAGGCGCTGGGGCAGTAACTGTGTTCGGAGCAACGTCGGTCTTAATCTTAATCCTCATCTTAATCTTAATCCCATTCGTAATCATACTCCTACTCTTTATCTTAGTCTTCGGACGGTGCCTATGGCTGCGAGCGCGGCCGTTGGGAAGGACGAGCGGCCGAATGATTAAGATGAAGAGGAAGATTAAGATTAGGAATGTGAGTAAGAGAAAGAGCAAGAGAAAGATTATGATGGTAGGTCAACGCTAATATTGGAGTGCCATATGAAATACATGCTGCTGGTTTACATGGATGAGAAAGCGATGAACGCCCAGGAGCGCGAGCACTGCTTTGGGGAGTCCACGCGGCTCTGCCACGAGCTGGCGTCGCGGGGACAGTTTGTGGACGCCTCGCCGCTGCACCCAATCGCCTCGGCAACGAGCGTCCGCCTCCGCGAAGGCAAACGCCTGGTGACCGACGGCCCGTTTGCCGAGACGCGGGAACAGCTCGGCGGCTTTTACCTGGTCGATGTCCAGGACCTCGACGAGGCGATTGCGATTGCCGCCCGCATTCCGCCGGCCAAGAAGGGGACGATCGAGATCCGGCCGGTGCTGGAGATTGGCAACCTGCCTTCGGCGTCATAAGCCAATGGGAGCCGGTGTGGCCGTCACCTCAGCGATTCTGGAGGCTGTATGAAATACGTTGACGGGTTCGTGTTGGTCGTACCCAAGAAAAACCTCAAGGCCTACACCAAAATGGCGGAGCTGGCAGGAAAGGTCTGGAAAGATCATGGGGCGCTCGAATACTACGAGTGCGTCGGCGAGGACCTGAAGCCGCCGGTGGGCGTTCCATTCCCCAAGCTGGCCAAAACCAAGGCCGGCGAGACGGTGGTGTTCGCCTTCATCGTTTACAAGTCGCGGGCTCATCGGGACAAGGTCAACGCCAAGGTCATGAAAGACCCGCGCGTTACGCAGATGGGGGAGAAGTATAAGCCGATGCCGTTCGACGTGAAACGGATGGCCTACGGCGGCTTTGACGTGATCGTGGAAGCGTAGGAAAAACTGTCTCCTGCCCCCTTCCCCCTCAGTCCGCCCACCGCTCCCGCGCCACGAGCCACTTCCCGCCGCTTTCGCGGAGCTGGTAGACCCAGGTGCGGTCGTGGCCGGCCGGATTGGGGCCGATGATCGTCAGCGTTGCCTGGTCTCCCTTGACGAAGCCGCTGACCAGCCGCGGCATCGTTGGCCGAGATTCCTGCCACGTCGGAAAATCGACGCCGGCAAAATGTTCCCTCAGCTCCGGGGATGAAAGCTCACGCAGCTTCGCGACATCGGCTGCGAACACGGCAGTCAGATAATCGCGGACCGTGGCGAACGCCTCGTGCTCCTCGGTGACTGGTTCGCTATTTTCCGCCGTCGCCGTATCGTCCTTGGCCCCCGCCTTCCGCAGCAGCTCGGCGCACTCCTCGCAGGTTCCCTCGGCATCCATGAGGGCCGTCGTATGGTAGTTGGTGTTGCGCGCGCCCAGATCGGCCTTGGCCTCGATCAGCAGCTTGACCAGCGCGGGGTTCTTGCTCCGCACGGCCTGCATCAGCGGCGTGGTGCCGTCTTCGTCGGCGGCGTTGACGTCGGCCCCCCGCTCGATGAGCAATTTCGCCATCGCCGGG
>DATKDU010000402.1:0-36867 GCA_035512595.1 Pirellulaceae bacterium
GTGTTTTCGTCCTGAATGGCCTGCGGAGAAAGCTCGATGAAGCGGGCCAGTCCGCTAGAGCCGCGGCGGGCCGTGTTGGCATTCCCCAGCCGCAGCTTGGGGATCGCCAGGTAGACGCGGATGATCCCCGCCTCCGCTAGCAGGGCCTTCATGTCGAAGCGGAGCTTGCCGTCGGCCCCCGCTGCCGCCAGGGCGTCCTTGAGGCTGATCCGGTCGGGCTCTTCCCCTTCGCCAAAGCTGACAATCGTCCCGCGGCGGCTGCGGGCCTCGCAAGCGTCGAGCTGAAAGCTCAGGTTGGCAATCGCCTCGCCGCTATACCGGGCGCTCGACAGGCCGTAATAATACGCCTGGTCGTGGCGCACCGAGCGGAAGAGCAGCTCGGACCAATGCCGTTCCGCCGCCTGAAAGTGCTGTGCGGTGAGGAATAATCCCTCACTCCAATGAACGGGCAGGTGTTGCATCGGTGCGTCTTGCCGGCACAGAATCCTGGATTCAACCAACTCTTGACTGGCACTACACTAGAGCATTCCTCAAGCCGGTTCAACATCCCCGTCAGGACGCGTGCGGACATGAAGACTCGCCAACGAGCCAGTCGAGGTGAACGGCAGTCGTGGAGGGATCGCGACGCTCCCATCTCCAGCGGCCTCCTTTTCTACCGGCGGATCACGGCAACCCTGCTGGTTCTGCTGTTTGTGGGGGCGTTTATTGCCGTGCTGGTCTGGTTCTGGCCGCGGCGGGTCCAGTGGACCAGCGAGCATCTGGTCATCGCGGAATATGACCCCGATAGTGCTCCGCCGCTCAATTATGCCGACAAGCAGAAGCAGGCTTGGACGAGCGGCCTGGAGTCGAATGACGTGGCGGGGAGTGCGACGCAGACCGACGTGCTGGCGGCGTCGGTGGCGAAGCTGGCCGGCAGCGTGCAGCAGCGGCGAAGCGGACCGCTGCTGGTGTATGTGGCCGGACATGGCTGCTCGCGCGGGGACGAGGCGCTGCTCTACGCCAGTGATCTCGATCCGTTTGGCGACAAGGCGGTCGGCGTGAACGTGAAGGACCTGTTGGCGGCGGTGGCGAAACATCCGGCGCAGCAAACCGTGCTGATCGTGGATTCCGGCCCGCTGGAGCACGATCTGCGCGTGGGCACGGCGGTCAATCGCTTCCCCGAAATCCTCGAATCCGAGGTGGAGAAGCTCCCCTTGGCGGAAGGTGAGGAGCTAATCGTCCTGGCATCCCATCAAATGTGGGAGCGGGCTTTCGTGTCGCCGGTCGAGCATTGGTCGGTCTTCGGCTTCTACGTGAACGAGGCGCTGGCCTCGCCGGACGCCAATGCCGACAAGCGGCGCTTCGATCGCGGTGCGTCCGACGGTCAGATTTCGCTGCTGGAGTTTGCCGGCTACGTGCAGCAGCAGGTCAGCTCTTGGGTTTGGCAGGCGTCGAACCGCACGCGGACGCAGCGGCCGCTTTTGATCTATGCGAAGGGAAGTCTCCGCCGATCGTTGGATCTGGTTCACGATGCGAAAGGGTCCAGGACCGACAGCGAACTTGACGGCGTACTCAAGAGCCTTGATCAGATCATCCTGCCGACGGTGAAGATGCCGCCGGCCGATGACGGCGCCACCGCCGCGTTCTTCTCCCTCGAATCGACCGCGTATGGTCAGGAGCCGGTTAAGACTCCCCCGACGGCTGAGAAAGTTGGCGCTGCCGAATCGCCTCCCGGCGAAAAGACCGCCACGAAGGCCCCTGCCGCCGCGGCGGAAGCCGCTCCCCCCGCAAAAGACACCCGGCCACCGTGGCTGCAAGCGCACTCCCGGCTCATTCACGACAGCTTCGGCAAATCGGCGTCCGCTGCCGGCGAGGAGTGGACCGCCTCGGACTACGACGCCACCGCAGTCCGGCGGGCCTTGCGAGACATGCTGTATGCCCAGCAGAAAGAGTTGGCGGGTGTTGCCGGCGACGCGGTGAAGCTGGATGACGTGCGCCCCGTGTGGGATCCGCTCCGCGACTGGCAAACCGACCCGCCAACCTTGAGCAAGCTGCGCCAGGCGGCCCGAGCGCGAAACGCCGGCCTGCTGCGGCTGGAGCAGTACATCCAGGCCGTCGATGCGGCCGAAGGGCTGGCGCACGACGACATGAAGCTGATCGACGAGCTCGACGCGCTGTGGCGCGACGTGTACAACGCCGTGTCGCGGCTAAGCGAATCGATGGACCAGGAGTTCTTCCTCGACACGCCGGCCACCGATCCCGAAGGACCGACGATCAACATCTCCTCGGGGAGCGTCTCCGGCAGCGTGCAGGACATCATCACCGCCGGGCACCTCGCCCAGGACGGCATGCAAAAGCTCGCCAGGCGACTCGAGGAACTGCTGCTGGCAAGGTCGCCCGTTGTGGCCGGCAGCCTGGCCTCTTCGCGCTGGCTCCCGCGCTGGGAACTCGCTCAAGCGGTTCCTCTCGCCGCCTGGGACGCCCAGTGGCCCGCTTTCGCCGGCGACCTCGGCATTCCCTCGCTCGGCTTCCCGCCGCCGCCGCCCGCTGTCGAAGCGAAAGCCGCTCCCGCCGACAAGCAGCCCCCTCCCGCCGCCGCCAGCGCGCCCAAGGTGGTGCTGCCGACCAGCCTCGACGTCGATCGGGTCAATTCGCTCCTGCGAAAGCGGCGCAAGCGGTGGCTCGACCGCCAGGCATTGCTCGCCAACCTGCTGCCGCAGAGTTCGACCGCCGCCACAATCGCCGTCCCTGGCGATACGGACGGGGAGCTGAATGCCGCGGCACTGCAAATCGCCCAGCGACATCAGAGTGCCGTGGCGACGCTGAAGGATGGCAGCGCGGCCGATGTCCGCAGCCAATGGAATGCCGACCGTGTCTTGCGGCTGGCCCTCGGTGCCGATGCAGATCAGCTCAGTCGGCGTCAGGCGCCGATGCCGCTGAACCTCGTCAAGCGCAAGGAGCAGCCCTACCTGCTCCGCCTGGAGGGGCCGGCTGAGGCGATGGACCTGGAATTAGGCAAGTCGCAACCGGTCCGCTTCACGATCCACCGCGGCAGCGACCGGCCGCTCGATGCGGCACTCGCCGAAGTCCGGCTGCAAGTGCCGGAAGGACTGCGGGTGACGCATGCGGACAAGCCGATTCAGAGCGGTGATTTCCCGCTGAAAGCCCTCGTCGATGCCGCTGGACAGACCATCGCACTGGAGGTCAGCCCGACGCGCGAGCTGCTCATCAGCTCCGGCGGCAAGCTCGAAGATCCGCTCAAATCGCTGACCCTCGTGCTGACGCTTAACGCGGTCACCAACGCCAAGGCGACGAGCGTGGCCCGCTTCCGCTTGCCGGGCGCTTTGTACCTGGACGTTCTCGTGGCCGGCTTCCAGGGGACGATCGAGCATCGGCCCGACCAGGTTCTCGCCGGTGGCACTGCCGCCGACCGCGAGTTCCATCTCAATCCGCCGCCGGCACCGGAGGACGCCGCCTCAGCCGCCGATCGCGGCCAGGTCAAGCTTCACCTGCGCCCCATGCCGCAGGGAGAGACGTCGTACCGCTTGCACGTCGTCAATCGGTCGGTCGTGCCGCGGAATGTGCTGGCCAAATGGCACGTGCTGGATGATCCCCGCCCGGCCAGCAGTTGGACCGAGGTCCAGGGGCAGATTGGCGAGGCGTCGCTCAAGCAGCGGCTCAAGCCGGAATTGATTCCCCCCGGTCGAAAGTGGCTGCTGCCCGTCTACGAAGAGGATCAAAAACTGCCGCCGCCGCCGGCCGGATCGACGCCCCCCGCCGCCGCAGCACCGCCCCCTGCCGAGCCCAAGCCGCCCCTGTTCATCGGCACGGGACTCGTCTGCCAGTTGACGGACTTGAACGACCCCGACTGGACCCAGTGGATCTGGATCACCGCCCAGCCGCGGCATCCCGACACCTATGTCTCGCCCGGCAGCCGGCTCACGGGAAATGCCGGCGTGGTCGAGACTGTGCTCCAGGATCATCCGGCCAGCAGCGCCCTGTTGCCGCCGGGGCGGATCACGCTCATCCGCGGCAATCCGCGGAGCGGGCTGGAAGGGCGGCGGGTCGCCTTCTCGCAGAAAGAGGTCCGCGGCGTGCTCGCCAAGGGGGACCTGACGATCGTCGCGCAGTTGCCGGCCCGCGGCCCGGATGACGTCGAGCCGATTCCGTTCAGCCTCGACGTCGATGGCTATCCGCGGGCGCTGCGGTTCCTGGCGGGGACCAGCACCGTGCAGCCCGTTTCCGACCGCGGCGCGGTGCAATTGCGGCTGCTGGCCATCGCCGATCCGCCGATGCCCGGCAAAGAGGACGCGCTCTTGACCAGCGGCCAGCTCTATTTCGCCAAGGCTCCCAAGCTCCGCTGCGAGATCGAAGCCGATTTTCCGATCGACCACGCCAACTACGCGGTGCGGCTGGTGCGGGCCGACGAGTTTTCGCAGCAGCTCGAGGAGTTCTATGCCGACCGGGTCTTCGACGTGGCCTGCCAGCGTCAGCCGCCGGAAGCATCGGCCAAGACGAATCTGGCCCTCACCTGCCAGATCGGCGAGCTGGGAGGTCCGCTCGACTGGCTGACGGCCGAGACGGGGTTTGTGCCGCCGCTGCGGCTGAAGCTGCGGGCGGAGATCGTGGAGTTTGACGCCCGCGGCCGCTTTGAGCCGCTGAAGAACCCGGTGCAGCACGAGCTGGAAATCGTGCTCGACGATCAGCCGCCGACGCTGGTCAAAGGGCCGGCCGCCACGCTCGATTGGGACAAACGCAAGCCACTGCCGCTGATTTCGTTCACGTTGAGCGATGACGACGCGGCCGGCCGCGGCAGTGGTCTGGCGGAGGTGCAGTGGGGGACGCTGAAGAAGGGGGAGGACGCCTTGATGGACCCGCAGTCCCTCCCGCTCCCCGCCAGCGCCAGCCGCGAGGTGCAACTGCACATTGCCGTGCCCCCCAAGGCGCTGGCCATGGAAGGCAAGCCCCTCGATATTCTGATCGTCGCCCGCGACCGCGCCGGCAATCGCCTCGGCCCGGAGCTATTGCAAACGATCAACGTCAAAGCCATCCCCGCCAAGGCGCAAGCGCCCAAGGGGAGCGATACGAAGAAGTAAGTATGTTCCCAGGTCTGTTGACATAAACTCATTCGCAGCCTAGCATTGCGATCCAAGCTGTGAACCAGGTCACGGCCCATGGCGTAGACTAAGGTGACCGCCGAGTTTGCACGCCGAGCCGCCGAATTCGAATGACCATCGAGCGCACTGCTCTTCCCTACTTCGAAAGCCCGCCTGTCATCGAGACGGTATTGGGCGTTTTCTTTCGTCCCGTCAGTCAACTCAACTCCGTATGGCAGGGAGTTTTCTGGAGAGAATGCCTGCAGAGCGACTTCCCGGAGTTCGAGCTTCGCCCTCCGACTGAAGAGGCGGTCGAACGATTTGCGCCGGACTCGCAGCCCTTTCAGCCGGAGGTTCGCTGGCAGTTCTCGGCTGAGCCCGAGGCGCCCCGATTATGGGCGAAGTCGCCGACCGGCGAGCATATTCTCCAGGTCCAGCGCAATGCCCTATTGGCCAATTGGCTGCGCCGCAATAACTATCGGCGATTTGAGGAGCGCCTACGGGAGTTCGAGTCTCGAGCGTCGCAGCTTGAGACCTTCATTTCGAGGAATTCGCTGACGGACGGGCCGCTTGTTCCTGCATCATGCACCGTTACGTATGTAAATCATATCGAGCTGGGAGAACAGGAGAGCTGGTCGACGGCGCTCGGCAGGACCATTCAGATGTGGACGGCCGATGCGAGCGACGAATGGCTTCCCCCGGTCGAGCGAGCGCGCGTTCAGTTGTCGTTTGCGTTTCCCGAGCGCCGGGGGAGATTACATGTAAGCGCCCGTCCAGCGCAACCAAAAGATACCGGGAACACTGTTCTCCAATTGGAACTCACGGGGCGAGTCATGCTTTCCGGTGAGCCCGTGGGAATTCCCGGCCTAATCGCTGGGTTGAAGACGGCCCACGAATGGGTGGTGCGAGGATTTACGGCGATAACCAGGGCGGAAATGCATCAGACATGGGGACGAATCCAATGATTGCCACCGGTTCCATGATCCTTTCAGACCGTTTTCGATACCTTGAACCGATGCGAGGTGCAGACGATCTGATTTCCAATCCGAGTCGGCTGCAATTTCACATTCCGCAAGGCAAATCTGGCTGGCTCCAGCGGGCCTTCGAACAGATTTCCGCCATCGCCGATCTTAAGCCCGGTTGGGATTCGCAGGGAGCCGATCCACCCGACGAGACGATCCTTCAAGGCGCAGTCAGCCTCCTGCTGGCGCTGCACCAAACCGGCCGTGTTCCTAAACCACACATCCATCCCGCTCGCAGCGGCGGCGTTCAATTCGAATGGGAGAATGGTCCGCGGTACTTCGAGATCGAGCTTGTCGCTGAAACAAGGGCTAGTTTTTTTTACTCGGATGCGGCATCGCAGTTTGAGACTTCTGGATCAATTCGCGAAGGCGATTCACTGGAAGAAGTGACCGTCCTCATTCGGCAAGTCGCCTGTTGACCGCTTTGGCCCCGGCCGAGCTGAGGAGCCGTCCATGTCCGGCGAGCGGATTCCTGACGATGAAATCGTCTACCGCCGGATTCCGCCAACCATGCCGTTTTTTGAAAGTCCCGATCGCGTAACCACGCAGAACTTCAAACTTGATCAGCGGCAACAGGAACTGGGATTGTCCGTCTATCGAGCTGCGGTCGTGACCGCTGCAATCGTCTTGGCCAAGGGAAACGCGGTTCCCGGCAGCAGGATCGTCCAAGCTCGTGTTGGGGAGATCCGTGTGCTCGCAGGCGGTGATGGCAAACCACTCCACCTGGACGTCATTGTCGTTGCGGACGAACATGACCCTGGCCACGCGGAAATCCGCGGGCCTGAGCAGGGGAAGCTGACGCCAAGTGCTTCCAAAGCACTGCAGCGCCTTTTCACGCTCCTATAACCAGTTTTCTGCATATCCAGGTTCGTCCACGCATTCGTCTCGATGAACTCGGCGGGGACGCTGCTGCACGTTGCCGGGCATATTCTCGCTCTGTCGCTACGGGCTGCCGGCCCAGCGGGCGGGTGGCACGGATGAAAAGTGCGGCACGTCCATCTTGGACGTGCGCCGGGTGCAAGCGCCGGTGATGGAACGGGTTTCGGCGGGGCCACGTCTTGTCAAATCCCATTCTCGTTCGGGATCTTGGGTGATGGCACGGTCATCGGCGGGCCACAGGGCCAAGATAGCCCTGCCACACGTTCAACCGTGCCGCCCCTCCGCGGCTACCTATTTCTCCAGAATGACCGGTCCAATCGTCACGTGGGTGTCTTCCAACTCCACGCGGCCCAGCGTTACCTGCAGCTCCTCGAGAATCACCTTTCCCACGGTTACCGTGACCGTTTTCATGTATTCCACCTTGTTGTTGACCACGCTGGCCAGCGTGGAGTTGGTCATGAGGACGAGGTGCGAATTCTTGCTGGGCTTGATCTCGTTGCCGCGGTAATACGGCGTCGCCGTATGGATCCGCGCCGGGAGTGCCGAGCCATTTCCCTTCACGAAGCGGAAGTGACCCCAGCAGTAAGCGAGAATCAGTGCATTCTGGATGGGCTTGTCGTACCCGTCCTTCTTCAGGCGCGTCAGGAAGCTGGTGACGGCGAATTGGTTCGGATTCCCTATCAGCTTCTCGGCCTTTGCGAGCAGGTCGTCGATGGCCGTCGGCTCGGGTTCATCCACTGGCGCCGCCGCGTGTGCCAGCGACTCCAGTTTCCGGAACATCGGCCCGCCGGGGTCGATGAAGCCGCTGCGCTGGCCGGGAAAATGTTTGTCCTCGAATCGCAGAATGGCCGCAAACAAGTCATCACTGGCAATGCCGGCGACGAGGCGCGGGTGGAGCTCGCCGTCTGCGCCTCCCTGTTCTGGAGGGATCTGGTTCAAGAGAGAGACGACGATCGCCTGGTCGTCGGCCCAATTCTGGCAGTGGCGTCCCCCTGTCTTGTTGTGTCTCCCGACGCGCGCTCGAATGGACATCGCTTCCTCCTAAGATTTCCAGATGGGGTGCGCTCCGACGTGCTGGACTCAGCCCCCGTGGGCGTCGGCCTGGCACTGGACTTTGTCTCCCGGACGCATTGGCCCGATTGTAGCCCCCCTGCGCAGCGGAACCACATACCCAGCGGGCGGGTGGCCCGTTCCTGAAAGGGACCCAGGGTCTCAAGGGTCGCGGGACCGAGTCAAGGCACAGCATTATTTTCTGGGTTTCTCTTATACATATGGCCAGTAACGACTTACGGCCACTCTTTTGCCGCGGGCGACATTCGCAGTGACCAAAGGTGTCACACCCCCGCGTCTAATAGGATAGGGAACAGGTGTTCCCATGTCCGACGCGCCCGTGTACCCCTGGAGCCAGCCATGTCACTGCCTCATCAAGCTCATCAAGTGGACAAATTGTCCCAAGTCACACCCCCCCAGCGAGGGAGTTGTTTGACAGAACCCCCCGTTTCGTGTCAAAAAACCCTCCCCTCAGGCAGCCAGCCGCCGGGGGAGCCAGCCCAGATTGCCGCGGCAGTGCCACTGCCGCCGGTCCCCGAGACGCCGACGCAAGACGGGGACGAGCCGACGCCGGTCCGCTCGCAGTTCGATGCCGGCCAGCGAATCTACGCCATCGATCATCCGGTCCACTGGGCACAGCGCGATTACCCCGACGGCCTGTGCCCCAATACGGAGATCGTCACCGTCCGAGCCGACCGCGAGCGCCAGCGCGAGCGGGCCCGCGGCGGACGGCCGCCGGTCGTGGACGAGCAGATGAAGTACAACATGCTCGAGCTTCTCTCCGTCGGCTTGAGCCTGCGGATGACGGCCGCCCACGTCGGCGTTTCGCACCAGACGGTCGCCAACCTGCTGGCCGGCGATGCGAGGTTTGCCGAGGAGGTGCGTCAGACGCGCGAGCGGGCCAAGGTCTACCCGCTGAACTGCGTCCTCCGCGAATGCGGGCGGAGCTGGCGGGCCGCGGCGTGGCTGATGGAGTTCATGCAGCGGCAGGCGCTGCTGGAGCGGTCGGCCACGGAGAAGCACCTGGAGCGCGTCGGCGAGCAGGCCCTGAAGCTGATCGAGAAGGACCTGGCGGACAAAGTCCGCAAGCAGGCGGCCGAGCAAGGGCACCCGTGGTATCCCAAGCCCCAGGGGCCGGCGGCGGAGAACCCGCTGGAGCTGCTGTCGCGCCCCGCGGCGGAAGCCAAGGAGCCGTGAGGGTCGAGGCGCGAGATGACTATGGGCCGGGCCTGTGACGCTCGGCACGGACGGACAAGTGCCGTCCGCGAGATCTCCTGGCACCTACCCGCCCGCGTTGTTCCGCCGCAGCATCGGCTTGATTTCTTTGACAAAGTCGCTGGCGTCTTGAAAGCGGCGGTAGACGCTGGCAAAGCGGACGTAGGCCACCTGGTCGAGTGCGGCCAGCCGCTCCATGACCATTTCTCCCAGCGTGGGGCTGTCGATCTCCTGGTCCCCTTTGGCGTACAGCTCCGCTTCGATCTGCGAGACCAGCGTATCGATCTGTTCGTCGCTGATGGGGCGCTTCCAACAGGCTTTGGCCAGGCCCGAGCGGATCTTTTCCCGGTTGAACGGCTCGCGAATGCCGTCTTTCTTGACGACCTTGATCTCAAACTCTTCCAGCCGCTCGTAGGTGGTGAACCGCCGTTTGCAGGAGAGGCATTCGCGGCGGCGGCGGATGACGAACCCCTCCCCTCTGGCGCGGGAGTCGATGACGCGGTCGTTGTCCGTACGGCAGGAAGGGCAGCGCATGGAGCAAAGCTCTGGGAGCGGATCGGTCAGGCTGCTTGTGATTCTCACGGGATTGGCCCCGCGGGGCAAGTGCGCGTGACCTGCTGGCCAGCTTTGAGAGCCCCGCAGCGATGCCTATAATCACGGCTCACTTGCGAATAACAGTCAATCGCGCCTGTTGGCGCGGCGACAGTCCAATCAGGAAATCACAGCACCATGAAATGTCCCGCTTGTGCAGCCGACGTCGCGGCCGAATCGGTCTATTGTCCCCAGTGCGGACAACGGCTGGATGCTCCTCCGGCCGCAGCGCCGCCTGCCAAAACGCACCTTGAGCACATGCAGGCTGCCAAGGCCGCTCGCGCCCCAGCGGGTGACGACGCCGAATTGCCGCTGTGGAAAGGGGGCTTTTCCTGGAAGGCCATGCTGGGCTACTGGCTGCTGGCGATCGTGGCCACGATCGTGGCCATCGTCGTTGCCGTGATCTTTGCCGCCATGCCGGCCGTCGGCCTGGCGGCGGGAGCGATCGTCCTGGTGCTGTGGATTTTCCTGGTCGTCTATTACCTGTACCTGCGGTTCAGCCTGGCTTACGAGCTGACCAACCAGCGGTTGATTCACCACCACGGGATCTTGACGCGCGTCACCAACCGGATCGAGACCATCGACATCGATGATATCAAGTTCACGCAGAATCTGATCGAGCGGTTCCTGGGAGTCGGCACGATTCAGATTCTGTCCAGCGACGTTTCCGATCCCAAGCTGGTCATCCGCGGCATCGACGACGTGAAACACGTTTTTGCCATCATGGACGACGCCCGCCGCGACGAGCGCCGCAAGCGGGGGATGTATATCGACGGGTGACGCTATGCCCGCCGGGCGTGAGCCACGCTCGCCAGTCCCGCTTCCCACGCCTGCGTCGTGTGCCGCGATAGTTGGAGCAGCGACAGGGCGCAAAACGGCGCTGCCAGGAGGGTCGCAAAGCGGACCGCCGGACGGCAATGGAACAACCACCCGGCAAACAGGGCCGCAACCAGCGTAGCGCCGGCACCGACCAGAAGCAGCGCCGGCCAGGCCGTCGCACCGAGCGGAATGCCGGCCATGGCCGCCGTAAACGCGAGGACCCAGGTGGCCGCCAGCACGGAAACGGGAGGGATTGTCAGGTCGAGCGCCAAACTGACAAGGTCGCTTCGTCCCTGGGCTACTCCCTGAGCGAGGAGGCGCGGCACGACAAACAACAGGGTCTTGAGGTAGCCGTATTTTTCCGCGGCATTGGGGCGGTGAAGGATTTCGTCCCGCATGGCGACCGGACTGTCCACGCGTGCTTCGGGCACCAGCAGCGGCGGCTGTCCGGCCACGGCCAGCGCCAAACCCAACTGCGGATCATCGACCGGCTCGTCGCCCGCGTCGCGGAGATTGTAGGTCAGCGCCCATGGCAAGGCGGTACCGGTGCCGGTGAGATAACACGAACCGGTCAGGCGAAACAGCCCCTGCGCCCGGACGATGTTGTTCAGCCGGAAGCCAAAGTCGGCAACGGCTTCTAGTTGATCCAACTCCGATTCGGGCTCGCACAGGTTGACGGCCTGCGCCGGACGACGCATGGTCACTGCCGCCGTTCCCAGCAGCCGCACGGCATCGCGCTCAACCAGGCAATCGGCATCGAGAAAGATGACCGCATCGGGCGGATCCGACTGGAAGTGCTTGAGTCCCGCGTCGATGGCGTGTGCTTTGCCGCGTTTGGCCGGATTGCGGTGCTCGATCACCTCGGCCCCCGCATGGCGGGCCGCCGCTGCCGTGTTGTCGGTGCAGTTGTCGGCCACGACCAGCACCCAGTCTTTCTGGCCGAGCGTGGGGACCAGGGTCTTGAGCGTGCGGCTGAGTGCCGCCTGCTCGTTGTGGGCCGGGATCAGCACGGCAAATCGCAGCCGCGAGAGCGGCTCGACCTGCGTCGAGGCACGCCAGGGAAGGACCGTCAGGAGCACTTCCAGGCAGAAGATGAAGGTGAGCAGCAGCACAGCCGCTGTGAGGGAGTACAAGCCAAGCAGCAGCACGGTGGTCAACATGAGCGGTTCTCCGGCGTGGGCGAAAGCGAACGGGACGGAATCGTCCCTCGGATGGAGATGAGAAGCTTCAGGCGGTTTGGGGCACGTGATTGCGACATGAGCCGCGGTTGTGTCGAGCTAAGGATGGGCTAAAAAGTAAGTCTGCTGGCCGCTGCGGAACTGACTGGCAAATGCCTCGCGGGCGATGGGCGAGTGACCATTCAGCCAATCGTCCATCAGCGAGATGGCCAGGCCATTCTCGGTGAGCAGGTCGTAAATCTCGTCGGGTTGCACGACAGGTTCTTGGCCGCCGTCCCGAGCAACGTGGAAAACCAGATAAGGGTGGCAGCGGCGGATGAGCCCCAGGGCACCGCTCAACACGCGGATTTCCCCCCCAGGGACGTTCACCCGCAGTAAGCGCACGGCCAGGTCCTGAGGAATCAGATCGTCCAGCGCCGCCATGAGCACGCGATAAGTCCCCGAGTCAGTCCTGACTGCACAGCGGCGGGAGATCAGCCTCTCCAGGGTGAGCGACCAAACGGGCGCGCAAGTCCCCTCGCCGGTCTCGTCGCTGGCTGCGACGTTGTGCATCACCACCTGCGGGAATTGGGTCTTCAAGCGTGCGAATCGTTCGGGAGCCGGCTCGATGACCAGGTGACGCCCGTGAGGGGCGCGGCGAAGGATCTCGCGGAGTGCCCGGCCGCGGCCGCTGCCGACGTCCACGCAGTTGGAATTGGGACGCAGGATGCGATCCATCACCTGCCGGAGTTGGCCGTCACGGCAGCCCGCGGCCGAGACCCAGCCGTACATGGCGCGGGCCAGCGGCTCGATCGGGTTGCGGGCTACCATCTCCATGACCAGGTCCTTCACCATTTCGTCGCTTTCTTGGCACGACATGCCGCGAGCAAGTGGCTTCCTCCTGCAAGGCCGCAGCGGAAACGACTCGTCTCCTCGCTGATGAGAATTGCGCTGTGCTGCACGCCGTCGTGGGCGGGCAGGCAGTGGCCGACGAATGTCACCGAACGGTCATTCCAACCATACGTCACGAATGGGCCGGCAGCGCGCCTTGCTGCCGCCGGCGACGGTTGGGCAGGTCGTTCCACTTACACGGCCACGTCAAGCGGCTCAATTTCAGTGGGGATCGGGCCTGTGACGGCCAGTTCCAACAGCCGCTCCACGTCGCCGCGGGTCAGGAGCAACGGATCGGCGTCATAGCACCACAGCGCTACGCCGATGCCTGCCAGAAGCCCGACGAGCACTCCGCAGGTGACGGCGATGTACGGTTGAATGCCGCCGGTTTGCCGGGCTGGGCTGGCGAACTGCACGACGGTCAGTTCGATCGGCCGATCGTGATGCTGCTCCTCAGCAGTCTGGGCCTGGGCGAGCTGACGCCGCTCGGCATACGCCTTCAGCCGCGCCTCGGCCAGTTCGGCGTCTTGCGTCGCCTGCGCGACCAGGCCCTCCTGCTGGTTCAAGGCGACCAGCTCGCGCTTCAGTTCCTGCCGCAACTGGCACAGCACGCCCACGACGCCGGGAATGCGTTTTTCGGAAGGTGAGCCAGTGGCTGGGGCATTTCGATTGTCGCTGCCCGATTCGTTGATCTGCTGCGACAGTTGGCCGATCATCTCGCGGAGGGCGACAAGCTGCGGGTGGGCCGGCGTCAACTGCGCCGCGAGCCGGCGTTCTTCCGCTTCGTGCTTGGAAAGCTCTCGGAGGAGCTGAACCTCGACCTCGGCCAACTGATCTTCGATGAGTTTCCTCTGGCCGGCCAGCGAGATTTCTCCGGGAGGATCCTGCGCCACGCGGAGGCGGGCGGTGGCGGTTTTCCAGGCGTGTTCCAGCGTTTTCGCCTCGTCCGCAGTGGACTGGAGAACTGGTGGAGATCGCGGGGATGGGGGAAGCGTAGTAATCGTCCGCCCGCCGTCTGGCAGGTAGGTGCCTACCAGGGTGGAAACGATTTTCTCCGCGAGTTCCGGCCGATTAGTGGTGGCGCGGATCGTGATCTGGCCCGAGCCGTCGGCGGCGGCAATCGTCAGGCTGTCGCTAAGCACCTGCACCGCTTTGGCATGTTGTGCCGCCGCATTATCAGGCAGCCGTCCGGCCGCGATGATTTGGGGCCCGAGCGTTTGAACGACCCGGGCCAGCAGGTCCGGATTGGCGAGATCTTTGGCGATGGAGTTTCGCTCGCGAGCGACCCAGTCGGGCGTTTCACCGTCGTTACTGCCGCCGCTTGTCACCAGCAGCTTCGCCTCGGACGCATACTGCGGCGGCAGGCACTTGAGGCCGACCAGCGTGAGCAGGGCCGCAGCCGCGGCAACCGAAACCGACTTGGTCCAGTGCCGCCGCAGGGCCGGCGCGAGATTCTGAAGCTTGAGTAGGGGCATGGTATTCCTCACCGTTGGCAAACGCGCAAGTGCGAGCGCCGGCAAGAATACGTAGGGTGCGGCGGAAGAAGTGCAAGTTGAGGGTCGGTTCGTGCCGAATGTTGCGGCCAGGCACACCGGACGGCAGCCCCATTCCCCACCAACAGGCGGTCCAATTCGGACACCGATGCAGCAGAATTCCACAGATCAGCCGTATCAGCCGTCCCGGCCTGTTCACCACTCACTCCCACCCAAAATCAAACCGCAGCTTCTCATCGAGCTTCTCCTTCCAGTAAGTGATCGCAAAGCCGCGGTCGATGTTCTGCGCGTGGGGCTCGCGCTCGGCATCGAGCCACTCGATCCGCTCGGGCGAAAAATCGCTCGGATGACGTTTGATCGCGCTGACCATCCAGACGGCGTCGCTGGCCGAATGCGGGTCGGTTTTCAGCGGCAGCTTTCGTAGCTGTGCGGCCGCCGGCAGTTCGCTGCCAATCCAATCGAGCAGGGCGAAGACCGGCCAGAAGCCCGCTGACTTGTCGCCAAGGCAGGCCACTACGTGAAACACGACGTATCGTCCCGAGAGCAGCTTGTAGGCGAATAGCGCTCCGACCAGCCACGGATCGGCGTCGCTGCTGGGCGCCTTGCTGAGCCGAATTTCCTTTTTGGCCGGCGGCGGCGAGGTGAGAATTTCGCGTAGCGACAGCAAGGCCTGGCGGCGGTGGAGTGCCGCATCGTTTTCGGCAGCTTTGCGTTTGGGCTTGGCCTTGACGACACGATCGATGATGGCGAGCGCCTCTTTCTTGATTGCCGGCTCCAATCGTCCCATTCGCCACTGCGTTCCGGCCAATGCCAGCAAAAACTCGTCCCGAAGCGCCTTGCTCGTCAGCAGCTTTTTCCAGCGCTGGGCCAGTTGGCTCGTAGCTTCCCGCTCGCGGAACCCCTGAGCGAGCAACTCCCGGTATTCGAGCTGAACGCGGTCGGGAATGTCGTCAGCCAGAATCAGCGGGGCCTTTTTAACTTTGTCCAGCCGGTCATTGGATTGCCGCTTGGGCTTGGGGACGGTCTTTCGCCCGGTCTTGGGCGAAGCGCGTTTCGGCGAGCGTCGGCTGCTGGCAAGGTTTGTTCGGCTGGCGGGCTTGGCGGCTTGGCGTTTGGCCATGACTTCTCCAAGAGAGGATTCCTTTAAGATTGGCAGCCGCTGCCAAATTGACAAGCTCCAGGAATCAGTCCATCGGCTCGCGCGTAGTTCCAATTTGGCTATCTTCCCTAAGCCCTTGGCAAGCAACGTCTTGCAGTCACTGCGCAGCCCCTTGGCACATTGCTTGCTATTGTCCCCCCAGCCGGCGCCCAGGCTGCCATTTTGCGGCCCCGCTCGCATTTGCGGTCGGCAGGTGCCCCGCAAAACCCACGAACACCCTCAGCCGCTGTCAGCACTCTTCGCGCCGATTCAAGCCCTGACTTGTGACGCGGCTGCTATTAACCACATCTTTTTCGGCAACAGGAGGATTTTCATCGTGGCGAAGCAAATGGTCTTTCAGGACGACGCCCGACAGCCGCTGTTGGCTGGCGTCTCGAAGCTGGCCCGGGCCGTCCGCAGCACGCTCGGCCCCCGCGGCCGCAATGCGGTGCTCGACAAAGGCTGGGGCTCCCCCAAGGTGACCAAAGACGGCGTCACCGTGGCGGAGGACATCGAGCTCGACGATCCCTACGAGAACCTCGGTGCTCAACTCGTCAAGGAAGCCGCCAGCAAGACCAACGAAGTCGCCGGCGACGGCACCACCACCGCCACCGTGCTGGCCGAGGCCATCTACCGCGAAGGGCTGAAGATGATTGCCGCCGGGTATGACCCGATGGCTCTCTCCCGCGGCATTGCCAAGGCGACCGAAGCCGTTTGCGAGGAAGTCAACAAGCTGGCCACGCCGATCAGCGAGAAGGACAAGAAGGAGCTCCAGCAGATTGCCACCATTGCCGGCAACAACGACCCGTCGATCGGCAGCGTCCTGGCGGACGCCTTTCTCAAGGTCGGCAAGAACGGCGTGATCACCATCGAAGAAGGTCGCGGCAGCGAGACGACCGTCGATGTGGTCGAAGGAATGCAATTCGACCGCGGCTTCCTCTCCCCTCACTTCGTCACCAATCAGGACGAAGTCACCGTCGAGCTGGAAAACTGCTACATCCTGCTCTTTGAAGAAAAAATCTCCAGCAACAAAAAGCTGATCCCGCTCCTCGAAGCGATCAGCAAGGCGAACAAGCCGCTCTTGATCGTGGCCGAAGACGTCGAAGGAGAAGCGCTGGCCACGCTGGTGGTCAACAAGATGCGCGGCATTCTCCAAATCTGTGCGGTCAAGGCCCCCGGCTACGGCGATCGCCGCAAGGCCATCATGGGCGACATTGGCGTGCTGACCAAAGCGACGCCGATCTTCAAGGATCTAGGCATCGAGCTCGAAAGCGTGAAGCTTACCGACCTTGGCCGGGCCAAGAAGGTGAAGATCACCAGCGAAGAGACGACGATCATCAGCGGCGCTGGCAGCAAGGACGAGATCGAAGGACGGGCGGAGCAGATTCGCCAGGAAATCAAGAAAACCGACAGCGAGTACGATCGCGAGAAGCTGCAAGAGCGGCTGGCCAAGCTGGCCGGCGGCGTCGCCCAGATCAACTGCGGCGCGGCCACCGAGACTGAAATGAAGGAACGGAAGTGGCTCCTGGAAGACGGCAAAAATGCCGTTCAGGCAGCCCTCGAAAGCGGCATTGTCCCGGGCGGCGGCGTGGCGCTCATCCGGGCCGAGAAGGCGGTCGAGAAGCTGAAGCTGACCGGCGACGAAAAGATGGGGGGGCAGATCATCCGCAACGTCCTCGATCAGCCCCTGCGGGCCATCGCCAACAACGCGGGACTGGACGGCGCAGTGGTTGTCAACCGCGTGCGCCAGATGAAGGGGAAGCTGGACGGGTATGACGCCGACAAGAACGAGTACGGTGATATGGTCAAGTTCGGCGTGATCGACCCGGCGAAGGTGGTCACGGTCGCGCTGCAAAATGCCGCCAGTGTGGCGTCGCTGCTCCTGACCACCGAGGCGCTCGTCACCGAGATTCCAAAGGAAAAGGAAGACGACGACCACCACGATCACCATGACCACGGCATGGGCGGCGGCATGGGAGGCATGGGTGGCATGGGCGGCATGGAAGGAATGATGTAAGCGGCTTGTTCCCACGCTCCGCGTGGGAACACAAGCGGGGCCGCTCCGCGGCCCGGCTCGACGCAGAGCGTCGCAAGTAGACGTTCCCACGCAGAGCGTGGGAACGAGAAAAATACTCACCATAGAAGCGAAGGATACACACAATGGCCAAGTCAAAAATTCGTCCGCTGGATGATCGTGTGGTTGTCGAGCCGGTAGAGTCGGAAGAGCGGACTGCCGGCGGGATCGTCCTGCCCGACAGCGCCAAGGAAAAGCCGCAGCGCGGCCGCGTGCTCGCGGTCGGCCCCGGCAAGCTGCTCGACAGCGGCAAGCGCGGCGAGCTGTCGGTGAACGTCGGCGATGAGGTGATCTACGGAAAATACGGCGGCACCGACATCGAGCTCAACGGCGACGAGATCAAGATCCTCCGCGAGAGCGACATCCTGGCGAAGGTCCTGGATTAGGCAGAAACTTAGGCGGCCAACCAAAATCCGAAATTCCAATAACGAAGCACGAAACAAGCACGAAATCCAAAAACCTGAATGATCCAAACGGCTGACATTCAGGATTAGTTTCGGATTTCGGGCTTCGGATTTCGAGCTTCCTCCGAAGGAGAGTTCCGTGCCCAAGCAATTGCTGTTTGACGATCAAGCCCGAGCCAAGATGCTCAAGGGCGTTGACAAGCTGGCCAATGCCGTCGCGATCACCATGGGCCCGACCGGCCGCAACGTGATCATCGACAAGTCCTTTGGCGGCCCGACCGTGACCAAGGACGGCGTCACCGTCGCCAAGGAGATCGATCTCGAGGACCGCTTCGAGAACATGGGGGCCAAGCTGGTCGTCGAAGTCGCCCAGAAGACTTCCGACCTGGCCGGCGACGGCACCACCACCGCCACCGTGCTGGCCCGCGCTATCTTCAAGGAGGGCCTCCGCAACGTCGCCGCCGGCAGCAATCCGACCGCCGTTCGCCGCGGCATTGATAAGGCCGTGGCCGCCGTTAACGAGAAGCTGGTCAGCATGTCCAAGCCGATCAAGGGCCGCGACGACGTGGCCAATGTCGCCTCGATCAGCGCCAACAACGATGCGTCGATCGGCGAGCTGCTGGCGGACGCCCTGTTCCGCGTCGGCAAGGACGGCGTCATCACCGTTGAGGAAGGGAAGACGACCGACACCAAGGTCGAATACGTGGACGGCATGCAGTTCGACAAGGGCTTCGTCTCACCGTACTTCATCAACCGGCCGGCGACGATGGACGTCCTGCTCGAAGATCCGGTGATTCTGATCTACGAGAAGAAAGTCAGCAACCTCCGCGACCTGTTGCCGCTGCTGGAAAAGGTGGCCCAGTCGGGCAAGCCGCTCCTCCTCATCGCGGAAGACGTCGATGCCGAGGCCCTGACGCTGCTCGTGGTGAACAAGCTGCGGGGCGTGCTCAATGTCTGTGCGGTCAAAGCGCCGGGCTTCGGCGACCGCCGCAAGGCGATGCTCGGCGATATTGCCGTCCTCACCGGCGGCACGCTGATCAGCGAAGACCTCGGCATCCAGCTTGAGAACGTGAGCCTGGAGCACCTGGGCCGCGCCAAGAAGGTCACCGTGGACAAGAACAACACGACTATTGTGGACGGCGCCGGCAAATCGGCCGACAAGGAAAAGCGGATCGCTCAGATCAAGAACCAGATGGAGCAGACGGAGAGCGAGTACGACAAGGAGAAGTTCCAGGAGCGGCTCGCTAAGATGGCCGGCGGCGTGGCGGTGATCTCCGTCGGCGCCGAGACCGAAGCCGACATGAAGCAAAAGAAGGCCCGTGTCGAGGATGCGTTGCACGCGGCCCGGGCGGCGATCGAGGAAGGGATTCTTCCCGGCGGCGGCGTGGCGCTGCTCCGCTGCAGCGACGTGGTCGAGAAGCTAACCAACTCCTTGAAAGGTGACGAGCGGATCGGCGCCCAGATCGTGCTCGACGCCCTCCCCGCTCCCCTGACGACGATCGTCAACAACGGCGGCAAGGACGGCTCGGTTGTGGCGGATGAAATCCTCGGCAAGCCGCTGAGCACCGGTTACGACGCCAATTCCGGCGAGTACGTCGATATGTACAAGGCCGGGATCATCGATCCAGTGAAGGTGGTCCGCACCGCCCTCAGCAATGCGGCCAGCATTGCCGCCTTGCTCCTCACGACTGAAGCGCTGGTGACGAACCTGGAGAAGGACGACAAGAACAAACGGGTGGAAGGTTCGGTGCGTTAGCCGCCCGTGGGGCAGGCGTCCCGCCTGCCTTGCGATGGCCGACGGCAGGCGGGACGCCTCCCCCACGGAATTAGCCAGGCCACTTCGCTCGCGAAGTGGCCTTTTTAACGTCCTGAGCAAATGATTGTGAGGTAGACTTCTCGGGCAAAAATGGTCCGGCGTCATGACCGCAATGGCCTCCAAACGCGATTACTACGAAGTCCTGGGCGTCAAAAAGGACGCCTCCGAGAAGGAGATTGCCGCGTCGTATCGCAAGCTGGCCATCAAGTACCACCCCGACAGCAACTCGGGCGATCCGGAAGCGGTCCTCAAGTTCAAGGAAGCGGCCGAAGCCTACGAAGTCCTTTCCGACGCCCAGAAGCGGGCGCGCTACGACCGCTTCGGCCACGACGCGCCTGAGTTCGCCGGCGGGCCGCACTTCACCGACGTCGAAGACATCTTCGAAGCGTTCGGCGGCATTTTTGGCGACCTCTTCGGCGGTGGCGGCGGCCGACGCGGGCGTCGCGCGCGCCGCGGGGCCGATGTCCAGGTGCAGGTCACGATCGACCTGGAAGAAGCAGCCAGCGGCATCAGAAAGCCGGTGGAATTCAATCGGCACAAGGCTTGCGCCACGTGTCAAGGCTCCGGCAGCCGGCCAGGGGCGCAGCGCGCCGCCTGCCGGCAGTGCGGCGGCCGCGGTCAGGTCGTGCAATCGATGGGCTTCGTCCGCGTGCAAACGACCTGCCCTTCCTGCCACGGCGCTGGCTCGGTGATTACCGAGCCGTGCGAGTCGTGCCGCGGCAGCGGGCTGACGGCCGAGCGGGTGAAGATGAGCATCAACATCCCCCCCGGCGTGGACGACGGGATGCGCGTCCGCTACGCGGGGCAAGGGGAACCGAGTCCCGACGGCGGGCCGGCCGGAGATTGTTATTGCCTGGTGCACGTCCGCAAGCACAAGCTGTTTGAGCGCGACGGCGACCACCTGATCCTGCGAATGCCGATCACGTACTCGCAGGCGGCGCTGGGAGCGACGCTGGAGATTCCAACCCTCGAAGGACGGCACGAACTGGTGATTCCCCCCGGGAGCCAGTCGGGCGAAGTGTTCCGGCTCCGCGGCCGCGGCATGCCCGATCCGCGGGACGGGCGGAAGGGAGACCTGCTCGTGCAGACGTACATCGAGGTCCCCAAGAAGCTCGTCAAACGGCAAGAGGAATTGTTGCGAGAACTGGCGGAGGTCGAGCAGGCGCAGGTTTCACCTCATCGCAAAAGTTTTTTTGAGAAGCTGCGAGACTATTTCACCACGGACGAGGAAGCCAGGGCGTCCGCGCAGGAATAAGGATCATGGCCAGAGAACCAATGGAACAAGAGAGAGCGGCCGACAGCACCGAGACCCCCGATGCGACGGTGGACCGGCTGGAGAAGGACCTGGCGGAAGCAAGCGATCGGGCGCTCCGCATTCAGGCGGAGCTGGAAAACTTTCGCAAGCGGATGCACCGCGAGTTGGCCGAAGAGCGACGGTATGCAATCGTGCCGTTGGCCAGGGACCTGCTCTCGGTGGTGGACAATCTCGAGCGGGCGATCCAGGCGGCTCAGCAAGCCGAAGGACGCGAGGGATTGCTGGAGGGGGTGAAGATGGTGGCGACGCAGCTCGACGGCGTCCTGGCCCAGCACCAGTGCCAGCGGATCGACGCGGAAGGCCAGCCGTTTGATCCCAATCAGCACCAGGCGATCGCTCAGGAACCGAGCGACCAGCCGGCCGGCACGGTCACGCGGGCCGTCCAGTCCGGATACAAGCTCCACGAACGCGTCATCCGGCCGGCCCAGGTGTTTGTGTCGAGCGGACCCGCCGGGTAATCCAAGCACCAAAGTTCAAGCACCAAATCACAAACAGGCGGAAGCACTAAATCACAATGAGAAGGTCATTTGCATTTTTGCCATTGGTCCTTGTTTGAGATTTGGTGCTTGAGATTTGGTCATTCGCGAGCGAGCCAATTGAGTTTGCTGGAGAATATCGAGCGATGCCCACCTACGACTACGAATGCGACGCCTGCGATCACCGCTTCGACGCCTTCCAAACGATGAGCGCCGAGCCGCTGAAGAAATGCCCAAAGTGCGGCAAAAGGAAACTCCGCCGCTTGTTCGGCGCGGGAGCAGGGTTGATCTTCAAGGGCTCGGGCTTCTACTTGACCGACTACCGCAGCGAGTCGTACAAGCAAGCCGCGGCCGCGGACAAGCCCGCCAGCAGCGAGTCCTCCAGCAGCTCCACGGAGAGCAAGGCGGCCAGCAAGCCGGCCGAAGCCAAGGCTTCCGAGCCGACAGCGAAGAGTCCTCCCAAGTCGCCGCCCAAGGACAAGTAACCAAGGGAGCCGGGCATGACGAACCTCCGCTGCCCGATCTGCGGCAAGTCTTTCGACCCGCAAAGCTCGCAGTCGCTCCCCTTCTGCTCCGACCGCTGCCGGCAGATCGATCTGGGACGTTGGCTCAAGGAAGGGTATTCGGTGCCGGTGGTCCGCCAACCCGAGGATGAAGAAGGTGAAGGCGCTCGTCCCGAGGATGACGAGCCGGCGTAGCTTCCAGCGGGAATCTGACTGGCGGCCTAGCCCCCGCGCTGCCTATAATCCGCTCATCTTGAGCCAGCTACCACGAGGGCCTTTCGCATGACGGACGAGCGAGGCGTGGTCAGGCGGATCGCCTGGCGTGAACTGTTCCCCTGGCTCGTGATCGCACGCGCCCTGCGGCTGTCGATTTCGCCGACAGTCCTGCTGATCGCCACGCTGGGCGTATTCGTGTCGTCGATCGGCTGGCGAATCGCGCCGTACATCTTCTTTACCGAACAAGGGCGAACGAGCGCCCGCATTCCATCCGACGCCTTCTGGACTGGCGAGATTCCAGCTTGGCACCGCTCGCTTGAGAGCTTCGTTCCCTCGGCCGTCGAGAAATACTTGCCGGCACAGCCAAGCGGCGTGCTAGACAGCTTCTTTCGTCTGGCCGAACCTGTGCGGCGGCTCTTCTCCTATGAGCTCACCGTCAACCAGACGGCTTATTACCTGTTCGGCTTCTTGTGGTCGCTGGCCGTGTGGGCCTTCGTCGGCGGATTCATCACGCGGCGGGCCGTCGTGCAAGTTGCGCTCGACGATGCACCCGGGCTCGTGGAAACGGCGCAGTTCGCCGCCCGTCGCTGGCCTTGGTATTTCCTTGCGCCGCTCTATCCGCTTCTGGGCGTGCTGATTCTCGTGCTCCTGCACGTGCCGCTGGGGTGGATCATGCTGCTGGACTTCGGCGTTTTGATTGCCGGGTTCTTCTGGATTTTCGTGCTGCTAATGGGTGTCGCGGCGGCGTGGCTGCTCATCGGAACGCTTCTGGGCTGGCCGCTGATGTGGGGAGCCCTGAGTGCCGACCGGGAAGGAGACGCTTTCGACGCCTTCAGCCGCAGCTTCTCGTATGTCTACGGCCGGCCGCTGTACTACCTGTTTTACGCGATCGTGGCGGCGCTGCTCGGTGCGCTGGGGTATGCCGCGGCGCAGGTGTTTATCGACGTCGTTTACGAATTCGGCTTTTGGGCCGTCTCGTGGGGCGCCGGCGGCGAGCGAATCAACGAAATTCGCGGCCTGTATGATTTCGCAAGCCCCGAGCGGCCCGTTGGTCATCAACTCTTGGCCTTCTGGCGAAGCGTCGCCTACACGTTCCTCGTCGGCTATGCGTTCGCCTACTTCTGGAATGCCGCCGGCATCATCTACCTGCTGCTGCGGCATGACGTGGACGAAAAGGAGATGGACGAGGTTTACCTGCCCGACGAGGAGCCCTTGTCGCGGCCCCCGACCGAAGCACCCGCGACGCCTGCCGCCGCCTCTGCGGACTCCGCCGCAGCGCCCCCGAATGCTCTGGCGGCGGAAGAATAGCGTCTAACCTACGAGCAACCTGGCAATGATCGCCTCCTGTTCGCGATGAAACTGTCCGTTGCTCATCACCACGTCGCAGCCGGCATCGCGGGCGGAGGCCAAGAGCGGTTCATCCACATGCGGCCCAAAGGCGATGATCCGCGCGGCCGGCGCGCCGCTGCGAACGGCGGCAACCACCTCCGCCACGTTCAGCCCCGGCTGTGAAAGGTCGAGCATCACCAGCCGCGTCTCGCCGCTGAGGCGCTCCTTCAAGTCGCCGGCCGACAGCGCCACAGCCAGCGGCACTCCGGCTTGCCTGGCCGTGCTCATCACCCGCGAGGAAACCATCATGTCGCTCGACACCAGCACCGCACTCATCGTTCACCTCAAGCGGCCTGCGTGTCCGTGCCGTCCTGCTCGTCCATTTCCTTCATGTCCTCGAGCCAGTTGCGGATCTCGTTGTCGTATTCGGATGCCAGATCCCCTTTCACGAGCTGGCGGTGAAAGGCGGCCGCTCCTTCCTTGAGCAGCTCCGCCGCCTCGGCACTGGGAAACCGCCGCACCGGATCGGCCGAGATCATCCCGCGGCAGAACGAAATCAAGAGCTCGCAGCTCACCACCTCGGGCGGCAAGATCTCGTGCAGCCGATGCGCTAGCAGCCGCTTGGCTTCCAGCAGCTCCTTGACGTCCTGAATGCCGGCGAAGGGAGAGCGGCCGGAAAGGAGCTCGATGAGCACGTATCCCAGCGAGCAGAGGTCGCTACGAGACGTACACTCGCGGTGCTCGAGCACCTCGGGCGCTGCATACGCCAGCGTACACGCCATGGTCTTGGGGGGATTGGCGATCTCGAATGCCGAGCCGATATCGACGATCTTGGTGATCCCGGTCCGCTTAAGCATGATGTTCGAGGGCTTGATGTCGCCGTGGATGATGCCGTGGCGGTGAAGGGCGGCCAGCCCCGACAGGCAGTCGCGGACGATGGCCACCGCCACTCCCGCCTTGAGCCGCGGCTGCTGCGGCCCGGCGGTGACGACGACGCGGTTGATGTATTCCCACCGCCGCGCACTGACGCGGTGATAAATGCGCTCGAGCATGCTGGGCACCAGGAGGCGCCCCAGGTCGTAGCCGTCGATCCATTCCATGACGAGCATGCGGATGCGGCTGCGATCGACGAAGTTGTAGACGTACAGCAGGTTGTCGTGCTGAATCTGCGCCACGCGGGCAGCCGCGCGGGCGGCGCGGGTCATCGCCTCGTCGTAGCTGCACGCGTCCTCGAACCGCTCCGGCGAAAAGATCTTCAGCGCGGCCGGGAGCGTGAACTCGTCGGTGCCGCGAAGCTGCGTCAGGTAGACCACTCCCTGGCCGCCTTCGCCGAGGAGCTTTTCGAGCCGCAAATGGTTGGTCCAATTGAGCCGCCGCTCCGACAGGATCGTCTGGTACCGCTGCACCAGTTCGTTGGGGGGCTGATCGACCTGATCGCCTCCGGGGGTGAGGGTGGGAAAGACATCGTGACTGATCGTTGTGAGCATGGAGAGCCGCCTTGCGAGGATTCCGTTCTCCCGGCTTCAATCTACCGGCTGGGCTGCCACGGCGTAAATAGCAGGCTGGCTCTGCGCTGCGTGGCGACTTGCTGGCACCAGACTAGATGCCTAAGATGGCTGGCAGACTCACAAGCCATTCCGCCCCGCTCCGGAAGCTCGCCGCATGTCCCGCCGCCGCTGGTCTCGCCGCTCGTTTCTCGCCGCCTCCGCCAGCGCGGCGGCCAGCACCGCGCTTTTGACGCAGCTCGCTTACGCCGCGCCGAAAGACGAATGGATCGAACTGTTCGACGGCAAGTCGCTCGACGGCTGGCACAAGAATCCGCAGAAGATCGGCCACGGCACCGGCGGCCACTGGCAGGTCGAAGACGGCACGATCACCGGCGAGCAGGATCCCCCCGGTTCGGGCAACGGCGGCATTCTCCTGACCGACCGCAAATTCGGCGACTTCGAGCTGCTGATCGATCTGAAGCCCGACTGGGGAGTCTGCTCCGGCCTGTTCCTCCGCAGCAACGACAAGGGGCAGTGCTTTCAGATGATGGTCGATTACCACGACCAGGGCAACGTCGGCCACTTGTACGGCGAAGGGCTCGGCGGCTTCACGATGCGGGCCTTCGATATCGACGGCAAATACGACGACAACGAAAAGCTGATCGGCTTTGTCGGCAACAAGGAGATCAGCGCCGCCGAGGCGGGGCTCGTTTCGTCTTGCACCGCAGCCCAGTGGATCAAGACCTGGAAGCTCGGCGACTGGAACACGGCCCGCGTTCGCGCCCTTGGCAAGTATCCGCGGATCACGACGTGGATCAACGATTTGCAGGTCTGCGTTTTTGACGGCGCCAATGCCAAGGTCCTTCGCGACGGGAAAGAAACCTACGACCGCGACAAGGTGCTTAAACAACTTGGGGCCGAGGGAAGCATTGCCGTCCAGGTCCACGGCGGCGCCAATTGGCCCGTCGGGGCAAAATGCCGCTGGAAGAATATCAAGATCAAGCCGTTGGGTTAGGGGTGGGCTTATGGATGCGGCCCCCGACTGATCGTTTACTGGTCCGAGGACATCCCGGATGCGTTGGCTGTTTTCCGACCCAAAAAGCGCGCATGAGTGCCGGCAGCGCCAGCAGGTTCTGGAGCGGGTGGACCACTGGTGGCGCGCATTCGCCCGCCAGCAAGCCGCCATTGCCGACTCGTTCCGCCAGGCGCACTGCACGTTCGACATCCCGTGCTGGATGCAAGAACATCTGCAAGCCATCGACGACCGGCTCTGCTGGGAATTCGGGCCGGCAACCGGCGGCAGCGGGCACCGGCTGGTGATTACCCCCGAGTCGGAGCACTGGCTGCGCCCCGTCGTTCGCACGATCATCGAGCGAGCCCCGGTCATCGATGGTTGGGAATTCTTCCCCTATCGACTGGCTGAGGAAGCGGAGCAGGCGATCGCCACGGTCGAAGGGCGCGTCGGCGCGGACATCACTGGTGCGCTGGTGGAAGCCCGCATTGGTGACTGCCGCAAAGTCGATCTTCGCTTTCATTTTCAGCCCAAGCTGGCAGTCTCGGATCAGGAGGCCCGCTGTGCCGCGTTCGTCGCCGCGGAGTCGCTCGTGGGGGAAGAAATCCTCGACCATTGGATCGGCTGCATCGATCTCGGCCCACCTGCGGTGCGCAAGGCGAAGCCCGACTGCCGGCTGCTGTCGCTCGACCGCGTGGGTCCGACGGTTGACGCGCTGATCGGCAGCCTGATCGAGCAGCTTCCCAGCGAGCCGACCTGGAAGACGATCGAAAACGCCAACTGGTCGGGGGTCGAACTCCATCCCGACGAAGGTGAATCCGATTACTTCGCCCGCGACGATCTGTTCGTGGCCATCTCCGGCCGGCTCGACATCTTCGAAGCCTCCCACGGCGGCGGCATCTTTGCCTCCTGCTGCCACTCGCGCTGCGGCGAAACCTTCTGCTACCTCAAGATCGACGGGTCGCAGGGGCTGTCGCATTCGCAGTTTAACGACCGGGCCGAGATCGAGGAAGCGCTCAACGCCGCACTCGTCGCCGCCCAGGTCGGCTGCTGTTTCGGCGGCGGCACCGGCCTCCGCTATTCGTACATCGACCTGGCACTGACCGACCTCGACCGCGGCATCGAGATCATTCGCAAGCTGCTCATTGGCGGCCGCATTCCCAAACGCACCTGGATCCAGTTTTTTGACGACGAACTGGCCCACGAGTGGATCGGCATTCACGCCGATGCTCCCGAGCCGCCGCTGGGTTAGGCTGCACAAGCCCGAAGCGCAAGCTTGCGCGTCGGGCTTGTGGGTCGCACCGGTGGCATCCGCCGCCGCCGTCGCGTACATTGTGGCGCGAAACCACAAATCCACTTTTCGGAGACCTAACCGTGGAAAAATGGCCCATTGGTGTTTTCGCCAGCGTCGATGCTGGACTCGGTGTCAAGCTGGAAGTCGCTCACGAATTGGGCGTCCCGACCATCCAGATCCACGCCCCGCACAAAGAGACCCGCAACCAGGCCGCCGCCGACGCCTTCCTCAAAAAGATCGGCGGCTACGGCATCGAGCTGACTGCGGTCTTTGGTGGCTTCACCGGCGAGAGCTATGCCGACATTCCCACCGTGTCGAAGACCGTCGGCCTCGTGCCCCCCGAAACGCGAGCGGCCCGCACGGCCGAGTTCAAGGAGATCGCCGACTTCGCCAAGGTCCTCGGCTGCCAGGTCGTCGCGTTGCACATCGGCTTCGTCCCGCACGACCGCCAGGCCCCCCTCTACAAGCAGATCATCGACGTGGCCCGCGACGTCTGCGACCACATCGCCGCCAGCGGCCAGGCCCTCCATCTGGAAACCGGGCAGGAGACGGCCGACGACCTGCTACAGTTTATCCAGGACGTCCAGCGCCCGAACCTCTACATTAACTTCGACCCGGCCAACATGATCCTGTACGGCACCGGCGAGCCGATTGCCGCCCTGAAGAAGGTGGGCAAGTTCGTGCGGAGCGTCCACTGTAAGGACGGCAAATGGGCCGAACAGCCGGGCAAGGAATGGGGGCAGGAAGTGCCGCTGGGAGACGGGGACGTCGGCATGGAGAACTACCTGCGGACGCTCGATGAGATCGGCTATACCGGCCCGCTGACGATCGAGCGTGAGATCCCGCAGGAGCCCGAGCGGCAGAAGAAAGAGATCGGCCACGCGATCCGGCTACTGACCGAGCTCAAACAGAAGCTCGGTTAACGTAGCCTCGCGAGCTTCGCGCTGGCGCCATCCCGTCCACGAGGCCTCGCTCGCTGCTCACGTCACCGGTTGCCGCCGCGGCGCTCTGCGATGCCGCGCCAGATGCGCTGAAAGACTTCGTCAGGGGTGCCCAGCGCATCGACGGTCAAGAGCCGCCCGGTGGCGCGGTAATAGTCGAGCACCGGCGCCGTTTTGCCGTGATAGGTGCTCATCCGCTCGCGGATCGTGTCCGGATTGTCGTCGGTCCGCCCTTCCTGTTGAGCCCGCTCGAGCATCCGCTTCGTCAACTCCTGCTCGTCGCAGTGCAGCTCGATGACCAGGTCCAGAGGGGTGCCCCGCTCACGGAGTCGGGCGTCGAACGACTCGGCCTGCTCGACCGTCCGCGGAAAGCCGTCGAACAGGCAGCCGCGGGCGTAATCGGGGCGGTCCAACTCTTCTCCCACCAGGCTGAGCACGACCGCATCGGGAACCAGCCGTCCCTTGTCCATGTACTCAGCGGCCAGCCGCCCCACCGCCGAATCCTGTTTCTTGGCGGTTCGCAACAACTCGCCCGTGGACAGATGCGGAATCTGCAAGCGCTCGACCAGACGTTTGCTCTGCGTCCCCTTGCCAGAGCCGGGGGGGCCGATGAACACGATCAACATGGTGGACTTCACCCCCCCGAAAGCCTCCAGGCGCCGCCCATGGGAGGCAACTGCGTCAGCGGTCACTTACCCCTCCAAAAGCCCGCGATAGTCCCGCATGACCAGGTGACTGTCGATCTTCTGGATCAGGTCGAAGGCCACGCTGACGGCAATCAACAGCCCCGTCCCTCCGTAGAAGCTGGCCACGTCGGGGCTGACGTTCAAGGCGCTGGAGATCACCGTGGGGACGATCGCCACCACCGACAGGAATGCCGCACCGACATAGGTGATCCGGACCATCACCTTTTCCAGGTACTCCGCCGTCCGGCGGCCGGGGCGATACCCCGGGATGAAGGTGCCGAAGTCCTTGAGGTTTTCGGCCATCTCCTTGGGATTGAAGGTGATCGCGGTCCAGAAGTAGCTGAAGAAGAAAATCAGTGCAATGAAGCACAGGTTGTAGATCAGCGAGGTGCCGCGATTGAAGATCTGCTGCAGGTTCGTGGATCCATCCGCCAACCAGGTCCAGCCGATTCGCGTGAACCAGCCTCCCAGCATGCCGAACACGATCGCCGGCAGCATGAGCAGGCTGCTGGCGAAGATGATCGGCATCACACCCGACTGGTTGAGCCGCAGGGGCAGGTACTGGCGCGAGCCGCCGTAGACGCGGCGTCCGCGGACGTGCTTGGCGCTTTGCGTGGGGATTTGCCGCTTGCCGAGCGTGATGAACACGACGCCGAAGACGACGGCGACGAACAGCCCGATGAGGACGATGACGTGCTCGACGCCGATATTGGAAAAGCCGGTCAGCTCGAACTGCATGTTGCCCAAGAAACCGATCAGGGCGTTGGGCATCTGGGCCAGAATGCCGGCCATGATCAAGAGGCTGATCCCGTTGCCGATGCCGAACTCGTCGATCTGCTCACCAAGCCACATCACAAACATGGTGCCGCAGGTCATGATGAGCATGCTGGAGAGGAACCAGCTCCAGTGGAGTTGATTGACGCCGCTGGCCGCCCGTGTCGTGAACTCGGCGTGGATCATGTTCTCCATGCCTTGCTGGCCGCCGATCATCGAGTGCAGGTAAATGTATCCTTGAATCACGCACATCCCGAGCGTCAAGTACCTCGTATATTCATTGATTTTCTTTCGCCCCGTTTCCCCTTCTTTGCGGAGCTCCTCCAGCGGCTTCCACACGCTGCTCATGAGCTGGAGGATGATCGAAGCCGAGATGTAGGGCATGATCCCCAGGCCGAAGATCGTCAGCCGTCGCAGGTCCGAGGCGCTGATCAGCGAGACCTGCTGCATCATCTTGAAGACGTCGCTGCCCGACCCCCGCTCAATGTTCTCGTTGAGCTGCGTCTCGTCCACAATCGGGAGCGGGATCTGATATCCCAGGCGAAACACGGCCAGCAGCATCAGCGTGAAGAAGATCTTCTTGCGCAGCTCGGGAATCGTAAATACCGCGCGAAACTTTTCCCACATGACTAGCTCTTCCTGCGGTGAGACCGGCGCGAGCCCTAATCGCTCGCCCTGTTTGCCAAACCTACCAAAATTCGCGTTGGCCCGCCATGCGAGTCTTGTCCCGGCAAGGGCGTGAGGCTACTTGCCGGCGGCGGCCTTTTTCTGGGCGGCCGCCTTTTTCTTGGCGGCGACAGGGGTCCGGCCGGGCAGGACGGTGACGGTGCCCCCCGATTTCTCGATCTTCTCTTTGGCCGAGGCGCTGAAACGGTGCGCGGAGATCGACAACTTCTTCGTCAGCTCCCCGTCCCCCAGGATCTTGATCAGATCGTGCCGCAGCTTGATCAGGCCCCGCTCGATGAGGACCTGGGGCGTGACCGCGTCCCCAGTCTCGAAGGCCGCTTCCAGATCGCCGACGTTGACGGCCACGACCCGCAGCGCAAAGGAGTTCGTAAACCCCCGCTTGGGGACGCGCCGCACCAGCGGCATTCCGCCCCCTTGAAACACGGGAGAAGACTTCCAGCCCGCGCGGGCCCGCTGCCCTTTGTGACCTTTGCCGGCGGTCTTGCCCTGTCCCGATCCCACGCCGCGGCCGACGCGCGTCGGCTTCTTGTGGGTCTCGACGTCTTGATTGATTTCGTGCAGGCTCATGTCAGGCTAACTCCCCGCAAGCGCTCCACGTCTTGCTTCATCCGCAAGAGGCCGAGCGCCTTGATCGTGGCTTTGACGACGGTCACCTGGTTGTTGGTGCCGAAGCTTTTCGTGATCACGTTGTGAATGCCGGCCGCTTCGCACACGGCCCGCACAGCGGCGCCGGCGATAATCCCGGTGCCGGCTTCGGCCGGCAGCAGCATCACTTTGGCCGATCCAAAGCGGGCCTCGACCCGGTGCGGGATCGTATCCCCTTCCATCAATGGCACCGAGACCATCGTCCGGGATGCTTGCTTCTGGGCCTTTTCGACGGCCGGCGGGACTTCGTTGGCTTTGCCGTATCCCCAGCCGACGCGCCCCCGGCCGTCGCCGGAAACGACCATGGCGGCGAAGCTGAACCGGCGGCCCCCCTTGACCACGGCGGCGCACCGCTTGATCTGGACGGTCTTGTCAATCGTATCGGAGCGTGATTCGCGTTCGCTTGCCACTGCAATACCCTCTGTGGATTGTTCGCTGGCCAATCGCCGGGATTGGCCTAAAAGCTGAGCCCCGCTTTGCGAGCCGCATCCGCCAAGGCGGCGACGCGGCCATGGTATTTGAAATGTCCCCGGTCGAAGCAGACCTGCTTCACGCCGGCCGCCAGCGCCCGCTCGGCAAGGATCTTGCCCAGCGCCTCCGCCGCCGTCTTGTTGCCGCCGTAACCTACGGTGGGACGCAGGTCCTTGTCGTTGGTGCTGGCCGAAACGAGCGTCTTGCCGGCCGCATCGTCGATGATCTGGCAGGACAGGTTGCGGTGGCTGCGATTGACGGTCAGACGAGGCCGATCCGCAGACCCGCGGATCGCCTTGCGGACGCGAAACCGCCGCCGCATGCGGACTTTCCCGAGTCGTCGATTCTTGTTCATGATTTACAATTCCGAACTGTTACGCCGCCTCCGAAAATAAGAAACGGCCAGTTGCTTCTCACCACTCACCACTCACTACTTCGCCGCTGCCTTGCCCGGCTTGAGCTTGATGTGCTCGCCCTGGTAGCGGATGCCCTTCCCCTTGTACGGCTCCGGCTTCCGCAGGCTGCGAATCTCGGCGGCGAACTGGCCGACGAGCTGCTTGTCGCAGCCTTGAATCACGACGTGCGTTTGATCGGGGCAGGTGACCGTCAGCCCTTCGGGGATCTGCCGGACCAGCTCGTTGGCCAGGCCCACCCGCAGCGAGAGGGACTTGCCCTTCAGGCTGGCCAGGTAGCCGACGCCGACGATCTCCAGCCGCTTCTCGTACCCTTGCTTCACGCCGACGATCATATTGTTGATGATCGAGCGCGACAGGCCGTGCAGGGCCTTGCTCATCCGCTCGTCATTGACGCGGGTCACGACGACCTCTTTCTTGGCGTCGTCCACCTTGACCTGAATCTCAGGGCGCGGTTCCCAGGCGAGCTTCCCCTTGGGACCTTCGACTTTGACGCTCCGGTCGCTGACGGAGAGCTTTACCCCGTCGAGGATCGGAATCGGTTTGTTGCCAATGCGGGACATGATCGTATTTCGGATGGTTGATTGCGGATTGGGAATTCGGCGGCTGCAATCCGCAATTAGTACACTTCACACAGAATCTCGCCGCCCATGTTCTTCTGCCGCGCCTCGCGATCGCTGATCACGCCGCCGCTGGTGCTGATGATGCAAATCCCCAGGCCGTTGAGGACCGGGCGCAGATCGGTCGCCTTGCGGTAGACCCGCCGGCCCGGCGTGCTGACGCGCTTGATGTTCTGGATCACGTGCTCGCCATTGGGGCCGTATTTCAGCTCCAGGCGCAAATGGCTCACCGGAGCGGCCTGGACTTCCTGCCAGTCCCAGATGAAGCCTTCGCGCTTCAGGACCTCGGCCAGCCCGCGCTTCACCTTGGACGCGGGAACGTCCACGTGCGGACGCTCCACCCGAATGGCGTTGCGGATTCTCGTCAACATATCGGCGATCGGGTCGGTCAACATGGCTCTTTCGTTTCCCGGTGCTTGCCGGGAACGCGCTAGACAGGAAATGCTTCTTACCAACTGGCCTTGCGCACGCCCGGGATCATCCCCTGGTCGGCGAGCTTGCGGAAACAAATGCGGCAGATTCCGAACTTGCGGTAAACTGCCCGCGGACGGCCGCAGATCTTGCAACGGCGCTTGATCCGCGTGGAAAACTTCGGCACGAGCTTCGACTTGGCGACTTTGGATTTACTGGCCACTTCTGCTTTGCCTTTGGTGCATGAACGCTGAAATGAAGTGCATTCGCTCCGCGAATGTATAAAAACTCGCTACGTTCCGACAATCTGGTGTGATTTGAGTCCCTGGGGACACTCGCGGAGCGAGTGCCCTACCTTAGTTCCCTTTGCCCTTCGTCGTCGTTTCCGCCTGGAACGGCATGCCGAGCTGCGCGAGCAGCTCCCGCGACTCATCGTCGCTGGCATTGGCGACCACGATCGTGATGTTCATTCCTTGCACCCGCGGAAATTTGTCCGGATTCAACTCGGGAAACACAAGCTGCTCCGACAGCCCCAGGCTGTAATTGCCGTGGCCGTCGAACGCCTTGCGGTTGACGCCGCGAAAGTCGCGGACGCGCGGCAAGGCGAGCGACACCAGCCGGTCTAAAAACTCGTACATCCGCTGCTTCCGCAGCGTCACCGCACAGCCGATCGGCATTCCCTCGCGGAGGCGAAAGGCCGAAATGGCCTGGCGGGCCTTGGTGAGCACCGGCTTCTGCCCGGCAATCTGCGTCATCGCTTCGGCCGCAGCCTCCAGGTGTTTCTTGTCCTGAGTCGCGGCGCCCACGCCCATGTTGATGACAATCTTCTGCACCCGCGGCAGCGCGAGCCGGTTCTTGCGGCCCAGCTTCTCGGTCAGGGCCGGCAGGATCTCTTTCTCGTACTTGATCTGCAGCCGCGGCGGCACCGGCTTTTCAGCGGCTTCCTTGGACGCCTTGCCTTCTTTGGCCCCCTTGGGTTCCTTGGCAGCCTTGGATTCCTTGCTCTCCTTGGCGGCTTTGGGCTCCTTGGCGGCTTTGGGCTCCTTGGCGGCTTTTTCCTTGCCGGCCTTGGCTTCCTTCGGCGGTTTGGATTCTTTGGGTTCTTTGGCCATAATTCACCTGCATGCAGTCCGCTGTCGCGAGCGGCGCTGATTTTATTTACTGCGAGTCTTGGAGGGAGCGATCTGTCCCAGCGCGGCGTGGCACGTCTTGCGACGGCAGAATCGCTCTTTGCCGCCGTCGGACACGGCCCGGGAGCCCGTGCGCGTCGGCTGGTTGCAGCGCGAGCAGACCAGCAGCACGTTGGAGATCTGAATCGGCATTTCCTTGTTGAGCCGGCCCCCTTGCGGGTTCTTCTGGCTCTTGCGGACGTGCTTGAAGACCTTGTTCACGCCTTCGACCGTGACCTTGCCGGCCTCGTGATCGATGTGCAGCACCTTGCCGCGCTCGCCCTTGGCGTTGCCGGCAATGATTTGCACGATGTCGTTGGTTTTCAGATGCATCACACCACCTCGCTCGCCAGGCTGACGATCTTCATGAAGTTCCTCTCGCGGAGTTCGCGGGCCACTGCGCCGAAGATGCGGGTGCCGCGGGGACTGTTCTCCGCGTCGATGATCACCACCGCGTTGCCGTCGAACTTGATGTAGCTGCCGTCGGCGCGGCGGACCGGGCTCTTGGTGCGGACGACGACGGCCCGCACCACGGCTTTTTTCTTGATCTCGCTGCCGGCAATCACGCTCTTGACAGAGCAAATGATGACGTCGCCGAGGCTGGCGGTGCGGCGGCGCGAGCCGCCGAGCACCTTGACGCACATCACTTCCCGCGCGCCGGTGTTGTCCGCGACGGCCATTCGTGTTTCTTGCTGGATCATGACTTGCACGCCTTGTTGATTCGTTCTTGCCAGTAGCCGAAGTCGCAAGACTTCGGAATTTCCGTCCGAAGTCTTGCGACTTCGGCTACTGAATTTACGTCGCCTCGCCGCCCGGAACCTCGCTCCCCTTCACTTCCGGCGTCACCGTGGAAGCCGAAACGATCCGCTTGACCACCCACCGCTTGAGCTTCGACAGCGGACGCGACTCCTCGATCTCCACCGTGTCCCCGATCTTGGACTTGTTCTCTTCATCGTGGGCGTAGCAGATCGTCCGCCGACGCATGATCTTGCCGTACATGGGATGCCGCACCAGGCGCGGGATTTCCACTCGCCTGGTCTGGGACGCTTTGTCCCGCGTGACGACGCCGACGACGATTCGCTTGGGCATGGCTGCTTCTACCGGTTAATCTGCTGAATGTTCTCGTTACGCTTGGGCTGACTGCCGCTGGGTTTGCACCGTCTTGATCCGCGCCACGAGGCGGCGGTTGCGGCGCAGCTCGCTGGGGGCGTCCAAACGCTCCGTCTGCGCCTGCATCGTCAGCCGGAACAGGTTCTGCTCCGTTTCCTTGAGCGTGAGCTGGAGCTGATCGTCGCTCATCTCTCGTAATTCGGCGGCCTTCATACGCTCGCAACCTCTCGTCAATCGTTGAATCAATTCCTACGCCGGACGACGCTTGATCATCCGCACTCGCACCGGCATCTTGTGGGCCAGCCGCGCGAAGCACAGCTTGGCCTGCTGCTCGTTGACGCCGCCCAGCTCGTAGAGCACGGTTCCCGGCTTCACCACGGCGACCCAGTGGTCCGGCTCGCCCTTTCCTTTTCCCATCCGCGTCTCCAGCGGCCGGCTGGTCACCGACTTGTGCGGAAAAATGCGAATGTACAGACGACCCTCGCCGCGGACGTATTGCTGTGCGGCAATACGCCCCGACTCGATGGTCACCGCCTTGATCCAGCCACCCTGCACCGCCTGAAGTCCGTAGTCGCCAAACACCACGCGATTGCCGCGGGTGGCGTTACCTTTTATACGTCCTCTTTGGCTTTTTCGGTGCTTCACTCGCTTGGGCATCAGCGCCATTGGAAGCGTCTCCCTCGTACGTACCTTGATTGACCCACACCTGCACGCCGATGTTTCCCTGCGGCGTCGCCGCCTCGGTGAAACCGTAATCGATCTTCGCCCGCAGCGTGGACAGCGGCAGCGAGCCGGCCGTCGCCTTCTCGCAGCGCGCCATCTCCGAGCCGCCCAAGCGGCCGGCGAGCTGAATCTTGATTCCTTTGGCCCCCGCGTCCATCGTCGTTTCGATGGCCCGCTTCATCGTCCGGCGGAAACTCGACCGCTTGGCCAACTGCTGGGCAATGTCCTCGGCCACGAGCTGCGCCTGGATTTCCGGACGCGCGATCTCCTCGATCTTCAGGTTGACGCGGCGGCCGGTCAGGTTCTGGAGCTCTTCCTGGAGCAACTCCACCTCCTGCCCCTTTTTGCCGATGATCAGCCCCGGCCGCGCCACGTACAGCACGACCTTCACCTCGTCGCGCGTCCGCTCGATCTCGATCCGATCGATGCCGGCCTGGCGATACTGCGTCTTGCTCGGGTGGTTCTTAATGAACTGCCGGATCTTGCTGTCCTCGATCAGGAGGTTGGAAAACTCCTGCTTGGACGCGTACCAGCGGCTCTTCCAGCCGATCATGATGCCGGTGCGAAAACCGACCGGATTGACCTTTTGACCCATAACTAGTTGCTCTGCGCTAAGGAATGTCTTGGCGATTCCAAATCCGAAGCACGAAACCCGAAAGCCGAAACAGATTCAAGTGATAAAAGCCTCAATGTTCCAAACGTTCTAAATCGGACCGTTTCGATCATTCCTGTTTTGGATTTCGGATTTGTTTCGTATTTCGTGTTTCGGATTTTGAATTTCTGCTTCTACGCTTCGTTAATGTCTTCCAACACGACAGTAATGTGGCTGGTTCGCTTGAGGATCATGTACGCCTGGCCGCGGGACATGGGGCGAATCCGCTTGAACATCGGCCCGCCGTCGATGCGGGCGTCCACGACCAGAAGCTGCTCGACCCGCACGGTCTTGCCCGGGTTCTGATCC
>DATKDU010000403.1:0-15079 GCA_035512595.1 Pirellulaceae bacterium
ACGATGTCGTCGTTCGTCCGGCCGAGGAACTTCAGCGTGCTCGCCAGACTCGCCATCGTCTTCTGCGTGGCCGATTTCAGGTCGTCCGCTTTCTCGGCCTGGCCGGCGATGAAGATCTTGCGGCCCGGCGGAAGGATTGCCATGTGCTCGCTGCCGGCGATTCGTCCTTCCGCGCCCCAGGAACGCAGCGACACTTTCGAGTCTTCGTTGATCATGGACATTCCAACCGCATCCACGGCGACCAGTGCACCGGGCTGCGGCAACCGGGTCCGCACGAGGCTGACGGCCGGCTTGATCACTGGCGGGGAGTCCTTGGTGAACTCCCGCTTGATCGCTTCCATCGCCGCGGATGCCGCTGCCTCGTCGGCGGCATAGACGTTCAGCTTTGCGCACGCGTGCAGCGATGCGTGGGCGGCCCGCAGCTTTTTATCCAGAGAGTTCAACACCTCGGCCGCCTGCACCTCGGCGCTTGCCGTGGTGTCGATGGGCAGCACCTGTGACGTGTGCACCAGCAATTCGTTGCCGACGATCACCGCTCGCGACGTGCCGGTCGTGGCACTGGGTTCGATGCAGCGGAGGGGCGCAGGCTCGGCGGCGTTCGAAAAACCGACAATGGCAATCAGCGCTACGGCGAGGGGAACAATAGAGCGCATGGCTATGGGTCACGATCAGGAAGTAGGAGTCATAAACGATCGGCACTGCAAATTGGAGATTGACAATCGCCAGTTTGCAATTCCCCAGAGAGGCTTCTGACTGCCGCCTTCCGACTTCGACCGCTCACCGCGTCTGCACTTCCTCGCCAAACTCGGCCTCGACGTCGCGCTTCAGGTCTTGCTCCGCGGGGGCTTCGACTTCCGCAATCCGCTCGAACATCCGCACGCACGTGTTGTAGCGCAGGATCGCGTCGGGATTGTCAGGCGGGGCCAGCGCCTCGGCCCGCTCGAAGCAGTGCATGGCGTGCAGGTACCAGCCGCTGACTGCCGTCGAGGGGACCTTGCGCGACGCCTGGGCCTTTCCCCACCGCTCGTGGATCACCCCTTCGTAATAGGCCCGCTCGTACTGCCCGGCCAGCCGCGGCAGGACCGCCTTGGCCCGGTGGAAGGCATCGACGTACTCCTCCTCGAACAGGTCGGTGATCGCCAGCAGCATCGTGACCAGCGCCTGCTGGTTGTCGGGATCGACCGCCAGCATGTCCAGGCAGATGCTCTCCGCCTCCAGCGGCTCGTTGAGCAGGCGGTAGCGGAGCGCCTTGTCGAGCGCGGCGCCAATCGCCATTTCGGGAATCGACTTGAGCTTGCGCATGGGAAAAACTCCGGAAAGAGGCTACGAATCTCCATTCCGTGGAGCATCAGGCGTTCCACTGGGCGGCTGCTTTGGCCGCGGGCTGACGATCTGCAGCAGCCGGCACAGCGGGTCGTAATATCGATCGACCACCCGCTCCTTGAGCGGGATGATCGCATTGTCGGTGATGTGAATGTCCTCCGGGCAGACCTCCGAGCAGCACTTGGTGATGTTGCAGTAGCCGACGCCCAGCTCCTCTTTGAGCAGCGGCACTCGATCCGCCGCATCGAGCGGGTGCATCTCCAGGCCGGCCACGCGGACGAGGAACCGCGGCCCGCAAAACTCATCCTTCCGCTCGTGGTCGCGGAGGACGTGGCAGACGTTTTGACACAAAAAGCACTCGATGCACTTGCGGAATTCCTGCACCCGGTCGGCCTCGGCCTGCGAGAATTGCCGCGGTCGGTCGGTGCGAAGCTGGAAACCCGGAATCTTTTTGTTGACCCGGAAATTCCACGACACGTCGCAAGCCAGGTCCTTGATCACGGGAAAGGCCTTCATCGGCCGGACCACGATCGGCTCGCCCGGCGGATACTTGTCGATCCGGTCCATGCAGGTCAGCCGGGGCCGGCCGTTGACCTCCGCGCTGCACGAGCCGCACCGCCCCGCTTTGCAGTTCCATCGCACCGCCAAATCCGAAGCGTGACGCGCCTGCACTTCGTGGATCGCATCCAGCACCACCATCCCCGGCGCCGTCGGCACTTTGTACTCCACCAGCTCCCCTTGCTGGCTGTCGCCGCGGTAGATGCGCAAGGTGGTTTCGTCGGCCATATCACTTCCCTTGGACAAGCTCCGCCAGCTCCGCCGGCATTTCCGGCAGCGGCTGGCGCTGGACTTCAATCCCCGCCGCCGATTGCCGCACGATCAAGTTGAATTTGCCCCACTCTTGCTCCGCATCGGGAAAATCTTCCCGCGTGTGAGCGCCGCGGCTCTCCTGCCTTAGCAGTGCTGCCCGCACGACGGCCGCGCTGATGTCGAGCATGTTCGTCAGGTCCTGCGCCAGGTGCCAGCCCGGATTGAACTGGATGTTGCCGCCGCATTTGACGCCGGCCGCTCGCTGGCGTAAGTCCGCCAGCTTGACCAGCGCTTCATCGAGATCGGCCTGCGAGCGGACAATGCCGACGTTCCGCTGCATGAGCTGCTGGAGCTCCTGGTGCAGGGCATACGGATTCTCTCCCTGCGGCCGTTCGAGCGGCGCGAGCGCCGCCGCCGCGGTCCGCTCGATCTCCGCGTCGTCGATCCGCGGCCACTCGGGCGTTTCGCGGGCCTTCGCGGCGGCATATTCCCCGGCCCGTTTGCCGAAGACGAGCAGATCGGAAAGCGAATTGCCCCCCAGCCGATTGGCCCCGTGCAAGCCGCCGGCCACTTCCCCCGCGGCAAAGAGCCCCGGCAGCGTCGATTCCTGCGTTTCCGGGTGGACGCGCACGCCCCCCATCATGTAGTGGCAGGTTGGGCCGACCTCCATCGGCTCGGCCGTGATATCGACGTCGGCCAGCTCCTTGAACTGGTGGTACATGCCCGGCAGTTTTCGTTTGATTTCTTCGGGCGAGCGGCGGGAAGCAATGTCCAAATAGACGCCGCCGTGGGGAGTGCCGCGGCCAGCGCGGACTTCGGCCCGGATGGCGCGGGCGACAACGTCGCGAGTGAGCAGCTCCGGCGGACGCCGCGCGTCGGGGCGTTTTCCCGCGACGACCGCCTGCACCCACCGCTGAGCCTCGTCCTGCGTATCCGCAAATTCCCCGCGGTAGCGGTCGGGGATGTAGTCGAACATGAACCGCTTGCGGTCGCCGTTTAAGAGCACGCCCCCTTCGCCGCGGACCCCTTCGGTGATCAGCGTGCCGCGGACGCTCGGCGGCCAGACCATGCCGGTGGGATGGAACTGCACGAATTCCATGTCGATCAGGTCCGCGCCGGCCCACAAGGCCAGGGCGTGCCCGTCGGCCGTGTATTCCCAGGAGTTGCTGTTGATCTCCCAGCATTGGCCAATGCCGCCGGTGGCGAGAACGACCGCCTTGGCGCGGAACACGACGAACCGGCCGCTCTCGCGAAAGTACCCCAGGCAGCCGGCGGCGCGGCCGCGAGGAGCGGCACCGACGGCACCGACGCTGGTAGCGTCGGCCACGAGGATGCGGCGAATCGTACACTCCATGAAGACTTCGATCCCCTGGTGAACGCCCCGGTCCTGGAGCGTGCGGATCATCTCCAGGCCCGTGCGGTCGCCGACGTGCGCCAGCCGCGGATAGGTGTGCCCGCCGAAGTTCCGCTGGAGGATGTGGCCGTCCTTGGTGCGGTCGAAGACGGCGCCCCACTCTTCCAGCTCGCGGACCCGCGTCGGCGCTTCCTGCGCGTGGAGCTGCGCCATCCGCCACTGGTTGAGGTGCTGCCCCCCTTTCATCGTGTCGCGGAAGTGGACCTTCCAGTCGTCCCGCGCATCGACGTTCGCCAGAGCGGCGGCAATCCCCCCTTCCGCCATAACCGTGTGCGCCTTGCCGAGGAGCGACTTGCAGACGAGGGCCGTCTTGGCTCCGCGGTTCGATGCTTCAATGGCCGCCCGCAGCCCAGCGCCGCCAGCGCCGACCACAACCACGTCGAACTGGTGCGTCTGATATTTGGACATGGAGCGGGCGAATGGAAAAGGGAATCTGTGCTGGAACGTGGTCCAAATCCGAAATCCGAAACAAATTCGAAACTCGAATTCCGAATGTTCGAAACGGGATGGGTCACTTCGTTTGCGTCATTGGATTTTTTTGGCCTTCGTGCTTGTTTCGAGTTTCGGATTTCGTGCTTCGGATTTTGCTTCGATTGCCAGTCGTCACAGCAGCCTCACGTCCACAATTCGCCCCGAGGCCACCATCCACACGTAGAAGTCGGCAAACCCCACCGAGAACAGGCTCATCCACGCAAACAGCATGTGATGCCGGTTGAGGAAGCTGGCCCCTTGCCAGGCGCGAAACCGCGCTTGACCCAAGGCGACGCACGAGAAGCAATCGACATTGCCGCCGATCAAGTGCCGCAGCGAATGGCAGGAAAAGGTGTACAGCGAAAGGAGGGTCACATTCGCCGCCAGCACGAGCGTCCCCAGGCTGATCCCCAGCGTGTGTCCGCCAGCAGTCGGCCAGATGGCGGCGTGGACGACGTCGATCGCCAGGATCACCAGGAAGATGAGGGCGAAGTAGAGAAAGTAGCGGTGCAGGTTTTGGAACAGAAACAGCCGCGTCTCGCCGCGGTAGTTGTGTCCGCGGGCTTCACCGACTGCGCAGGCCGGCGGGTCGAGGAAGAAGGCCCGGTAGTACGCCTTGCGGTAGTAATAGCAGGTGACGCGAAACCCGCCGGGAGCCCAGAGGATCAGAAATGCCGGCGAGATCCAGGCCGGCAGCCACGGCAGGACGATCAGCGGCGAGTAGAACGGCGAGAGGAGGTACGCGTGGTCGGGCTGAACGGCCGTTCCTTCGCCGAGGTGATAGTCGGCGTTGATGGCCGCGCGAAACGTGGCGTAGACAGCAAACGAACCGAGCGCTGCGGCGGTGGCCAGGGGCCCCAGCCACCACGCGTCGCGGCGCTCGGTCGCGCCGAGCCTGCCCCCTTGTGCAGTGGGAGAGCCTGCTGCCATGAGGGGTTCCTGAAGGTAGGGGCACTATATCGCAGGCCGCAGGCGTTCGTCAAATCTGCATCGCGCTGGGCGCCCTCCTCGCCCGCCTGCTGGAGCTGAACCTGGCCCGAAGCCGCACGTCATGTGGTCCGCCGCTGCGGGGCGGACTTGTGGCCGCGCTCACTTGAGCAGGCGGACAAACCCCGCCTGCTCGAAGTGGTGATCGGAAGTGATGGCTTCGGTCAGTCCCTCTTCTTGCATCACGACAAAGCTAGCGCAATCAACGAGGGTCCACTGTTTGTCGCCGCGACCGCTCCAGTGCTGCCAGGCCTTGGCGTCGCGCGGCTCGTCGATGAACAGGACGGTTACCGATGGATCGGCTTTGAGATCGGTTAGAAACCGAATTTGCCGTCCCTTGTCGAAGCGCATTCGGGTCAGCAGGGCCGATAATTCAAGCAGCACGTAGCTGGTGGTGATCAGTTGCCCGCCTTGATTCAGTACCTCGTCGATTCGCGTCTGCGCCGGCGCATGGTACTGCTCCGCTTGATCGGCCCAGGCAGCCCATCCTGACGTATCCACGAAGCGTCTAATCGTCCCCCCGATTCCTGAGTTCGTCCATCAGGGCTTCGCCAAGGTATTCATCATGTCGGACCCCGGCGTCCGGAACGCCCGAATTGAACGCTCCCGCCCACTTGCGAAGCCGGCTGCCGGGAATCTCCTGCTGCATCGACTCGGCAACCAAGGCCCCGGCCAGCGATTCCACCGAATTGCCGGCGGCTTTCGCGCGCTCGACGAGCGGCAAATAGACTTCGTCGGGAAGCTCGATGAGAATCTGATGCGTCATGATCCACCTGGGGTGATCCCTTTCTCCCATTCTAGCACGAGGGGCATTCGACGCGCCATATCGCGTGCCATACCAGCGTCGCCGGGGATGCGGAATATGCCCCCCCGCCGAATGTGTCTGCTACATCGTTTTAGGAGCAAACGTTGTCGGCTGCGGCGTGTCGATCGTGATCACTTGCCAGCTTTCGCCCGTCTCGCGAAAGGCGGAAAAATCCTGCGGGGCGTAGGGGAACTCCAGGTGCGGCGTGGCGATCGGTTTGCCGAGAGCGTGGTGCGAGTGCATGGCGGCGTCGAGAATGCCGCTGACCAGCAGGGTCCGCTCGACGGGGTAGGGCGATTTGCCGGTCCGGAAGAAGTGGCAAATGGCCCGCGACAGGGCGGAAAACAAATTGAGATTTCCCCACGGGCCGTTGAACAGGGCGGTCGCCAGCGGCTCCCGCTTTTCCTTCAGGCGGCAGGCGAAGTTCCAGCGGTTCGAGGAGCTGTCGATCTTCAGCACCGTCCCCTTCGTGCCATCCCTGTACGTGACCACGAGCGCGTGATTTCCCCGCGGCGGCTCGACCCGGGCCTTCGCCTTCACCTTGGCGGCAGTCACCGCCTTCGGCCACGGCTGCCACTTGCCCCCCATCTTCCGCTCGGCTTCCATGGCCGCAGCGACCAGATCCTGGGACCAGCGGCCTTCCGCTACAGCCTTTTCGTATTCCTTTCCGGCCAAGAGCTGCACCCGCGAAATGCCGCTCTCGCCGCCGCGGCGGGACTCGAGGAAGGACTGGAGCACTTCCAGGGCGTGAAAGTCGTACGATTCCAGCCCGCCCCCGTGGATCGACACGGCCTCTTCCAATTCGGCATCGGCCGGCAATTCCAGCGGCGGGATTCGTGCGGCCAGCGGCACGCTGCTGCCGGCCATCAGCGGCATTTTCAACTCGCGGGCCGTGTCGTACATTTCCTTGGCCCAATCCCAGCGGTACGACAGGTGCTTGTCGTTGAACAGCGGCACCGACCGGCCGGAGCGCTTCATCACCGCCGCACACTGGTCGAAAAACTCCTTCCGCGGATACATCACCTGCCCCAGTTCATTTGCCGGATAATCGCCATGCTCGCCCACGAGCAAAACCGCATCGACCGCCAACTCTTTGCCGCCCACGCAGAGCGCCTTGTCGATCGAGTCAAACAGCGGCACACCAAACCGCCGCGACACGTCGCGGGCCATGTCGCCGTCGGGAAACTGGTCGGCATAAAAGGAAACGACATCGACCCCCGAATCGACCCACTGGCCGCGGAAGAGAATCTTCCCCAGCAGGTTGACGAGGAAGTTGTAGGCGTGCGACCGCAGCCGCAGCTCGGTGAAGACGGCGGCGACTTTGGGACGGGGCGTCTCGGCCGACTGAGCCCAGCGGCCGCTCATTGCCGTAACTGCGGCGGCCCCGGCCGCTGCGACAAAGGTGCGGCGGGACCACCGGGCGTGAATCGACATGCTGTTGGACTCCCGACAAGAACGCGTCACCGGATCGAACTGGCAGCCGCTCGGTCCAGCTTCGCGGCCCCCTGGTTGTGCATCCCCAGTTTACAACTCACGCTGCGTGCAGTCACTGCGGTCGCCCCACGCCAGAGCGGTTGAATGTTGCTTGACGCGCCAAGGCAATCACAATATTTGTACATTTAGAATAATTGTCGCCTAGATGGATACCCCGACAAGAGAGTCCCCTCGATTGAGGGAGTTTCCAATCGCCAACCGGTGCCAGCAGCGCCGGATTGCCAGTGTAAACGGCTATCACCCGGGCGAGGAAAATCCGCTGACTGTCGTCGTCAAGGCGCGGAGCCGTCCCGTGCAACCTGCCGTTACAGGGCTCACAATTGACCTCGTCGCGCCGACGGTCAACGAAATTCCGGCCGAAATTCAGGGCCGCTTCGCCCATCCTTTTGAGTACATCGCCCAGCGTGCTACGCTTCAGAGTTCGGGAGCGGGCGGGGGGGTCTCGTCGCCGAGGTGCGGTTCGGCGGCGCAATTCGCATGATTGCCAAACTGATTCGCGGCAGTTCGGCTTCGATCCCGAAAGTTGGCCGTTCAGTGTGTTCAGCGGCCACCATAAACCAGCAGTAGACCGTTCGTTGGGGTTCGGTCGAGGACGTGACCTACCATTGACCTATGGACTCTTTAGCAACCCCCATCACTGCGCCCTCAACCACGCGCACTGAGCCCCGTCAAGGATTCGACGTGAAGAACCCCCTAACTCTGAATTCCGGCGGCCGCGTGCGCATTGTCCGCGGTCCGCTGCTGGGCCTGACGGGCGTCTTGATCGAGCAGGATGTTTCCTCCCGCTGGCTCGTCCAGGCGGATTATGCAGAAGGGGTCTTCGTCCGAGCGGACGCCGACGCGGTGGAGTTGTTGTGAGACTGCCGGCTGCCAGCGCGCTGGGCGTGGGCTCAAGTTGGCAGCCGCTTCATGGCAGCGAGCAGACGGAACCGAGCCGAATGCGATAGTCGCACCCATGCTGGTCATCGAGCACAATGGGTCCGGCCCACTCGCTCTTGCGAAGTAGGATTTCGGTCTGGCTGTCGGGATCGTCCAGTGCAATTCGCAGGCTATCCCCCAGCACCTCGTCATGCACGTAGTTTCCCACTCCGCGCAGAATGCGGACCTCCCCGGCAATCGTCAACTCGACCGCCACGGTCTTTCGATCAAGTTGTTCCAGCGAAATGCCCATTCCCTGTCTCAGCACCAGAGTCGGGTGCGGATCGGTTACCAACCGGTCATTAGACCTGTTGCCACACGGAATTGCAAGCTAATTTTGGAAAACCGGCGGAGACGGGGTGACAGCTCGATCCCATGTTCCCATCGCGATAAGTTGACCTGTTGTCGGCAAGAGTGAGCGGCAGACGTGCTGCTTGCAGCGGCCGTCGAAAGGCTCATAATCCGGCAAGTGGTCCCGTGGCCATTGTCAAGTTCGTTCCTCGGGGGCGTGTTTTTCTGAGTTATGAAACCGGGCTTGTTTTCGGTCAGCTATGCCGGCTTCTGGGGCCAGGCCAGCCTGCCCCTTCCCGAGTTGATCTCCCGCGCCGGCCGGCTGGGATACTCCGCCGTGATGCTGGCGGGGAAGCGCCCTCACCTGTCGCCGCTGGACGCCACTGGGCAGTTGCTGGAGCAAATCCACCAGTCGTTGCAGACTGCGGGGATCACTTGCGACGCGATTGCCGGGTATACGAACCTGGCCGCCGGCCCGGCCGCGGAAGTGCCGCTGGCCGAGATTCAGATCGCCTATGTCCAATCGCTGGCGCGGATCGCCCGCCAGCTTGGGGCTTCGGTGGTCCGCATCTTCACCGCCTATGAAGAGGCCGATTGCGATCCGTCCGCGCTCTGGCGGCGGGTCGTCGGCATCATTCGCGAGATGGCCGACCGGGCGGCCGAGCATGGCGTCACGGTGGCCGTTCAGAACCATCACGACTTGGCGCTCGACACCGACGCGCTGCTCGATTTGCTGGCGGAAATCGACCGGCCTAATTGCCGGCTTGGTTTCGACGCCTGGTCGCCGGCACTCCGGGGCGAAGACTTGTACGAGGCGGCCCGCAAGGCGGCCCCGCACACCGTCATCACCACAAATGCCGACTATGTTCGCGTGCCGCGGTACCGCTACCGGCCGGAGCTGGTGAATTACGAGCGGCTGTCGCCCGACGGCGTTCGGGCCGTCCCGTTTGGAACTGGGTTCATTGACTACCCGGCTTTCTTCCGCGGGCTGACCGACGGCGGCTTCTCGGGCTTGGCGACGTACGAGATCTGCTCGCCGATCCGCGGCGGCGGCAGCCTGGAAAACCTCGACGCGTGCGCCAAGGCGTATCTCGACTGGATGCGGGCGCGGGGGGCTGGTGGAAGAAAGTCTTCTCAAGAAACAAAAAACCCCGAGTCAGAATGACCCGGGGGGAGTCAGGGCCCTCTGGCCTCATCGTTGGCGAAAGGTCTCGGTCGCGCGTCGCGCTGTCCTGGCAGCCGCGTAGGCTCCGGTGTTCAGCGTTAGCGCCGCCCCCTTTGGCAGGCGACGAGTTCCGGCAAGTCCTCCACTTTTTTGTGCCAGCCTTCCATCAGCCATCTGACGGTGAATTCGCTGGCCGCCGCTACCGCGGCGAAGGATTATCGGGCTTGCTGTGGCCCTTTCTCCACTAGCATTGTATGCAGCGAGAAAGGAGAAGCAAGGCATGATCCAAAGCGTGGCGACGCATTCTCCATCCCTCAGGCGGGATTGGCATCCGCGGACGGACTGGCGTCAGCGACCGGAGACGACAAGCCCGCCGCCGGCGGCAATGTCTCGCTCACAATCGCCTGCCGCTTGAACCACTCCGACCCCTTGGCCGGCACGCCAAAGTAGAAGCCTTGCAGGAGCTGGAAGCCCAGGGAGCGGCAGATGTCGGCGGACTGCGGCGTTTCGATCCCCTCGGCAATCGAGACGATTCCCAGGTCGTGGACCATGCGGAGGAGTGCCGCCAGGAGCCGGCGTCCGTCGCGGGAGCCGAGCTGGTCGAGGGCGCACAAGCGGCGGTCGAACTTGACGAACTTGGGTCGGGCATCGACCAGCTCCGCCAGCCGTGACTCGCCGGTGCCGAAATCGTCGAAGGCCAGGCTGATCTTCCGCTCCGCCAGTCGTTTGCAGAGCGTGACGAGCGTATCGACCTCGACGAGTGCCGACTCGTGGACTTCCAGCGTCAGCGGCTGGCTGGGGCGCAGCGCGCGGATTTCATCGACCGAGGCGATCAATGCGTCCAGCTCGCAGACTTCCAGCGGCGACGTGTTGAGGAACAAGTGCGGCGACAAGTCCCCGGGGGTCCGCTTGACCCCTTCCAGACGGCAAAGGTGGCTCAGCTCGCCGGTGCGGCACAAGACGGCGGCAGTGCGAAACAGCTCCTTGGGCGTGCGCAGCCCGAAGCGGCCGCTGCGGGCCAGCACTTCGTAGGCCACCGCCTCGCCTCGTGCGGCAACGATCGGCTGGTAATAGGGCACCAGCCCGCCATCGACGAGCAGTTTTTCAAACTGCGAGACAGCCAGGGCCATGTCGTCGGCCGCGCTTTGCTGCGTGGCCTGGGCCGTGCCATCCTCGGATTCGGCGACCCGGAAGACGACGCTGCCGAACTGCACGATGTCCCACAAGGCGAGCGGATGGGCATCTTGGATGCGATTGCCGTTGACGAACGTGCCGTTGCGGCTGGAGAGGTCGCGAATCCAGAGCCGGCCGCCGGCGGAGAAGACCTCCGCATGGACTTGCGAGACGGTCGGATGAATGACGCGGACGTCGAGCCCGGCGTCGCGGCCGATGTAAATCGGGTACACCCCCGGCATGTCCAGCGGGCCAATTTGCGCCGCGGATTGACAATAGGGCGCCAGCCGCAACGTAGTCGGCTGGATCATGCATTCGGTTTTGTGGCAGGATCCTGAGTGCGGCATAGCGGAGCCTTTGTTTGCGCAGGTCGATTCCTTGTGGTCCGCGAACCCCGCGCAAGCATAGGCCACAGATGTCGAATGCCCCAATCGCCAGTAGGACGGTAGCGGCCGTAGCGATTGTGCGGCTGCTGACAGCGAAGGTCAATCGACGTACACAAACTCGTTGAGGTTGAGCACGAGCTTGCAGAGCGAGGCCACCGCCCGCTGGGAGGAAGAGGCCGCGGGGGAGAAGGCGTCGGCAGCCGGCTTGAACTCCAAGGACGACGTCTGATCGCCGGTCTGCACCTTGACGTTGCGGACGGCTGAGCTGACGGCATAGGAGCGGAAGCCGATCTTGCCGGCCGGCAGCGGCTTGTCGTCGGTGAAGTCGATCTGCGGCTGTTCGGCCTGGTTGACGTAGATGCGAATGCGGGCCCCCTCGAGCACGACCTTCACATCGTGCCACTGGTTCGCCGCCAGCTCCATGGCGCTGGTCGCCACGGCCCGCCAGTCGTGCTGATGCTTACCCAGGCGGATTTGATCTTTCTTCAGGTTGATGTTGTAAGCGTGCAGCCGATCGACGCCGCCGCCCGCCTGGCTGACCCGCAGCACGAGTCCCGCATCGCCGCCTCCCTCCAGCAGCATCACCTGCGCCCAGACGGTGCCGTCGCCGATTTCCAGCTTCTCGTGAATCACCTTGGCCCCGTGCGTCCCATCGACCGCCAGGCCGCCGTCGTCGCGCAGTTGCCATTTGCCGCCGAACTGCTCCCAGCCGGCGAGCTTGACGCCGCCGGTTTCTGCGGAGGGAGCGAACTGCTCGGGATGCTCTTCGCTTAGCTTTTGCCAGCGGACAGCTTCCCGCGCCAGATACGCCAGGGCGACGTCGCGCTCCATGCCGCTGGGCGCTCGTCCCAGCGCCAACCGATAGGCCAGCTCCACTTGTTCAGCCGCATCGCCGGGAACTTGCTCGACGATCCGCGCCGCCATTGCCGCCGATTGCAGCTCCAGGAACTCGCCGTTGAGCAGGATCAGCGCCTGCGGAGCGACCGTGGTCACGTTCCGGCGGGCATTGGGCGTGTCAGGGCTGGCCGCGTCGAAGGACTCCAGTAGTGGCACTCCCAGCGTGCGTTTCACGAAGATGTACGTGCTGCGGCGGGCTTGCTGGGAGGCCGGCTGATTGTTTTCCCAGCCGCTGCCCGGCCGCGACTGGCTCGACAAGACTTCCGGCGACAGCGTGGGGAAAATGCCGCGGCCATACATTTGCGTGTTGAGCGAGCCGGCGGTCTCCAGCACGGCATCGCGAATCGCCTCCGCCTCCAGCCGCCGCAGGTTCTGCCGCCAAAGCAGCGTATTGTCGGGATCGATCAATTGCGGATTGCGGATTGCGGATTGCGGATTGTTTTCCCCTGTCTCTTCTGAACCCTGAACCCTGAACCCTGAACCCCGGCTGCTCTGCCGGTACGTCGCCGAAATAAGAATCTGCCGGTGCATCCGCTTGAGTTCCCAATCGCCGCGGATCAACTCACTGGCCAGATGGTCGAGCAGCTCCGGATGCGACGGCGCCATGCCCGTGTGGCCGAAGTCGCTCGGCGTGGCGACGATGCCGCGGCCGAAGTGGTAGTGCCACAGCCGGTTGACGATGACCCGCGCCGTCAGCGGATTTTCCGGCGAGGTGATCCACGCCGCCAGCGTCGTGCGGCGGCCGACCGATTTCACGGGCGTACTATCTCCTTGGGGCCGCTTCATCTCCGGCAGGCTGGGTAATGCCGCCTCATTCGTGTGGCACAGCACCTCGACAAACCGCGGCGGCACTTCCTTCCCCGGCGTGAGAGCATTGCCGCGAATCAACAGGTGCGTCGGCTGGGGGGGATCCAGCCGCTCGCTCACACAGAGCGTTTGCCCAGCGCCGGAAGGCAGGTCCTTGAAGATTCCTTCCTTGTTCACTGGCTGCCCGCCGCCGACCGTCTCGGCCATCTTGCCGTAGCGGTTGATGTTGCTGAAAAACGCCGTGAAGCTGTAGTAATCTTCCTGGCTGAGCGGATCGAACTTGTGGTCGTGGCAGCGGGCGCAGCCCAGCGTAAGCCCGAGGAATGTCGAGCTGGCCGTGCTGACGATGTCGTCGAGCTCGTCGGCATCCGCCTGCCGCGGATCGTCCGGTTCGTCGTCCCACACGCCGAGCCGATAAAAGGCGGTCGCCGCCAGCGAGTCGTCGGTCAGCGGCGTGGCTTCGTCCCCCGCCAGTTGCTCCGTGACAAACCGGTCATACGGCTTGTCGGCATTCAGCGCCCGGATGACATAATCGCGATAGCGCCAAGCGTTGGGCTTCTCATCATCCCGCTCGTAGCCATTGGTCTGCGCGAAGCGGACGATGTCGAGCCAATGCCGGCCCCAGCGTTCGCCGTGGCGGGGACTGGCGAGCAAGCGATCGACGCGCCGCTCGTAGGCATCGGGAGAAACATCGGCGGCAAATTGCTCGATCTCTTCAAACGCCGGCGGCAAACCGGTCACATCGAACCACGCCCGCCGCAAAAGCTCCCGCCGCGTTGCTTCCGGCGAGGGTGCAAGCTGCTTCTCCGCCAGCTTTTCCAAAATGAATGCATCGATGGCATTTCTGACCTCTGACCTCGGACCTCGGACCTCTCCCCCCTGAACCCTGAACCCTGAACCCTGAACCCCGAGCGGCCGAAACGACCAGAACTCCCGATCGGCATCGGTCACCTCCAGCGGTCCTTTCCGCGGGGTGAGTGCTGCGTCGCCCCCGCCGGGCCAAGGCGCGCCGCGCGTGACCCATTCGGTCAGGAGCGCGACCTGCTCGGGCTTGAGCCGCGCATCGGGGGGCATTTCCAGCGACTTGTACTCAATCGCATCGATCAGCAGGCTTTCACCCGGCTTGCCGGGAACGATCACCGCTCCCGAGTCCCCGCCGGCTAGAGCAGCAGCCTGCGAGTCGAGCCGCAGGTTGCCCTGGTGCTTCTGGGGGCCGTGGCACTTGTGGCAGTTTTCGACCAGGATCGGGCGGATTTTCTTTTCGAAAAACTCGATCTGTTCCGGAGTGGGCTGAGCTTCGTCGGCCATGACAGCAGCCGACGCCAAGGCGATCAGGCAGGTTGCCAGCAGCAAAGATCGAGAGGCACGGATCATGGCAGGGGTGCGCTAGGTGGGCGTGGACGGCGGGGCGCGCTGTCCAGCGACTAATCCTAAACCAAGGCTGGAGTTAGGGCAATGAACACCAGGTAGGACAGGTTTCCAACCTGTCCTGTATCTGGACAGGTTGGAAACCTGTCCTACGACAAACCGGCATCGACACATTTCGCAAAATCCGCATAATCCGCACCCGCGCGTAAGCGCGTGCCGCTGCGCCGGACGATCAAGCAAGTAGCGCCCCCGGCATGTGACTCGCCCTTGGACACGCTAGCACGCTGGTCCGACCCATAACTCCAGCCTGGCGGCAGATCGCCACAACGAGAACCTTTCGTGGCCCACATTCATCCCCTGGCGCTCGTTGATCCGGCGGCCGAAATCGGCCGCGACGTGACCATCGGCCCGTTCTGCATCGTCGAGGCCGGAGCCGTCATTGGCGACGGCTGCTCGCTGGCCCCACGCGTCACCGTCAAGAGCCGCACGACGCTCGGCCTGAACAATGAAGTTGGCGAAGGGACCGTCCTCGGCGGCAAGGCCCAGCATGTCGTCGAATCCCAGCCCGGCGGTTCGCTGGTCATCGGCGACCACAACCGCATCCGGGAAAACGCCACCATCCATCGCGGCCACGCCAACGACGCCGCCACGGTCGTCGGCAATCACAACTACCTCATGGTGAGCGCCCACGTCGGCCATGACTGCCGCATCGGCAACCACACGATCATCGTCAACAACGCGATGATCGGCGGCCACGTTCACATCCACGA
>DATKDU010000404.1:0-16140 GCA_035512595.1 Pirellulaceae bacterium
GGCGGCGACCAAGATTCGCTCGTTCCGCCCCGGCTCGCATGCGTCCGATTGGGCGCGGCTGCTGGACGAGGTGCAGGCGGCCAAGTTGGCGCTCCTCGATCCGGTCCGCAAGGGAGAATACGACCGAAGTTTGTCGGTGCCGCTTGTAAAACCGCGACCACTGGTCGCGCCTTTACAGCGTGCTACTGCGGTGAACCCCGCGCTGGCCGATCTTTTTCCGCCTGGGTTTCGTCCCGCTGGCGCACCGGCAAGCGCTGCGCCGCAAGTGCCACAGCCGGCTGCTCAAACGCCGGTTCCTTCGCCCACTCCAGCACCGGTCCAGCCGGAGGCCGAGCCCTGGAATTCATTGCCGCCCGCCGCGCAAGAGGCGCCCATGATGCCGCCGCCCGCGGGAGCACTCGGCGGCAATTCTCCTTATGCAGCGCCCCCAGGTTATCCGACGGCGCTGCCAACGCCGGGATATGCTCAGCCCGCATATCCGTCGGCCATGGCGGCGGTTCCTTACGGTACGGCATTTCCGGTAGATCCCATGGCGCCGGTCGCCATTCCGGGAGTGCCCGCAGGATACCCCTCCGTCCCCGTAGCGGCGGCATACCCGGTTGGTGCTCTAGTCCCCGGCATGCCGGCGGCAGTCCCGCTGGCCCAGCCGTATGTGCCGCAAGCGGGATTTCCGGCGGCAGCACCAATGGCCGCTCCGGCCGAGGAGGGAACGCAAGTACGTAAAACGAGTGCCGCGTCGGTGATGATGGCGGCCCGCAAGGAGCGGCAGACGCGCAACGCGGCCCTGTTGACGGGGGGTGCGGCCGGCCTGGTGATCGTCGCCGGTCTGGGAGCGTATGCGGTCTACACGGGAAATTTCCAGAAGCCAGCCGATCGCGAGGTTGCGCAAGCTGACCCACCCAACGGCAAACACTCCTGGAAACCGGATCGCACGGAGAAGCGAATCGAGATTCAGGCGGCGCCGGTCCCTGTGCCTCCGGTAACGCCCAGGACGAAGGACCTCGATCCACCGCCTGTAGAACCGATGCCGCCGGCGCCGCAGCCGATGCCGGCCCCCGAACCGGTGCCCGAGCCCAAGCCGGAGCCCGCACCATCGCCAATGCCCGAGCCAAAACCGGAGCCTAACCCTGCACCCACGGTGAAGCCCACGCGGCAGCAGGTCGTGGAGTTAGAAGCGGCGCTGAAGCGCGCCCGGCTGGCGCTCTCGGAACAGTCCTTCGAAGAGGCGGAAGCAGAAGCCGTGAAGGCGGAGAAGGCGGCGCTGCTGCCCGACCATCAAGCGCTCGTCCAGCGTCTGCGGCTGGCAATCGATCACACGAAGCTCTTCCGCCAGGCGCTGGCTGAAGCGAGCAGCAAGCTCGACGCTGCGGAGACGGTCAAGGTCGGCTCGAGCACGGTCGTGGCGATCGTCGAAACGTTTCCCGACAAGATCACGGTTCGCGTTAGCGCCATGAATCGCACCTATTCATTCGCCAGTATTCCCCCGGGTCTGGCCGTGGCAATTCTCGACATGAAGCGCATCGGCGGCCAGCCCGACAGCCGCATTCTCAAGGCGATGTTCGTCGCCACGGCGAAAGACGCCGACGCAGAAGACATTGCCGATGCCCGTGGCTGGCTTCAGGAAGTCCAGGCCAGCGATCCCAACGCGGCGAATCTACTGAGGTATCTGGACGATTCGTATGAGGGAATCGTTGCCGCGTTCGACGCCGCGGAGAAGAATGCCGGCGACAATAATTCGGCGGCAGCCTCGGCCAACTAGGACGGACCGCAAATTGCGGGCCGTCATTGTCATTCCTGCCGGTCTGTCAGACCGTGTCGTCGTCCTCGTCCCGCTGGCGCTCTCCGCCGCGCTCACGCTCCCGGCGGTCGTCGTCATCATCATTGCGCTCTTCACGTCGCTCCCGGCGGTCATCGTCACCATCGCGGTCGGGACGCTCGCGCGGAGGACCGAATCCAGGTCCGCCAGGGCCGGGACGGCCAGGGCCTGGACCGCCAGAGCCACGACCACCAAAGCCCGGTCCGCCGAATCCAGGACCAAACGGCGGACGACGCGCTTCGCTGCGTTCCCCTTCGCCGCGCGGCCGGCCTTCGCCGCGGCCGGCATCGGGTCCCCGTTCCATCGGCGGCCGTTCGCCCCGTCCGCGCGCCTCGGGCAGCGGACCCATCGGCCGGCCGCCGCGCTCTTGTCGAATTTCGCGCTCCAGGGCGCTCAGCCGCCGCTCGAGCTGGTTGATCCGCTGCTCCAGGCCGCCAGCTTCACGCGGCGGGCTCGGGCGACGCGCTCCTTCGCGCGGCGGACCGCCGGGACGGCGCTCCCCATCGCGAGGTCCCGCCTCAGGACGACGCTCTCCATCGCGTGGAGGTCCGCCGCGGTCACCTTCACGACGTCGGTCTCCTTCTCGCGAAGGGCCGCCGCGATCCGGCTCGCGCCGCGGCCCGTCGGCCTGTGCGAAAAATTCCCTCAGCGTCTGGCCGTCCGTTGCCGCAGCGGTGTCCGCGGCCGGCGCGTCGTCGGCCGCAACAACCAGCGGCATTCCCAACATAACGCACACCAGCGGCACCCCGTACAGCCAGCGGCGAGTGTATGTGTACCAACGATTCATGGCTTTCTCCTGAGTTTGTAGAAAATCTGCTTAAAAAACGGCCCAGTCCTCCGGCTGCCTCGACAAATCGGACAATCGTATCTTGACGATCTCGTCGCGGGCGCCGTTTCGCGTATGCATCGCTCGATGGTCCGCCTGAACCGGTCGTCATGGCTTCTTAAACCAGCCAAACGGACGGCGGTTCTGATTATTGCAAGACCGCGAATGAATTTCGCAGAAAGGCGGGGATATTCTGTCCGCTTATCCACCGCCACAGCCGCCGCAGCCGCCTCCGCATCCCCCTCCTCCACAGCCGCCACCGCCACCGCCGCCGCATCCTGCACCGCTGCATCCGCCCCCGCAGCCGCCATTGCCGTAATAGGTCCTCTGATGGCTCATCCACAGGCTCTGTAGTCCTTCGAGCGGTCCGCCGGCCAGCACTCCGGCTCCGAACAGGCCGGCCGCCATGGCGACCGTCGTCGGTGAGAGCGCGTCCGAGACTCCCGTCACTCCCACCCCGCGCCCAGCGAGGTTCGCATGCCGCGCCCGCAACAGTTCCAGCACCTTGTCGCCGGTTCGCGAGCGGCGGATCTGCCGCAGGAAGAAGAGCGCTGTCACGAAGGCGATCACGCAGCCGATCACGAGGAACGTAACCGGCCTGTCGCGCCACACGCCGACGCCGATCTTCACCAGCCCGACGAGCACCAGCGACATCATCAGCGCGAAGGGGAACCAGCGGGCCAGCGCCGTATTCTCCGGCGGCTCGATCAGGCCCCGCTCCACAAGGCCCCGCTCGATCTCGCCCGCGGCACTCAACCCCGCCTGGTGCAGCTCGTGGTAGCTGGCCTTCGACTTTCCCTGCGCCGCTTTGAATATCTCCTGCTCCATGCGGCCGGCATCCAGCGGCAGCGACTCTCCCGCCGTGAGAAACGGCGCCGGCCCGAACGTAATACCCAGGAACTTCCTCTCGTCGCTCCCCAGCCGTAGCGACCCTTGCTGCACCATCTGGCAGATCGTGGCGTTGATGGCCGCCGGCTGGTTGTACGCCAGGCAGGCCGCCTCGGCGGGCGTCAATTCCTTGCCGTCCGTCTCCGGCGGACTCCCCCGCAGCACCGATCGCAGCACCAGCCCGGCGACGAGCACCATGGCATACATCGCGGCAAACAGGATCAGGAACGTCGGCCCGGCCCACTCGAGCGGATTGAGTGTCGCCAGCGGCAACACGACGAATCCGGCACAGACAGCGGTCGGCAGCCAGCGGCGGCTGGCCAGCGGCCAGAGGATCGACTTGGGAATGATCCAGTGACGGCGGACGTTCACCCGCTGATGCTCCACGTCGTCACCGAAGCGAATCCGCGCCGGCGGCCAGATGTCCAGCGGCGGCTCGTGGCCGAAGAACTCGCGGTAGCTGGCCAGCGTCCGGTCGTACATACCCACGTGCTTGTGGTGCTCGTCCTCGCCGCCGCGCGTCGGCTCGTGATGGATCGGCCGGCCGAGAATCTCGCCGCACAACTGCTTCCAGTACGAGCGGGTATACGTGAGGTGCAGGTGCCAGGCTTGATCGACTTGCTCCGACGGGCATGGCGGCTCGTTGCCGGCAACGCACAAAAGCAGGTACCGCTTGTACTCCTCGATCACGCGGCGAGCGTAGCCGCGCGACCAACCGTTTTCCTTTGCCAGCCGCGCCGAGAACGGATACGACGCACTGTCGTCATCGATTTCAAACTGACTCAGCCGCTGCCAAACCTCCCGGGCCAACTCGTGGTTCATCGAGCCGCTCCTTAGACTTGGGTGTCCTGTTGTGCTTTTGTCAGTGATTCGTCCGCTCCGATGAAGAATTCGTGAAGGCCCGGTTGCATTCCCTAACTCATTGCCTTGTAATCGCTTGCTACGGCGTGAAATCCTCGTCCCCCGCCAGGCTGACGACGAATGCCGCCAAGAGGTCGGCCGCCTTGTCGATGTCCTCGAGCGAAATCATTTCCACGCTGCTGTGCATGTAGCGGTTGGGAATGCTGACCAGCCCCGTGGCGACGCCGGCGCGGCTGATTTGCAGTGCGTTGGCGTCGTTGGGGACCGCTCTGCCGCTGGCCGCGAGCTGAAACGGCAGTGCCGACTCGGTGGCCAGCTTGATCAGCCGCTCGGTCACGACCGGGTTCATGTTTGGTCCGCGGAAGATCACCGGCCCGCTCCCCAGCGCGATGTCCCCCTGCTGCTTCTTGTCGATCGTCGGGCAGTCGGTGGCGTGCGTCACATCGACGGCAATTCCCACCTGCGGGTCGATGCCGAAGGCGCTGGTTTGCGCGCCGCGAAGGCCGATCTCTTCCGCCACGGTCGAGACGGCATACACGGCGACGTTGAGCTGCTTTTGTGCCGCGCGGCGGAGCCCTTCGACGCAGACCCATAGCCCGCACTTGTTGTCCATCGCGGGAGAGTTCGCCAGCCCGTTGCGCATCTCCTGATAGCCAAGCTTGAGCGTCACCGGATCGCCGACGCGGACCAGCTCTTGCGCTTCGGCTTTCGATTTCGCCCCGATGTCGAGCCACAGGTCCTCGAGCTTGGTGACTTGCTTTCGCTCCTCGTCGGTCAGCAGGTGAATCGGCTTTTTGCTGATGACGGCCGGAATCGGTCCGCCGGCACTCCAGATCACCATCCGCTGGCCGATGAGCTGCTGCGCGTCCCAGCCGCCGATCGTCTGGGCGTAGATGAAGCCGTTGTCGTTGACGTGGGTGACGACCATCCCGATCTGGTCGCAGTGGCCGGCAAACATGACCCGCAGCTTGGCGCCTGGGTTCTTGCAGGCAATTACGTTGCCATGCAGGTCGGTGCGGACCTCGTCGGCAAACGAGCCGACGTATTTGCGAACCACATCCTGGATCGGCCGCTCATATCCTGAGGGGCTGGGCGTATCGAGCAGCTTGCGAAAGAATTCAAACGGGGCAGCATCCATCACGGGCTCCGCAGGGACGAGGAAGCACCGATCATACAAGAAGTTTCTGCCGGCCGGTGAGAGCGGCGGCCGGCCGAGCGGGGCGGAAGGCGCGCCCGCCAATGCCCTTGACCGGCCTAAAAACGAGACGTAACGTAAGGGCTGGAAATCATTTCCTCTGACCTCTGGTGTAACGGTAGCACGAGTGACTCTGGATCACTTAGTCTAGGTTCAAATCCTAGGAGGTCAACTCTTTACACAGCAGTGAGTTACGGCAAATCAGAAAGCACCGAAAACAGCCTATGTGCTACTCATGTGCTACCCGTGAACGGTTACACGGGACTGCTTTGTTCTCGTGCTACTGAACCCCTATGAAGTCGTTGGCGCAATGATCTTCCGCCCGCCACTCCTTCACCGCCCGTCCGGCCACCCACCATTTCGATCGGTGACCGCGCAGCCGCTGCTCACTCCTCCAACAGATCAATGCAGCTACCCGGCGGCAGCGCATGCGCCTGCCAGCGCTGGCAGGCGCATGCGCGGCGGGCGGCTCGACCTCGACTTGCACCAGCGCGCCCTCGGCCCAGGTGGGGAAGGTCGCCCGGCTGCCGTCCGCTTCGAGCGGAGCAGCACAGCCACGGCTGCCCTATAGCTTCTCGCCGCAGACGGAGCAGCGCTGGATGACGCGGCCTTCGATGACAACCACATTGCCGGCGATGTGCGTGACGGAAGAGGTGCCAGTCACCCGGCTGCCTCGCTGGCTGCCTCAATGATCTCTGTCTCCAGCCGGCCCCCCTCATGGCCGCGGCCACCTGCTCCGCCCGCTGGCGGCCGGTCGCCTTCTCAGTGGGCACGATCTTGCCGATCACCTTCTCGCTGGCCACGATTTTGCCGATCACATGCACGCGGCCGAGCACGCTGAACTCGTCGGCAAGATTGCCGGCTCGCTGGCCAGGCAGACGGGGTGCAATTGCTGGGCTTCCATACGACGGGTTCCTTCCGTTGTCGCGGCGGACGAGCTCCTCCCGGAGCACTTTGAGCTGGCGTGGGGCGTGGATGACGAGCTTGGCGTCACATTTACCCTTCACGCCGTTTTCGACGAGCTGCGCAAATTGACTCGGTCAGCCCCAGCGGGGTCAGGTCGATCAGGATCGATTCGCCTCCGGCTCGGCTGATGACGAAGTGAGACACTGGCCTTCTTCCCTGTGCGTGACTTGCTGCGTCGATCGGCGTGCCCTGGCGATTGACGCGCTGAAGAGGGCGATAGAATACCGACCTAACTGTCGCCAGCTGAGTCAGGCGACGGTTTTCTGCGGCGCCTGCAAGCATTCGATCAGCCGCTTGAGCGATGCCTTGTACTTCGCGGGGTCCGTCCAGTCGCGGAAGTCGCCCATGACCTTCCGCACGACGTCCGGCTGGAGCCCGTGCTGCCAGGAGAAGATCGCATCATCGACGCGGATCGGAAACAGTACCTCTTTCTTGTCCCGGGATTCCTTCTGCAGTGCCCGCTCGATTTCCCGGATAACCGGCTCTGACTGGAGCGATTGCTCGCTTAGGATCACGACCAGCTTGTCGTACAGCCGAATGGCGTGGTCCACTTCGCCCATCAACGTCCTGCCCCACTTGGCATCTTCCCGCCATCGCCAGCATCGGACACTAGCAGCCTGAAGATCGTTGTAGAGCCGCTCACTGATGGAGTCGTCGGCCTGGGTGTAGGAAATGAAGCACGAGTAGAACTCGAGCGCTTTGCGGGTCAGCGAATGCAAGTAGGTGATCAAGCTCTCGGGCACGCCGCAGCCGCGGAGAAACACATGGGGAATCTGGCCCAGCGATCGGTACAGCGTGCTGACGCCAATTTCACTTGGACCTCGGTGCTCGACCGAGTCCAGGTGTCTCACTTCTCGTAGATCCACGTCGAAGAATAGCACGTTGTTAAGGATGGCCCGCTGCACTGAGGCGTTGGAAAGGTTAGTCTCCCTGAAGATCGACCGGAAAAACTCAGCGCCCTGGAAGGAGGCGCGAGTGAAGTCCGCTTCGCCAAGGTCCGAATGGCTAAATGTGGCATCGGTGAAAACCGCCTCCCTTGCAATCACTTTCGTCAAATCCGACATTACGAAGTGCGCCTGAGTGAAGTCAGCACCAGTGAGCACGGCGGAGGAAAGTCTCGCTTTGTTTAACGCTGCACCGCGAAGTTTTGCGTTGACAAGGATTGCGCCGAACAAATCGGCACCCTTCAGGTTGGCAGACTCTAAATCAGCGCCGCTAAAGTCCGCCCGGGAGAGGGGAGCATCGCTAAGATCGATACTTCCAAGACTTGCGCCGGTAGCATCGAGCGTAGTCCCGAAGTGCTGACCACGCCAATTCAGAATCGCCTCAGAGCCACTCTTCAGAATGTGGACGTGCTCCGCTTGAGCCATGACCTGGACCTCCGAGCTGGCTATACATTGCCCAGTTATACAAGCTGCCAGTTTGGCGATGTGAAGACGCTACGTCCATGACGCCTACAACCAATTGGCAGGCCCATAGGGTTGATGCCCAGGAGGGGCGCAAGCCCTGGTTTTATGACGCCCGGCCCGTGTACACTAATTCCCTGCCCGCAGCCCGTCGGTAAACTCACGGGCATGAACAGCCGTGATCTAACGCGCGAGCCGGCCGAAGCCCTGCTGAACCGCCTCTGGCCGGTGCTCGGGCTACCCGAACCGGGTTCGCGTGCGGATGGAACAGCGGCATTTCCCGGCTGACGATCGGCTGTACCGGATGGTGGTCGAGGCCAGGGACAAGATGCACTCGCTGACGTAGGCGGCGAAGACCGCCTCGTCGAGTTTCTTGTGGGCAAAGTCGAGCCAGCATTCGCTGGTTGTGGAGGTTGACCAGCAGGCGGCACATCATAGGCAAGGGCGTTGGGGACGCAGGTCCCGCGTGTGACCCCGCTTACGGCCTGTTTAGCTTCAGCCGCTGCTTCATCTCAAGCATTTTCCGCTCGCGGGCGCCAGGGGGTGTTGGAAAAACGAATTCCGCCTCGGGATGATTCTCGCAGAGACGTTCGAGCCGCTCCTCGGTCACCTTCGTATCCCGCACAGAAAGGGCATTCAGGTTCTTAAGGCGATCGACGGAATCGATGCCCCGGTCGCTGATGTCCGTACTGTCCAGCGACAGGCGGTTCAATTTGCTCAGCTTGGCGACGTCGCTCAGGCCCTTATCGGTGATCTTGGTGTCGGAAAGCCCCAGGCTTTCCAGCCGGTAGAGCGTCGTCAGTTCCGCCACGCCACGGTCCGTAATCGCCGTCTTGGACATTCCGAGGGCCTGCAAGTTTCTCAATTTGGCGAGCTGCTTGACTCCCTGGTCCGTAATTGCCGCTTCCTGAATCGTCAGCGATGTAAGAGAAGTGATTTTAGCCAAGTGACTGACCGCTTCGTCGTCAATCCCGGCTTTGGACAGGCCGAGCGATTCCAGCTTCTTGAGTGCGACGAGCTCTGCCACGTCCTTGGCCGCCAGCTTCACCTCGTCCAGTTCCAGCCTCGTCAGCTTTGAAAGGCCGCACAACGGATTGACGATGCGGCTGGTCAGCTTTTCGTTGTTGTTGAGAAACAGCATCTCCAGGTCAGTCAAAGCGGCCAGCTTAATGACGCCGTCATCGGTGATCTCGGAGCACCTGAAGAAGCCGAGTACTCGAAGCTGCTTCATCTCACCAATCTTCGACACTCCAGCATCGGTGATTTTTCCGTATTCAATGCGCAGCTTTGTAAGTTTCGGGAGCTGAGCCAGGGCTTCCACGCCGGCATCGGTGACGGTCACCCGGTTAAGGAGCACTGATTCCAGGGTCGGGTGGTCTTTCAGGTGGACAAGCCCGCGATCGGTGATCGGAGCCGAAAAAACTACAAGGCCCTTCAGCGGCACGTCGGCCAGCAGGGCCAGATCGTCGTCGGCAATCGTCCCCGCCGAGGTGAAAAACACGGTGCCCAGCCGCTTCTGTTCCTTTAGCAGCTTTACGTGCTCGGCTACGAAGCGCCCCCGATTGAAATGAACGTTTATGCGGCCGGTGAGCGGATCGCGTGTGAACCCGATGCGCGTCCCAGCGACTTCCATGGCTGGTGGCAGAGGTTCCGGTGGAATTTCGCGCGGCTCGGAGTCCGCGGCAAAACCGGTCAAGATACTACCCAATAGCGTCACGAGCAGAGCACCGGACCAGCGCGCCGCGCTGAATGAAAGCATGTCAACGGCTCCTTAGACAGAGGCTGTGAGCCGCGCCCTCACGGAGCACCGCGGGTCACTTCCCCAGTTACTCGACGCCAGCTGCTGGACGCTTCTCTCCGGCCAGTGTACCACGCGGGGGTGTTTGCCCGTGATTACGGCGAAGAACTACGCACGGTGCCGACAGCCGTATTCTATCGCCGTTTTTGCCAAGTGGATCCCGTTTGCCCACGCTGTCTATTTGCGGAGCGTCCGTCCGAGCGGAGGGCGAGGTTCTCCACTCATTTTAGCCAAGCTAGCGGCCAAGATTTTAGCAGACGGCAGTGCCGGACATTGGTCGTGGCCGGCGCTGGAACGGGTTGACGAACCAAATTCCTGCGTAGTTCTGGCCGGCGCTCAAGTCGTCGATGAGCAGCTGGGTGCACGTGAGCGCGCGAGCGGCTTCGATGATAGCGGCGTCCTGCTCGACTATGCGCGGAACACTTTCGCTCGATGGAACGTCAAATACTTGCCGGTTTTTCCCGCCGGCTTTCTTCTCAGCGAACCGTCCCTAGCGCCATGAAGTTCGCGCTCGGACTTGGGAAGTGCCGATGACATGAGCAATTTGCCTGAATCGCTGAATGAGACGAATCCTGCGTCGAACAGCGCATCGAGGCTGGCAACAAGTGGCAACCCGTTCTCCGGATCAAGGCGCTCCTTGTTACTGGACGCACGCCACGGCTTGATGTGGGAAGCCCGGACGGCTTCCAGGAGGCGCGACCCCGTGACGGCGCAGGAATCATCCCAAAGCTTTAATACACTCGATCGAAACCTCCCCTGTCCCACGCGCGCGTCGATCAGGGCTTCCCTGGGTGTCACGTCGATTTGAGTGTCCGTAATCGTCGCCTTGACGTCCTCGGCGAGGGTATCGTACGAAGACGGTTGTGCATGAACTTGCGAGAACACTTCTCGAACGTGCTTGTCCTTCAATGAAAATGGGCCGTGGAGCGAGCTCCCCCAGCCTGTGCCTGCGACTTCTTGATGTAGATCAGCGCGGAGCCACTTCACCAAGACCTTCCGTTGAGACCTGCTAACATCTTTCACAAGTCCTATGGCGCGGATCACTATCTTGCCTTCGTCGTGTTTTCCGCCCTTCTTCTTCTTGATTGCAATCCAGTCGCCCTGGCTGATCTGGCGGCGCAGTTCAACTTGCCGAGCTTGCGCAGGCGTCAAGCTGCCCGGATCCTCATCTGCCCAAAACAGCTTCCAATAGCCGTGGCCAACAAAGTCTTCGTAATGATCGTCGGTGCCTCTACGAGCAGCACCAACAATCCAGTACTTTGGAAGTGGCTCAGCCATTTGCACGCTTAACTCTGAAGGCTATGGCACATCGCACTTCTGAACGCTAGCGGGTTTTTAACTGGTGGAGCAATGGCCCGTGCCTCGCTCAATCGCCGAGTCTTGACGGCAGTTGCGGCGCACGCCTCTTGCCGCCATTGTATCGCGCTGGGGACGCAGGTCCCCAGTTACTCGACGCCAGCTGCTGGACGCTTCTCGCCGCGAGCTCATGGACCGGGTGGGGGAGGGAATGGCCGAGCTGCCCGGGAAGCAGGCCGAGGTGTTCTGGGCGAGCTGCGTCGAGGGCCTGTCCCACCAGGAGGTCAGCGGCCGCATGGAGATCTCGCTGGGCGAGGTGCGGGTGCTCCGCCGCAGCGCTCCCGGCCCGTCCACCGGTCTCCGCCCGCTTCGTCGCAACTCCTTTGTTGGCAGGCCACTTTACGAAAGAACGCCGGGGGACGCTCCCTCGGCGTTTTTGGCTTACAGCGTCATTACGAATCGCCAATCACGGCATCTTGAGCCAGACCCGGATGCCAGGCGTGGAAAAGGGCTTTGCCCTGCTTTGTAATCCGATAATTGCCGTCGCCATTCTCAACTAGTTTCGCCGTAACGAGTTGAAGTAATTGCTCCAGTACCGCCACACATCGGCTATCCGTCTCGAGCAAAAACCGGATTCTTCGAAACGAAGCAGGGTGGTCGTAGAGAATTGCGAGGATATCCGGAACGTCGCCCCGATAAAGTGCGTTCAACTCCGTCATTCGTCACCTCCGCCTAAAAAAGCGACTAGTGCAGATTTGCCCTCTGAGCAACCTTACCCCTGGCAAGTTTCCAGAAATCCGGAGGCCGCACAGGCAAGATCCATTTTTCTTGCAAGGCTACTTTACCCCTGTCTGAGCGGATAATTCCTGGCTTCGGCTGTCGGGCACAAAATGATTTTGCTTGCACTCGGACATTTAGTTTATGAGAATCTTGGGCGAGCATCGCCGCGAGGAGCGATCTTGCAAGTGGATTGATCCTCCCTTGTTTTTGGACCTAGGCCCTTGCAATTACGGGCCGCATCTTAAAAGGCAACAAAATGAGCGCCGTCTACGGTCACACCAAGTGGATCACAGCTCAGCTGCAAGTTAATGACAAAAGGGGCGTTGCAAAATCGGCGTTTCTCGCCAATTTCGGTATCGAAGAAAAGGTTGGCGATCCGCCTTGGTCCGATGCCGCAAACGGCGCAAAAGGCACCCTCGAAGCGCTGGGGTATGCGGTTGAGTTGACTAAAGGAGCTAAGAGTGCGCTTCGTATTATCACCAGGCCAGAGAACAAGGAGTTCGCAAATCCGGCCTTCGACCCCTCAGCCAATATGGAGGCAAAGTCGGCAATTGGCGATGCGATGGCCTGGCTTTTGGATGAAATCGATGACATGCATACCTTCCTGGGTAGCGGTACCACGTGCTACCACGTGGGCTTAGCGATGGAGCGATTTGCAAAAAAGGAAGGGCGCCCTTACCGCCAAATTGTTTGGACCGTAAACATCGCACTGGCGGCACGCTGGTCAAATATGCAGGAGCACTGGCCGGTGCGACGCCTCCACGTCCCCGAAGGAGTTCTCGATCCCATGACCTATCGATACTCACAAATCGCACGCGATCCGAATTGGTTCGCGGCGTTTGTAGTCTTTAGCGCGGACGGGGCATTTTTGAATAAGGAAACTGGCAACATGGACTTCTACGCCAACTCGGAAGAGGTAAAACAGGCAACCAGCTTTTTTATCGGGAAAGCGACCAACGCTGTATTTTGTTGCCTGACTGGTGATAAGCTGGTCTCGGAAGAACGTTACAAATCGGGCCCCACTATTTCACTTCCGTTGAACGTGAACGCCCCGGTGCGCTGCCTAGTCACCTATGGAGTCCTAAAGCCCGAGGTTACAACGGCTCTTAAGAAAGAAGGGTGGCACATAGTTCGCTCCGTCGATGATTGGAAGCTCGAAGGACTCAAAGAAAGACTTTCCCTTAGAGGCGAAAATGAGGATCCACATCGACACTCGGACGGAAAAGACGAGAAACTCCTGGACGGGGTGAACGCGGCGCATCAACAGGTGCACTAGTGGTCTGACCTGCTTGTAATTTCAGGCGATAGCTCAGGGTAGAGGCGTTTGAGTTTGATCCGGGCGTCGGGAGTCGTGAATCGCCAATCGATGCGGATGGGCTGTGCGTCGCGGTTTGTGGTCACTACGTCAAATGGTTGCCAGCGAGGATCGTTCTATTGTAATTGCTCAAATTGCAAGTTTTGCGAGCGGCGCCGCAGGGGGGGCGTGGTTTGTTTCGCAAATGCCAACATCCTTCAGCCCGTTTAGCCCAATTAGCCCACCGAGAAGAGAACGCAGAGAGCGCCCGCCGTTCCCGTGCGGCAGAGGGGCAATTTGGGCAAGTCGCCAGTCCAAAACTCTCGGCCGAGGCGGTTCGTTTCGCTACCCCGAGTTGAACCACCCGTTAACCCGAGCCGCCCAAACAGAGAGAGCGCAGAGAGCACGGGCCGGATTCGAGGCGGCTGCGGCCCGAAATCGGACCAGCAGAGAGCGCCGAAGCGCTCTCTACCCGGCAACTGATCGCCGCCCCCCTCGTTGCAAATCCTTTGGTGGCACGGGGCTTTACGAAAAAACGCCGAGGGGACTCTCCCTTGGCGTTTCTCATTAACCGATTGGTCGGCCTATTCCGCTGGCCGACCAAAGCTCCCCGTGCAGGACTCGAACCTGCGACCCGCGGGTTAACAAGCGGGATGTTTGGCGGGATCGTCAGCCGCTGCGATGCCGCTTTGTGTCGCCGCCAATTGACAGGATACCCGGGGCGTCCGGGTGCAAAAGCGACCTCAACTCGTGACTGCGACTTGACTCCGGAAATCCACGGATTTCGGAGGCTCCGCGACGACTCGCCGTCGTTATCCACCGGCTCCTGATTGTAATGGCTAAGAAAAACGCACCCCAGGGCCGCCCTCTTGGGCAGCCCTGGAGTGCGATCGCATCCGTGAAAATGGCTTTGATCGAGACAATTGACCGCGTGTTTGGATCCGGTGCCGTTGGTCCCGCCACTATGAAACCCAGCAGCACGTTCAGCCTGGCCACGAGCGGCCTGCGTGCCGTGCAAGCCGCTCCCGACAGACCTTTTCTTAGGCGACAGCTACATGGCTGCCGCCAGAGACAATTACCACTGGCGGACTACGCCGCTCGGCCGTAGCGATCCTCCTCGACCTGATCCCAGTCGAGGACCTGCGGCTCGGAAAGTTCTCCCGCATCAGGATCGACAGCCAACATCTGCGGGGACACGATCGAAAAGCCCCGCCGCCGGACCTCGCGGCGCGATTCACCCGTAAGCCGGCTGACTTGACGTTCAAGTTCTGCTTGGGACATGGAAGATTCCTTGGGTCAGGGAGACTGAAACAAAAGCAGCCGGCCCCAGCGCGCGCCGGGACCGGCATGCACAATGGGGACTTACTTTGGGGGCGGGCCGAAGCCCGCTTACCGGGCTGGCGGGACCAGCCAGTTGAGTTCGAGCCAATAGCGCTCGGCGGCCCGCGCTTCGCTGCGGAGTGGGTAGGGGCCCAGACAGGGGCCGCCGACCGGGCTCAGATCGGCCAGCCACTGGCCCTGCTCGTCCGGCTCGACATGGGACGCCCGCGAGATCGTGGATCGGCCCAAATCTGATAGATCCACGGCTTCGTCGTAGACGTAGCGGACTTGGCCGCCGGCGGTGATGACCACATGCATGGCGGTCACCTAGCGGGGCCGGCGGAGGATGGCGCGCCGCGGCCGGTCCACGAGCATGCCCTCGATCTGGCTCTGAACGCCGGCTAGCTGCGAGGCGATCTGCTGCCGCAATTGCGTGTCGTCGCGGAGCGCCTGCGGCTGCACGCCGCGGACAATCTGCTGCGCCTGGTTCACCAACTGATCGAGCTGCTCGCTGGAGCGGACGTTCAAATGGCGAAATCGCTGGAAAAACTCCGACAGGTTCTGCACGGCCGAGTCACGGAAGATCTTCTCGCGGCCGTCTTCACTGCCGCTGAGCCGTTCGCTGAGGTGGGATACCAGCTTGCCGAACTCCTCCGTGAAAGCTTCCTCGGCCAGGCGGATGCATTCTTCGAACCTGGCTGCCACCCGCCGCGATTCCTCTTCATACAGCTTCGGGCTGAGCTGCTGGAGGTAGGCGGGAGGCTCGCAGTTGGGATATTCCCACGTGACGCCGAACAGGCCGACCAGCGACTCCGGGTAGTCAGCCGGGTTGTACAACCGGCCTAACCTGCGCCGGGCTGCGGCCTTAAGCTCCGAAAAGTGGCGGTCGAGGTTGGCCACCGCTTCGTCGAGCTCCTGCCGCAAGCTGGTGAGCTTGGTGTCGAACAGGCCGATCTCATCGCGGCGGATCAACCTGAGTCCCGGTTCTGGGTATGGCACCGACATACTCCTCAAGAACTGGACGATTTGACTCTTGAGCGCGGTGACGGTCTTGAAGGCCGGATGGGAAGTGTCGATCAGCTTCTTGCCGGCGGACAGGTAGGCGCCCTCGGCACCGAAGGCATCGGCGGCCTGCGCCTTTTGCTCGGTGTTCAGCGACTTTCGGACGCCGAACCAAGTGAAGTGCAGGGCCACGGCCGCCATCGACCCCCGCAGCCGGTGGGCGGGGGAGAGCGAGCTGTCGGCCCATGGTTCATCAACCAATGTTGTCATGCGTCGTGGTTCCTGTGGCTGGTGTGGTGATGGGAAGAACGGAAGCGCAATCGCCGGCCCTGGCGTCTTTCGCAGCGTGCTGTAGCGAGCCAGCGGCGGCCGGTCGTCGTTTGGGCAGAAGACGTAGAGCTGCTCGGAAGCGGAAATGCCCAGGCTCGGCCAGGTAGGGAGGACTTTTTGCCATCCGGTTGAAAGTGGCCGCTTCGTCGCAGCTCGGAGTCCGGCCGGCCCGGTTAAGCAAACCGGCTCGATTGCTCCGCGAGATTCGTGTGTCCGCTCGTAGCTTGAAGCTCAGTCGGTCGATGTGACCGAAGCACGCAGGAGGTGGGGACTTCTCGGGGTTCCCTCGTCAATTCCCGGCACGATTCGCACCTCCTGTCTGGAGGTTAGGGGCTTTGATTGCGGACACGTTCCGGCTCGAC
>DATKDU010000405.1:0-2890 GCA_035512595.1 Pirellulaceae bacterium
CCGTCCGTCGAATCTGTTTACTAACCAACTTGCAAGGACTTTATCATGAAAACGTTAGCTCTTTTGTTGGCCTCGATGATCGCTCCGTTCGCCGGCAAAGCGGCCGCCCCGTGCTGCTGCGGTCCGGCGTGTGCGTGTGAGACGTGCGCCTGCGGTTGCCAAGGCGGCGACGCCTGCAATTGCGAGCAGTGCGGCTGCCAGGCCGCCGGCTGCTGCGCCAAGTAGCCGCGTGATGACTTGAGCCGAAGCGTTCAGGGCCGCGGGGAGTTTCTCCGCGGCTCGTTTCTTTGATGAATGCTTGCAATCGAGCACGACGGGCCTTTAAGATTCGGCATCCGGCTCGCCGCATTAGGCGAAGCTCAGCACGTACATCCATTATCTGTGGTCCGATCGGGTCTCATCGTGTGCATCTTTTCTCAGCCCGTCATCTCGGTCAACAACACCCAGATTTTCGCGCGCAAGACGGAGTCCAATTCGCAGTTTGTCGTGTATCAGATGAATTACGAGTCGGCTCACCAAAACGCGATGATCCTGCCGGTTCCGGTGCGCCGGCCGGCCCACGAAGACAGCCTGCGGTTCATCGACCTGAGCCATTACGAGACGTTTTTCGACGATTTGGCGAACGGATTTCCACTCCGACGGGAGGGGATCGGTTGCTCCGCAGGTACTACTACCGCAGCAGTTGCCGAACTCGAAGTGTTCAAGGTCGGAAACTACATTGCCTCCTTCGTGCCGACCCTCGCCGATTTCTCGCGGCTCGACGAGCGCTTCACCCTCCCCAAAGCGACGTGGGCCAAGATCCCGCAGTACCAGCACTATGGTTTCGCCGTCTTCCAACTGGCCGAGGGCGCGCTCAAGCCGCATCCCATGGCGTTTGAATTCGAGAGCGAGATCAAGAGCCTTTATTTTCCGACGGTGCACATTCACGACGGCCAGGTGCATCCCACCGAGGAGTTCGACCACGTACTCTATTTGCAGCACGCCGGCATCGACAGCCAGGTCTCCGGCTACGTGAATTACGAAGCCGTTGACCGAACAACGGGGTTGATCCGGTCAGATCGCATCGCCCAGGAGTTCTGCAAGATCGACGATGCTCGCGGCATCCTCCTTCCCAACCTGCTCGTCCACAAAAAGATCATCCGCGGCAATCACGAAAACGTCGATACCGAGATAGCGACCCAAGGCCATCCCACTAGCGCGAGTTTCAGTTGGCGATCATGGCTCCCCACCGCCGGCTGGCTGCTGTTTTTTGCCGCGGTGGGCTGGTTACTGGTGCGGCGGCAGCGATTGAAACGCCGGAAGCCCGCCCAGCCACTTGCGCCGGATGCGAAATCACCCGGTGAAACGTGATGGGAAGTGGCAGATGAGGCGCGTACTCACGCCATCGGCTTGGCGACTGCATCCGCCACTTCGCTCTCCTCCCGCGGCACAAACCGAAAATTCTGGCTCTGGCTGAAGAAGGCCAGCGGATTGTCGTACACGATCTTGCGGATCAGCGATTCGGAGTGCTTGCGGCGACGCATCTCCATGATGAAGTCGGGAACTGCCGTGGGCTTGCTGGGGCCCCAGTCGCCGGCACTGTTGACCATCAGCCGCTCCGCGCCGTACTTCTCGATGATGTCGCACGCCCGGGCCGGCGTGCATTTCGTCACTGGATAGAGCGTCATCCCCGCCCAGAACCCTTCGTCCAGCACGTGCTTGACCGTGTGCTCCTCGACGTGATCGACCAGCACGCGGCTGCGATCGAGGCGGCTGTCGCCGATCAGCATGTCCAGAATCATCCGCGTCCCCTGGTACTTGTCCTCCAGGTGGGGCGTGTGGATCAGAATCTGCTGGTCGTACTTCGCGGCCAGGTCGAGGTGTTCGAGAAAGACGATCGCTTCGTTCTTGGTGTTCTTGTTGAGGCCGATCTCGCCGATCCCCAGCACGTTCGGCTTGTCGAGGAACTCAGGGATCATGGCGATCACTTCCCGCGACAGGGAGACGTTCTCCGCCTCCTTGGCGTTGATGCACAGCCAGCAAAAATGCTGAATGCCGAACTGCGCCGCCCGCTTGGGCTCGATCTCGGTGAGCTGGCGGAAGTAGTCGCGAAAGCCGTGGACGGTGCCGCGGTCGAAGCCGGCCCAGAAGGCAGGCTCGCTGAGGGCCACGCAGCCCATGCGGGCCAGGGTCTCATAGTCATCCGTGATCCGGCTGACCATGTGGATATGCGGGTCGAGGTAGTCCATGGGCTTTGTTCGCAGTTCGAAACGTCTTGGTCGGTCAAATGACCAATGACCAAGCCCCAATGACCAATGTTAGTCGGACATTGGTCATTGGGATTTGGTCATTGGTCATTCCTTAATCAGCGTGGTCTTACCTTCAACGCCGTCTGCCACTGGCTGTCATACGGCCGCGAGAAGACGAGCTGCACCTGCTCGGCCCGCTCCTCGGCATTCCCCTTGATCAGCACGTCCAGCCCCTCGCGGATGCGGTCCAGCCGCGGATCGCCGGCGACATCCCCCTCCGCCCGGTCGAGCCGGTCGAGTGCCGCGGCCAATTCGAGGATTTTGGCGCGGACGTCGAGGAACTCTCGGTTGAGGACTTCGGGGGCGGTCAGGGGGATCGACATGGAAAGGCTCGCAGGCAGGTGGGGCGAGCGGTGGCCAGCTCGGATACCTCCAGTTTCCACCGCGCGGGGCGTAAAATCAAGCCGCGGAAAACCAGCACAAATCACTACCTTCGCCCCTTGATCACCTCCCTGATCTCCACCGCCCGGTGCTCCTTCGCCGAGAGGTAGCAGGCGTCCACCAGGGCCATCGTCTTGAGGTTGTCCTGACCGCTGATTTCGGGGTCGGACTTTTCTTCCAGGGCGACGAGAAGCTGGGCCATTGTGCCGGCGAAGGCGTCG
>DATKDU010000406.1:0-4780 GCA_035512595.1 Pirellulaceae bacterium
CTGTCCCCTGTCGCCTGACTTGTCCCTCGCGGAGCGAGCGGACTACTTTGGAGCCTCGCCATGTCGCTCGTCCCCTTGCGCGTCGTTCTCGATCACGCGGCCGAAAACAACTACGGCGTGGCCGCCTTCAACGTCAACAACATGGAGCAGATCCAGGCGATCATGGAAGCGGCCCACGAGACCGACTCGCCCGTGATCGTGCAGGCCTCCCGCGGCGCCCGGCAGTACTCGCAGGATGCCTACCTCAAGCACTTGATGCTGGCGGCATCCGAGCTTTATCCGCACATTCCGACCGTCATGCACCAGGACCACGGCAACAGCCCGGAGACCTGCATCAGCGCGATCGAGAACGGGTTCACCAGCGTGATGATGGACGGCTCGCTGAAGGAGGACGGCAAGACGCCGGCGGACTACGAATACAACGTGGCGGTCACGGCCAAGGTCGTGAAACTGGCGCACCCGCGGAACGTGTCGGTCGAAGGGGAGCTGGGCTGCCTCGGCTCGCTGGAGAGTGGCGAAGGGGAGCAGGAGGACGGCCACGGCGCCGTGGGAACGCTGACCCGCGAGCAACTGCTGACCGATCCGGTCCAGGCCGAGGACTTCGTCGCCAAGACCGGCGTCGATGCGCTGGCGGTGGCGATTGGCACCAGCCACGGGGCGTACAAGTTCAGCCGCAAGCCCGACGGCCAGGTGCTGGCGATGGGGCGGATCATCGAAATTCACCGGCGATTGCCGAACTGCCACCTGGTGATGCACGGCAGCTCCAGCGTGCCGCAGGAGCTGCAGGACGAGCTGCGGAAGTACGGCGGCCGGATGAACCAGACCTGGGGAGTGCCGGTGGAGGAGATTCAGCTCGGCATCGAGCACGGGGTGCGGAAGATCAACGTCGATACGGACAACCGGATCGCGATGACGGCCGCGATTCGCAAGGTGCTGGCCGAAACGCCCGACAAATTCGATCCGCGGGACTATCTCAAGCCGGCCCGGGCGGCGATGAAGCAGGTCTGCATCGACCGGATGAAGTCTTTCGGCCAGGCGGGCAATGCGGCCAGGCTGCGGGCGAAGCTGAAGTAGAACCTGTTCGTTCCCACGCTCTGAGCGGGGACGAGAAAAATTGCCATTTACGAGCGCGGGCTGGACTGTGACGCCTGCCACAATCTCACGAGTCCTTGAATCCAGCGCACGAGTGCCGCTTTAGCCTCGTCCGCCTTCTCCAGCGGCTTTTCTTGATGTGCCACCCGCGTATTTCGAAAGTCGTTGATTGCTTGGACGTCATCTAGTAGCTTCCGGCTGCCGTCGAAGCGAAATGCATTGCGGGTCGATTCAAATACGCCCGCGATCTTCACCTTGTCGTTGAGGGCGTAGTCGAGGCAGTTGCGTAACAGGCCCAGTGGCGAAATGCCGTTTTTGTAGACCAGCGTCTTGCGCAGGTTGATTGAAATGTCCTGGTAATGCTTCCGCATCCGCCCATCGACTTTGTCCAGCAGCGGCTCGAACCAATCCCGCTGCTGCACCGGGCCGCTCGGCATTTTGGGCGTCAGCTTCTGCGTCACCAGACCGCGGGCCACTTCGTCCAGGCTGCCTAAGAGGATGTTGAATGCCGGCGAAAAGCTCATTTGCTTGTTCTCGGAGAACCGGAACAGCTCGATGGCATCCTGCGACGCTTTACGCATCCGCGCCGGCAAGGGGGCCAAAAACTTCTCGTCGATCGGACCGAGCGCAAGCGGCTGCGGCTTGTCCACCGACTCTCCGCCGGCAAACAGCGGCAGTGTCTGGCGGTCTTCCTTCTCGTGGAGCAAATCCGACAATGCCGCCCCGCATGCACTCGTCAGTTCCGCGGCCGTCGTCCCGTGAAACGTCTGAAACACGTTCTCAGGCACGTAGACGTATTCCCACTCCGCGCCTTGTTTGCTGGCCGACTTGCACCACTCGATGGCCGCGCGTGCTTTGGCCGCCGTGTCCCGGTCGGCCCGCCCCTTCGTTTCGATGAGCAGGTATTTGCCGCTGGTCAGCCGGACGATGAAGTCGGGCGTGTAGAAGCTCGGCCGCAAGCCCTCCGCCAGGTAATCGATCCGCAGGCACTGCGGCCCCGCGTTCTTGGCCAGTGCCGCCACGTCCTTGGCCTTGTCGAGAAACTCGAACATCGCCAATTCCAGCGACCGGTTGCACGGCACCAGATTAAACGGCGTCCGCTCGCTCGCGCGCACCGGCCGCCGCTCGCTGACGCTCACCTGGAACGGCCGCCACGTAGAGAGCGACACCGGGTCCGCCGCTGGCAGTCGCTTCTGGTCCCTGACAATCTTCTTGCGGATCAGCGGCAGAAACGTCGCCCGCACGTGCTCGCGAACGTCCGGATCGGAAAGCCGCGGCACGAGATTGGGGTCGTAGAGCGTCGTCTTGGTCTTGAACAGGATCTCCTCGAGAAATTTCTTCAGAAGCGGCCCTAAAACCGCGTGCGTATTCTTGACCTTGGTGAGGTATTCCAGCTCTTGCTCAAAATAGGTGATCGCGCCCACACCGGTCGCCAAGAGGGCCAGCTCCACCTTCATTTGCTCGACCAGCTCGTTGGTGATCAGCGCCCGCCCTTCGTAATCGACGATGTTGGGGCCGGCCTTTCCCAACTCCAGCGGCCTATATCGCTTGAACGCCTCGCGGACCTCGGCCTCGCTGATGGCAGAAAGCGTCGGCAGCACTTCGAAGCCCGCCGTCAGCCGCGGGATTTCGAGCTTCAGCTTCTCGTGGTCCTTCTTCGGATCGGGAAAGATCGAAACGGTCGTCGTCGGCACCTTGGACACATCGACAATGTCGATGAACGTCCCTTGCTGCGCCAGCTCGCTCTGTGCCAGCCGCGCGAATGCCTCATGCTCCACAACCGCCACGACTTCGTTGGCGCCGCCCGGTCCCGGCGGCGTCATCCGCCGTAGGCCCCGCCCCAGGGTCTGTTCCGGCAAAATCCCCGCCTTCGACGTGTACGGCCGCAGCGGCACGATCGTCGTCACGTTCCGCACGTCCCACCCTTCACGGAGCATCAGCACCGACACGATGCAGAAGTAGGGGCTGGCGTCGGTGTCCAGCTCGCGGCTCAGCTTCCGCAGGGCCTTGAGGTCGTCGTCGCTGATTTCCTTCTCACTCTCCACGAACTCGACCGTCTTGCTCCCCTTCCGCTTGACGAGCTTCCCCTTCAGGTTCGTGTGCAGGTTGAACGTCTTGCCGTTGAGCTCCTTGAATGCCGCGTCGCTGTTCAGCCGCTGCGTGATCTGGTCCGCGGCCAGGGTGTCTTCACACATCACGAACATCAGCGGCTTTTTGCCGCTCTTTTTCCACTCCTCCTTGCTCTTGAGCCACCGCTCATACCCGAGCTTGAGGTGCATCTCGTAGCGATGCCCGGCATGATCAGTCGTCACGGTTGTTAGTTGCCCCGCCGTGCCGATCACCGGCGTTTTGATGATCCCCGCGTCGATCGCTTCCCCCAGCGGCGTGTCGCAGATGATGTGGCGGAAGTAATTCGCCTGGTTGTCCTTCGGCGTAGCGCTGAAATCGAGCTGCGAGACCAGCCCGCCGCTGGTCCGCTTGCGGATCGTGTCGTTGAGATGCCGAATCGCTTCATTCCACGCGGAGTCCGGGTCCCACAGGTGGTGCGCCTCGTCGTTCAGGACCATCACCCGCGGATGCGCCGTGATCCGGTCGCGGAGTGCCGCCGCCGTGTCGAGCGCCTTGGCCTTGCTGACCGCCGGCCCCATCCAGTCCGGCATTTCCCCGCCGCTCCTCGCGCGCTTGGCCGGTTCGTACAGCCGGTGGATATTCGTCAGATACAGCGACCCGCCGGTGCTCGCCCCGCTCGCTTCGTCCTGGAGCACGACCGACAGGTGCCAGTCGCCGCGCCATTCGACGGGAATCAGCGGGTCCTTGTCGAAGATGTCGCCGCCCCCTCCTTCGGGCCGAAAATCCTCTTTCAGCCGCTCGTACACCGTCAGGTTCGGGGCGATGACCACGAAATGCCGGGCCATCGGCGAATCGGTTTCCAGGAGCGAGTGAAAATAGCTCCAGACCATCGCCAGGCTCGTCACCTTCGTCTTCCCCGAGCCGGTCGCCATCTTGAACGCGTACCGCGCCCAGGCGTCCTCCTCCTCGGTTATTCCTAGCGCCATCGTCTCCCCCTGCGGGCCGCCGAATGCGTCGATGATTTGCGAGAGTCGCTGAATCCCGCGGCATTCGTGCAGGTAGATCAGCGATTCGATCGCTTCCCGCTGGCAGAAGTAGTAGCGGAACTCCGCGGTGCCGACGAGGTGCGCCCGGCCGAACCAGTGGTTGAGCAGGTACCGGCTAGTGTCGCTGGCCCCGCCGTACCCGGTGTCGCGCCATTCCTTGACGGCGCGGCGAATCCGCTCGACCATGCCGCCGTGTAGCTGCGTCGGCCGGCGTCCGGCGACCGTCTCGGCCCCATCCCCGCGCTTTGCCCTGGCCCGATGCTTCGTGGGTTCTTCCCACGCGGCAAACAGCGGCTCGAGCGCTTCGGGCTTGATGGTCAGTTCTTCGGACATGGTCTGCTCCCGTAGGGCGGGTCCAGCGGAGCGGTAGCGACGCGCCGACCCGCCGGAATGGACGCCGCATTATGGTGGGTCGGCGCTCGCCGAGGCGAGCTTGACCCATCTATGGCACGACTGTGGTCAATGGGTGGTGGTTGTTTTGCGGAACCTTGTCGGGAGGTGCGGCGCGTCGCGGCCAGTGGCCCTGGAGGGCCGGAGTCCACGAGGTTGACACGAGGGTCACGCTCCACCAT
>DATKDU010000407.1:0-8124 GCA_035512595.1 Pirellulaceae bacterium
CAGGCAGGTCATACCGCGCCCACCGCGCCAAACAGCTTCCCAGTTCAGCACAGCCCACTCCTAAAGCGCCGCGACACAAATAGCTGGCATCTCGCCAAGCCTGCTGCGCGGCTCACAAGGCAACCGCCTTGCCGGCTCTCAACTGGCCGCCAAAGTGGCTCTCTTCTGACCGCCTTCCACACTTTCCGCCCGACTGACGTCCGTATATTCTGAAATGATAAGATGATAGAGAGTTTTCACCGCCCGCACTCCGATGACCGACCGCCAACGAGCCCACGACATTCTTCGCGAAGCGAAAGAGGCCCTTGCCCAACGTCTCACCGAGTTGGTGCTGGCTGGGGGAGACGATATCCTGGCCGATGCCCGCGGCGATTCGTACATGAACGAGATCGAAACTCTGTACGAGCAGGTGGGGATGAAGCTGGCCCATATCAGCCAGATGCTCGCCAACGTGCCGGCCGAGATTGTTGGGCCGCCACCGAGCGAGCCGATGCATCCGGTCAGCGAGCGAGGGGATACATTCACGGTCGCCACCGAGGCGTCCCCGAGCGCGGATGCCGTCGTGGCCGATACGACGCCGGCGCTGATGGGACCGGTGTTCGTCGCCACGCCGGCCCTTCCCGCGCCGCAGATGGAGGCTCGGCCTGACGCGGGGGGGAGCACGTTCCAGCAGTTTGCCGAGCGGATCCAGGCGCAGGATATGTCCGGGGCCGGTGCGGCGCTCGGCTCCTTGCTCGGCCTGCCCAAGTCGCGCGCGGTCGCGTGTGCCCGCACGTTCGCCCGCCGGCTGCGCAGCGACGAGGATTTTCTGCGCAAGGTGATGCAGCTCCGCGGCGAGTTGGAAGCCGGCAGTTCGCACGGCGTGGTGGCGCTGCTCGTCGATTGCTTCGGCCTGACCGGCGTCGAGGCGCTGCGGGTGATGAACTTGCTCCATCGGCGACTGGTGGAATAATGCGTCGCAGTGCGGCCGCCGATAAACTCAGCGCGAGCCGCAGCCCAACCGAGTCCCGGTCCTCGGATCTGGCGCCTCCACGGTCGGCCGGCCGGGAGCGCGGGACTCGACGCTGAGCCTCAAATCGATGCACTCGCTCGGCGGAGGCGTGGCGTTCTTCCATACGGTCCCGGGGCTGGCGGCCCATATCCGCAACGGCCGGCGGCGTACGTTTTCCACGATCATGGACGTCTAGCGAAGCTGGTGGCCGCGGGCGTTTGAGCTATACTTCGCACGAAGTATGATGCCCGAAGCGAAAGAGCCACCGACTGCACCACCCGCCGCCGAGGGGAGTCTTGCGCGGCGGGCGCTCGACAATCCGTGGCTGATGCTGCTGATGCTCTTCGGCGTGACGCTGTTTCTTGGCTTGCCCTTTTTGTGGATCAGCCGCGGGTTTTCCACGACGGGAAAGATTGTCGTCACGCTGCTGGTCCTCGTATGGACCGTGATTGTCTTTGCGTGCTTCTTCGCGGTCGTGTGGTGGTGCTGGCAGCGGATTTCGGGGGCGCTCACCTGAGCGAGGCTCGAATATGGCTGAGAGCTTCCAAATCGACTATTCCGATGAGGCTTTTGCCGATCTGAAGACGTTGCGAGTCTACGACCAGCGAATGATCTTGGACGCGATTGCACTCCACTTGAGCTTTGAACCTGCGAAAGAAAGCCGCAGCCGCATTAAAGCGATGGCGCAGCCCTTCTGGAGTCACTATCGCCTTCGCGTCGATGATTTTCGGGTGTATTATGACATTGATGACGCAACGCGGACGGTTTCTGTGCTCCGCGTGCTTGAAAAGTCCGGTGAAACGCCACAGGAGCCGCCATGAAAACCTTTACCCTCAGCGAGCAGACGTCGGGAGCGGAAATCGTGCAGGCCGCACAAAGCGAAGACGTGGTGCTGATGCAGGACGGTCGTGCGGTGGCCCTCATCGTCCCGTTCAATGACGATGATGCCCAGTGGTATGGCCGGGAACGAGACGCGAGTTTCCTGGAATCGATCCAGCGCGCCCGCGAGCAAGTGAAGCAGGGGCGCACGCGTCGCCACGACGACGTGGAACGCGAGTTGGGACTAGAGTGAATGCCGGTCGAGCGCGTACTACCCTGCCGCCTTCAGCTCCGCCAGATGCTGCGCGGTGCCGACCAGCCGGTCCCAATTGGCGGCAATGTACTCGGGCGGGCCGCCGATCTGGGCCGTGACCTGGGCGGCCAACTCCGTCGGCACCATCTCGATCGCATCCCACGGGCAGACGGTCAGCTCGTAGGGGTTGGTCTTCTTCTGCGGGATGTGGACGCAGACCTCGCAGCCGACGCACCGCTCGATATCGATTTCGCACCACGACTGGCTCCCCTTCACCCCGTGGTTCATCGTCTTGAGAACGATGCAATCGACCGGGCAGACCTCCAGGCACGACTCGCAGCCGGTGCAATTGTCGGCATTGATGATCGCCAGCTCCTTGGGGAGCTTTTTGCGGGGACCTTGCTTGGCCATATATCGAAAATCCTTGCGGAGCCGTGGTTTAGGGCGAGAGGGCCAAAGTATTGGCTATGTGATGTGTTTCACAAGGCTGCTGCTTCATTATAGGTGCAAGTCGGCGGAGGGCCAACTGGAGAGGTTAGCGAGCAGAGTGTCAGAGCGATCAGCCACCGCAGGGCGTACTGAGTACTTGGTACGGAGTACAAGTACATCGATTTTCGCAGACTTTTCTCTCCTCACTGCTCACCCTGGAATCACCTCCCCCCGCACCAGATCCTCGACCGATTGCCGGTGGCGGATTAGTTGCGGCTTACCATCGCGGATGAGAACCTCGGCAGTGAAGGGCTTGCTGTTGTAGTTACTGGCCATGACGAAGCCGTAGGCGCCAGCCCGCTCCAGGACGAGGTACTCGCCGACCTTGGCGACAGGGAGGCTGCGCTTGCAGACAAAGCCACCTTCTTCCTGCGTGAAGATGTCCCCCGATTCGCACAGCGGGCCGCCGACGACCACGTCTTGCTCGGGCCGCTCTTTCGCGCCGTCGGCCGGCGCGATCGACATCGGATGGTACGCGCCGTACAGGATCGGCCGGGCCAGGTTGTTGAAGCCGGCGTCGAGCAAATAGAAGAGGTTGTTTCCCATCTTCTTGATCGCTCGAATCTCGCTAACGAGATAGCCGCTCTCAGCAACCAGATACCGCCCCGGCTCGATCTCCAGCTTAATCTTGTGTCCCTGACGATCCTCGAGCCGCTTCCGTGTGGCGTCCCACAGCTTGAAGTATTCGGCGATATCGACGTACGTCTGCTCGGTACGATATGGAATCGGCAGTCCGCCTCCCGCACTGATTGTCGTTACGCTGCGGCCGACCGTCGCCACCGCCTTCTCGAGCGCTCCGCAAACCTGCGCCAGATGTTCGAGATCCGTTCCGCTGCCGATGTGCATGTGAATGCCGGTGACCATCAGGCCGTACCGATCGGCTTTGAGCAGACAGTCGGCCAGATCCTCATGCCAAATGCCGTGCTTGGATTGCTCGCCGCCCGTGTTGGTCTTTTGGCTGTGACCGTGGCCGAAGCCGGGGTTGATCCGTAGCGTGATGTTCTTGCCCGGGGCGCTCTCGCCGAGCTGATCGATCATCTCTGGCGAGCCGCAGTTGACGTGCAGGTCGTGCGTCAGGACCGTCGCCAGCGACTCGCGGTCGAAGATGTCGGCCGTGTAGACAATCTCCGCCGGCATGTATCCCGCCTTCAGCGCCCGGTAAACCTCGCCGGCACTCACCGCATCGACCAGCACACCGGCCCTCCGCACCAGATCGAGAATCGCCAGGTTCGAGCAGGCCTTCTGGGCGTAGCGAATGACGTCGAATTGCTTCAGGTCATTGACCCGCTCCAGGATCGAAGCGGCATCGTAGACATAGGTCGGCGTGCCGAATAGGCGGGCGATGTCGGCAATCGGGACGCCGGCAATTTCGTGGCGGATCGTGGGGAAGGAACTGGCAGTGGGCATGGGGGCTGGCGGGCTGTGTTTTGCGGGAACAACCGAGTCGTTTTGCACGCTACTCCAAAGAGGGCGCGGCGAGAAGGGGGTTCGTTCGTGGGGCACGATCAATGGGGTCGGGAGTCGTTTCGGGCCCACCCGGTCCGGGGATGGGCACAATCTTCGGCCCGAAACGACTCCCGACCCCTTTTCGCTCGGCATGTTGAAAACCTGCCCCACGAACCCGCACTGGCTTATACTGTCTGCCACCCGAGAATCGATCCACCTCGTCGGAGTCCCATCCATGTCTCTGCACGACAATCCGGCCCACCTCTCTCGCCGTGAGATCCTCGCCCTTTCCGCAACGTTCGGCTCCGCCTTCCTGGCCGCTCAAGGATTGGCAGCGGCGGCGGAACAACCCAAAGTGCCGTCGGCAGCGACCGCAGTGCCGAGATCCGTTCCCACCAAGCGGTACGAGATGAAAAAGTCGATCAACCTCTGGGCATTGCCGTATCCCCAGAAGATGACCCTCAAAAGGTGCCTGGAGTTGTGCAAGGATGCCGGCTTCGACGCGGTCGAGCTGAACTACGCCTTGGAAGGGGACCTCTCGCCAGAGGCCAGCGAACCGCAAATCAAAGATATCGGCGCGATGGCCCGCCAGATCGGCATCGAGATCAGCGGAGTCTGCTCATTTCTCTTCTGGCCCTACGCCTTTACACACCAGGATCCCGAACGGCGCAAGAAGGGGGTCGAACTGGCTCAGCAGATGATCAAGGCCGCGCGCCTGCTCGGCACTGAGAACCTGCTCGTTGTCCCCGGCTCGGTCTACGCCCCGTGGATTCCCGACGAACCGCCGGTGCCGCATGACGTCGCCCTGGAGCGGGCGACTGCCGCGGTCAAATCGCTGATTCCGACGGCCGCCAAGTACGATGTCTATCTGAATATGGAAAACATATTCGCCAACGGGTTTCTGCACAGCCCGCAGGAGATGAACCAGTTCGTGGACGGCTTCGAGAGCGACCGCGTGAAAGTCCACTTCGACACGGGCAACATCATGCAGTACCACTTCCCCGAGCACTGGGTGCCGATCCTGGGAAAACGAATCAAAAACATCCACCTCAAGGAATACTCCAAGAAGGTCCACGAATTCAACCTCAACGCGTTCCGCCTCCTCCTCGACGGGACGACCGACTGGCCCGCCGTCCTCGCGGCGCTCGACGGCGTCGGTTACCGCGGCTACCTGACGTTCGAATACTTCAACCCCTTCCCGCACTGGCCCGAAGCGATCGTTTACCACACGGCTGACGCGATGGATCGGATGCTGGGAAGGAAAACATAATGGCAGTCATTCTTAACCGCTGACACGTCTCATTACTCCCATGCCCATCTCTCTCTCCTGCCCCGCCTGTCAAAAAGCGTACAACGTCCCCGATACACTGGCCGCCAAGCAAGTCAAGTGCCAGCAGTGTTCGCACGTCTTCATTGTTTTTGCTCCGCAGCCGGTTACACATCAGCCCGTGGGTCTGGATCCGCTGTTTAGTGGCGATCTGCCGCCGCTCGGCGCTCCGTTGCCGTCGGCCAACTTTGCGTCGCTGCCTGCCGGGGGCCTTGGTGCTCCGCTTTCGCCGGAAGGGCGGCCGCTAGGGTAAGCGCCGCTGCCCAGCAGCAGCCCCTATGCACCGTCGTTCTCTGGCGGCCCCGTCGCTCCTCCGCTGGAAGGGCCGACCGACTTTCAATTCCGCATGGGGTCGCTCGCAGCGATCGGAATCGCCCTCTTGCTAGGGGGGATTTGCGTCGGGAGCTACGTGTTTGATGGAAGCGTGTTCCTTTACCCGCTGCTGCTGGCGCCGCTTTTGGTACTCATCGGAATTGCAGGGCTGATCGACCCAAACGTATGCCGGGCGCTGGGAAAGTACGGCAAGCACCTGCCGTTCACGTATAAACTGATCGCCGGCAGCCTGATGGCGGTCTGGTTCGTGATTGTGATCATCCTGGTCATCGTGATGGTCAATCTGGGCTTCAAGCCGGGAAGATGAAGCTTTGGGGCCATCGCGGCTTTCCTTGACGTGCCCGCCCTTGCCCCCTACAAATTCCTGTGTGCCCGCTACTTTGCTGAATCGCGCTTTGGGTGCTAATGCCTGACAGCCAGCCACTCCTCCGAGTCGAGGACCTCCACGTCCATTTCCAGACCGACGACGGGCTGGTGCGCGCCGTCAATGGCGTCAGCTTTGAGCTGAATGCCGGCGAGACCCTCGGCATTGTCGGCGAATCGGGCTCGGGCAAGACCGTCACCAACCTGGCGCTGTTGGGGCTGGTGCCGCAGCCGCCGGGGGTGATTGCCGGCGGCAAAGCACTCTACCACGGACAGGATTTGCTGCATCTGAACCTGAAAGCCCTGTCGCAGATCCGCGGCAAGCGGATCGCGATGATTTTCCAGGACCCGATGACGGCCCTTAATCCGTTTCTCACGATCGAGGAGCAGATGACCGAGGTGACGCGGCTGCACCTGGGGCACACCAGCGAGCAGGCCCGCAAGCACGCCATCGACATGCTCACCAAGGTCGGCATTCCGGCCCCCGACAAACGGATCGACGATTACCCGCACCAATTCTCCGGCGGAATGCGGCAGCGGGTGATGATCGGCATGGCTCTGGCGTGCCAGCCTGAGATCCTCATTGCCGACGAACCAACAACGGCCGTCGATGTGACGATCCAAGCGCAAATGCTGGAACTGATCAAGGAATTGCAGCGGTCGCAGGGAACAGCGGTGATCCTGATCACGCACGCGCTCGGCGTCGTGGCCAGCGTGTGCAGCCGCGTGCTGGTGATGTATGCCGGCAAGATTGTCGAAGAGGCGGGCGTCGAGGAGCTGTTTGCCCAACCGCAGCATCCGTATACGCTCGGACTTCTCAAGTCGATTCCGCGCTGGGACTCCTCGACGAAGGAGCGGCTGATCGCCATCGAAGGTCAGCCCCCCGACATGTTCCATCCTCCCAGCGGCTGCGAGTTCCATCCGCGATGTCCGTTTGTGCTGGACAAGTGCCGGAGCCAATCGCCGCCGCTGGAGCCGGCGCTGCACGGCGGACGCAAGGCGTGCTGGGTGGACGTCGGACAAGCGTCCCGCTTGTCCAATGCAACCGCCTCCGCCGGAATCGCCGTAGATTGAATCACAACGTAAGGAACAACGGGACAGGCGAGACGCATGTCCTACAAGCCGATGGTTGCCCCCCTCGACATGTCCGAAGTCCGCCCCAAGGGGGAGAAGATCCAGCCTCTTTTGGAGGTGAAGCATCTGGCGGTCCACTTTCCGTTTCGCCGCGGCCTGTTCGGCGAGCATGGGGTGATCCGCGCGGTAGACGGCGTCAGCTTCACGATCCGCCCGGGCGAAACGCTCGGACTGGTGGGCGAGTCAGGCTGCGGCAAGACTACGACCGCCCGCGCGATCATCGGCCTGGTGAAGCCCACGGCAGGGGAAATCCGCCTCGCGGGCAATCGGATCGACGGCCTCTCGCCGCGGGAAATGTTCCCCCATCGCCGCGACGTGCAGATGATCTTTCAGGATCCGTTCGCCTCGCTCAACCCGCGGATGACCGTCGGCGCGATCGTCCAGGAGCCGATGGATATCTTCGGCCTGCACGAGTCGGCCGATCGCCGCCTGGAAGTGATGCGGCTGCTCGACCTGGTCGGCCTCAACCCCCGCTTCCTCAACCGTTACCCGCACGAATTTTCCGGCGGACAACGGCAACGCATCGGCATTGCCCGCGCCCTGGCCGTCCAACCCAAGCTCATCGTCTGCGACGAGCCGGTCTCGGCACTCGACGTCTCCATCCAGGCCCAGGTCATCAACCTGCTGATGGGCCTCCAGCAGCGGCTCGGCGTCGCCTACCTCTTCATCTCGCACGATCTGTCGGTCGTGCGGCATATCTCGCAGCGGATCGGCGTGATGTACCTTGGCCGGCTCGTCGAGCTGGCGACCAGCGACCAGTTGCACCAGCAGCCGCTCCACCCCTACACCCAGGCACTCCTCTCCGCCGCCCCGATCCCCGATCCCGTTCGCGAACGCCAGCGGCAGCGAATCATCCTCACCGGCGAAGTCCCTTCCGCCGACCGCGTCTACGCCGGCTGTCAATTCGCGGACCGCTGCCCGATTGCCGAGGGCTACTGCCGCGAGTCCTCCCCGCGTCTGAAAGGGCTG
>DATKDU010000408.1:0-10814 GCA_035512595.1 Pirellulaceae bacterium
TAGACCTGCCAACGGAATAGAGACAGGAAAATGAACGACAGGAAAATGGGGAAAGAATGATTGGTCCAGAATGATTCAGGCCGTCGCCTTTTAACATCTTCCTGTCGATCATCTTCCTGTCTTCAGTAACTATTCTTCGTCGATCACCAGTGCCGCGGGCGCGCGGACCGACCGGCGGCGACGATAGCGGCGGATGGCCCCTTCCCCTTCGCGGAAATAGTAGCCGCCGAGCAGCTTGTAGAAGAACAGGATCACAAACGCGCCGCCGGTGGCCACGCAGAAGCCGGCCGCGCTGATCGGCGTGACGAGCGTTTTTCCTTGCGACAGATAGGAGAGTATGCCGCAGCCGATGACGGTTCCCCCGATGCCCATTGCCAGCGTGGCGATCGCACCGCCGGGGTCCTTGCCGGGCATGATCGCCTTGGCCAATAGTCCCACCAGCGTGCCAAAGCCGACCCACTCCAGCACCTGGCGGGCGATCATTGCAAGCTGCGTCATCAACTGGGGATCGTCGGCAGGCATGAGTGACTCCTGGCGTAGCCGAATTGGGCTAAGGTGGCTGGGGCTGAGCTTGCGAAACCCCGGCCAGATTTGACGGGGGGCCGTGGCGTCGCAAGCTCCGCCACAGCCACCGGCCCCCGAATTCTGGCGAATTCGGCTACGGCACCGGTCTTGCTTATCGGCTGGCCGCGCCAACGAACTTCGGGCCGGTTGTGCGCAAGAGGCAAGTTGCGTCAGCCTCGTTTGCACCCGTTTGTTGACGCCGCGCGAGCCGGAACCTAAAATTCCAAAAGCGATCGACGTAATCCCTTGCCGGACAACGATTTGCCGCACATGCCTAGCCCCGCCAGCCCGACTGCCGCTGACCCCGCCGAGGCCGAGGCCACCGCGGCCTGGATGCGACGCCGCGGCATTCCCGCCTGGCTGCTATCGCTCCTCTTGCACCTGTCGGTCTTCACCGTACTGGGGCTGGTGGTGCAAGTAACGCCTGGCGTTTTGCCAAACGCTGGGGACACGCTCCGCGGCGGCGAGATCGTGCTGGCAAGCAATGCGACCGGCAAGACGGGATACTTTTCCGATGCCGACGGCGGCGATTCGAGCCCGGCAGCGGCGACGAATGCAGACGCGACCGCGGAGGCCGCCGCTTCGCCGGTGTCGGCCGTTTCCGAGTTGCCGCCGACGGGAGGCCCGCAGCTTCCCGCCGCCAATGCGAATGATGCCGGCTCTGGTCTGCCCGGGGGTTTGGCTCCAGGCGCCGGTGAGCTGCTGGGCAGCAGCAAGGGAGGTCCGCGCGGCACGGGCGTCGGTCAGAAAGCGCAGACCGAAGTCTTCGGCGTTCAGGGGGAAGGGAGCAGCTTCCTCTACGTCTTCGACCGCTCCAGCAGCATGGGAGGCTTCGAAGGGCGGCCGCTGGCCAGCGCCAAGCGCGAGCTGATCGCCAGTCTGGAGAAACTTGATCAGGTTCGTCAGTTTCAGATCATCTTTTACAACCAGGAGCCGCGCCTGATGCAGCTCGGCGGCCAGCAGGGAAGAATGGTCTTTGCCAACGACGACGGCAAGCGGCAGGCGGCCGATTTCGTCGGCCGGATTACCGCCAGCGGCGGCACGCGGCACATGGAAGCGCTGACCATGGCCTTGAACCTGCGGCCCGATGCGATTTTTTTCCTCACCGATGCCGAGGAGCCGCAGCTTTCTCCCGGGGAGTTGGCGAAGATCCGGCGGCTGAACCACGGCACGAGCATCAACACGATCGAGTTCGGCGCGGGTACGCCGTCGGGGGCTGTCAACTTCCTCAAACGACTGGCACGTGAAAACGGCGGCAATTACGGCTACGTCGATGTGACGCGCCTGCCGCGGATGTAATGTGGCCCGCCGCTCCGCGGCAGGACAAGTGACCAATGCACCTTCGCACCATCAGCACGCTTGCTTGGGGCCTGTTGCTGGTGTCAACGACTGCCGCCGCGCGCGCGCAGGATACGGTGGTCATTACCAGCGCCGACGGAAAATCGCAGCTCACCCGCCAAGGCGAAATCGTGGACTACACGGGGACGGAGCTCAAGCTGAAGACGCTTTCCGGCCGCGAGGAGCCGATTGCCGCCGGTCGCGTCATCGAAATCAAGACCGATTGGATGGCCGATCACTTGCGTGGCCGCGACTTCAGCCGCACCGGCAAGCTCGAGGACGCGGTCAGCGCCTTTCAGCAGGCCAAGGAGCGGGAAAAACGCCCGTGGGCCCGCCGGCAGATCATGGCCGAGTTGGTCGAGTGCCATGCGGAACGGGGGCGGTTCGATCAGGCGGGTGATGAGTTCCTGCGAATCGCGGCCGAAGATCCCACCACACCGCACATGGCCGTGATACCCCTTCCCTGGCGGGCACTGCCTCCCGATGCCGCTTTGGAAGCGCGGGCCGGCACCTGGATGTCCGCCGGCGCGAAACTCCCCGCCGCAGCGGTGCTCGGCGCAAGCTGGCTCCTTTCGACCAGCCGCCGCGGCGAGGCAATCGCGGCGTTGACGCAGCAGAGCCTGAAGCGCGCCGCGCCAGACGACCCGCGGCTTGCCATGCTGGCCGACATCCAGCTCTGGCGGACGAAAATCGTCACCGCCAAGGCCGAGGAAGTCGCTCGCTGGCAGGTCGCGATCGAAAAAATGCCACCGGAGGTTCAGGCCGTCGGCTGGTACGTGGTCGGCGACGCACGAGCGCGGTTGGGACAAGCCGAAGAAGCCTCTCTGGCGTACTTGCGAGTGCCCCTGATTCACGGCCGTCCGCGGGCGATGGCTGCTGATGCGCTCGTCGCGGCCGGCGAGCAATTGGAAAATCTTGGCCGCAGCGATCAGGCGGCCGGACTCTATCGCGAAGTGCTGGCCGATTACCCAACCTGTTCCGCGGCCAGCGAAGCCCAGACGCGGCTGACGAAGCTACTAAGCAAGTAGCCGAATTCCTAAGAATTCGGATCGTGGCCATCCGAATGGCCTTGTTCCCACGCTCTGCGTGGGAACGAGGAATTTGGCTACACGCTCGGCAGGCGCCGCCGCTCTTGATCGAGCCGCTCGACCAGGAACGTGATCGCCCGTTCGGCCATCCGGTTGTAGTAGTCAAACCCGTGGCCCCCGCCGCTCGTCTCCAGGTCGCACTCGTGCGGCACTCCGAGCGAATACAGCTTCATCCGCAGCCGGTCGGCACTTTCCCACCAGCGGAAATCCTCGGGGTCGCAGCAGAAAAATTGATGCCGCGGCCAGTTGAGCGGGTGGATGTGCAGCGTGGCCGAATCCTGGCGGGCCGCTTCGGGGTCGGGATACATCTGCGGGATCGTCTCGTCCCCTTCGTTGTACCGCTTGTAGTAGTCGATGGCCGGCGAGATGGCGGCAGCGACGGGAAAGATGTTGGGAAATCTGTAAGCAAACCGGAGCGCCCCTTGGCCTCCCATGCTCGTGCCTAAGAGTCCGATCTGCGGCGGCTTCGCGCCCAGCCGCTGCTCGATGAACGGCAGGACGTTCTGGAGCACGTGCTGCTGGGCCGTGATCTTTTCATTGAACTCGCGGCAGATCTTGTCGGTCCACCAGCTCCGCTGCGTATGCGGTGAGACGACCGCCAGACCGTGCTTGTCAAACTGCTCAACAAACGGCCCCTTGTCGTGCAGCCGGTTGAGATGGACGCCGTGAAGATAGAGCACGACGAACCCGTGCGGGTTCCTTTGGGGCGGCGTATACACGTCGCACACATGACCAGCAATCGGCTCTTCGGTCCAGGTTCCGGGCATCTTTCAGCGGCGGGGGGGGCGGGTTATTTGCCGGCGGATGATAGGTGCAGCATAATAGGAATGCCGCGATGCGGGCACCCGTCGAAAGGAGGACCGATGACGCCACTGAGTACAGACGCCCTGTTTGAAGCAGCGCTACAGCTTCCGGAGGAGCAACGCCTCGTCTTGGCAGCCCGCCTCTTGGACGCCGCCCCCAGCGATCTGACGATCGACGTGGACGATCCGCAGCTCATCGAGAAACTCGATCAACGCTTCGCCGACGATGCCGGCGACATTCCCTGGTCGGACTTGAATGCCGAAGGGCCATGACCGAGGTCTATTTCCAGCGGGATGCGGCACGAGAATACCGATCCGCGCGCAAGTGGTATGCTGCCCGCTCGCCTCGTGCGGCCGAGCTTTTTCGACTGGCGGTGGCGGCGGCTGTGGACCGCATTGCCGCCTCTGGCCAGTCACTTCCCGTTTTAGAAGGCGCCTATCATCGGGTCCGGGTCAAGCGATTCCCGTATCTGCTCATCTTCCGGCGCGGCATCACCGGCGAGTTTCGCGTCGTCGCTGTCGCCCACACCAGCCGCAGGCCCGGGTATTGGCGCGGACGTCACTAGGCCTATCGCGCTCACCCCGGACGCAAAACTCGCTATGCTACTGCCAACCATTTTCCACAGCCTAACGACCGGAACTGGATGTGAAAATCCTCATCACTGCCGAGCAGATTCAGCAGTCGGTGGACAAGCTGGCGGCGGAGATTTGCCTGAGGGAGCAGGGGCGGCCGCTGACCGTGATTGCCATCATGACCGGCAGCATCGTCTTTCTGGCCGATTTGATCCGCAAGCTCGATATGCCGCTGCGGGTCGGCGTGGTGCAAACGAGCAGCTACCAGGGGACGAAGCGGGGCCCTCTGCGGATCAACTCGGACATGATGCCGGACATTGCCGGCCGCGACGTGCTGCTGGTGGATGACATCTTCGACACGGGGCAGACGCTGTTTGAGGTGATTGCCGAGCTCGATCAGTTCGATCCGCGGTCGATCCGCTCGGCCGTGTTGCTGCTCAAAAAAGGAAAGCAGGAAGTGCCGCTGGTCCCCGATTACGTCGGCTTTACGATTCCCGACGAGTTCGTCGTCGGCTATGGCCTGGACTATCGTGACGCCTACCGCAACCTCCCCTACCTGGCGGCACTCGAGCCTGGGGACATCGAGGGCAGCACGCCATGAAGCGGCTGCGGCTGGCGCTGGTGACCCGTCGCTTCTGGCCGCTGGTGGGCGGGGCGGAGGTCGTGATGGCCAATCTGGCCGCCGAATTCCGCCGGCAAGGGCACGCCGCGACGATCGTCACCGCCCAGTGGGAGAAGCACTGGCCGCTCGAGCTGGTGCATCGCGAGATTCCCGTGGTGCGGTTGGCCCAACCCAAACTCCGCGGCTGGGGAACGCTGCGCTACATGTACGGCCTGTCGTCGTGGCTGACTTCGCAGCGGCCGAAGTTCGACGGCGTGCTGGTGTCGATGCTCAAGCACGACGCCTATGCCGCCATCGGTGCGCTTCGCGGCAGCGGAGTGCCGGTGATCGTGCGGGCGGAAGGGGGCGGCGCGGCGGGAGATTGCACGTGGCAGGCGACGGCGCGTTTCGGCATGCGCATCCGACGGCGGTGCTCGGAAGCCGATGCGATCGTGGCTCCCAGCGATGCGATCGGCGAGGAGCTGCTGGCGGCGGGCTACGATCCGGCCAAGATCCAGCGGATCGACAACGGCGTCCGTTTGCCGCCGCCGCGAGCGCCACGTCAGCGCGAAGCGGCCCGATCCGCGCTGGCGGAAGCGAACTGGGACCTCAAGTGCGAGCCCGATGCGCCGGTGGCGGTCTACACCGGGCGGCTGCACCCCGACAAAGGGCTCTTGGACCTGGTGCTAGCCTGGCCGGCAATCGCCAATCGCTGGCCCCACGCGCGGCTGTGGCTGATCGGCGAAGGGCCGCAGCGCGACGAGTTGTTCCAGTTGATCAGCGACCTGGGCTTTCGCTACCACATTTGCCTGCCGGGTTCGTTCGACGAGATCGACGACGTTTTGGCGGCGGCCGACCTGTTCGTGCTGCCGAGCTATTCGGAAGGGATGTCGATTTCGCTCCTGGAAGCGATGGCGGCCGGACTGCCGGTGGTCGCCACGGACATTCCCGGCAATCGGGCGCTGGTCCGGCACGAGCTGGAAGGGTTGCTCGTGCCGCCGCGCGCCGCGAGCAGCTTGTGGGCAGCGATCGGCCGGATCTTTGACTCCGCGGCATACGGAGTGCAGCTTGGTGCTGCGGGGCGAAAGCGAGTGGCCGAGAATTTCTCGCTGGAGAAAGCGGCCCGAGCGCACTTGGAGTTGATTGCGTCGCTGACAAGATGACGCGGCAATCAGTCCGACGGCAGGTCACCCGCAGATTCGCCGATTACGGAGAGAAGATCAATTCACTTTGTTTCACTTCTGCGAAATCGGCGAAATCTGCGGATAACCCAGGGCACCCCTCACCGCCCTCATTGTCCGCGCCGGGACTCAGCGGTAAGCTGCCAGGATTGGTTCGGTAATTGCAAGTCTTGGCGGCCCAGCCGCTTTTGCCACGCGAACTTTAGGAGAATCTCCATGGCTTACTCGCTTCCTCCGCTTCCATACGCCTACAACGCCCTCGAGCCGCATATCGACGCGCGGACGATGGAGATCCACCATACCAAGCACCATCAGGCGTACATCAACAACGTCAACACGGCCATTGCGGGGACCGACTTTGAGAAGCTGTCGGTCGAGGAGCTGATCAGCGACTTGAACAAGGTGCCGGAGAACATCCGCACCACCGTCCGCAACAACGGCGGCGGACACGCCAACCACTCGCTCTTCTGGACCGTCATGGGGCCGAATGCCGGCGGGCAGCCGAGCGGCGAACTGTCGTCGGCGATCAACGGGGCGTTTGGCAGCTTCGACTCGTTCAAGGAAGCGTTCGCCAAGGCCGGGGCGACGCGTTTTGGCTCGGGCTGGGCCTGGCTGAGCGTCGCCAACGGCAAGCTGGAAGTCTCGAGCACGGCCAATCAGGACAGCCCGATCATGGAAGGGAAGACGCCGCTCTTGGGGCTCGACGTGTGGGAGCACGCCTACTATCTGAACTACCAGAACCGGCGGCCCGATTACATTGCCGCGTTTTGGAACGTGGTGAACTGGAACGAAGTGGCCAAGCGGTTTGCGGCGGCGAAGAAGTAGCGCTGGCAGGGTGGGACCAGGCCGCCTTGGCGGCCGCCGGTCCGCCGTTTCACAAGCCTGAAGCGCAAGCGAAGGAAACTCGTCCACTCGCGAAACGGCCTTTCCTTCGCTCGCGCTTCAGGCTTGTGGCGCAAGCGAAGGAAACTCGTCCACTCGCCAATCAGCCTTTCCTTCGCTTGCGCTTCAGGCTTGTGGAGGCTTGTGGTTCGCGGCAAGATTGCGCTGGCCCCGGCGAATACCCTTCCATCGGTTCGCGTTTCAACCACGAGGAGGGAAATGTCCACAGCTACGCTCTACGCGCCGCGGAACACGCATTCACTGGTTGTCGGGTACATCCTGTGGATCGTGGGGTTCATGGGATTCCACCGCTTCTACTACGGCCGGCCGATCACTGGCCTGATCTGGCTCTTCACCGGCGGTCTGTGCGGCATTGGCTGGATCATCGACCTGTTTCTGATGCCGAGCCTGGACCGGCAGGCGGACCGAAGGTATGTTCCCGGCGACGTGGATTACACGGTTGCCTGGCTGCTGCTGGCGTTCCTCGGCTACCTGGGAATTCACCGGTTCTACATGGGCAAGATCGGCACGGGCATCCTGTGGCTCTGCACGCTGGGGCTGTTGGGGATCGGCATCGTGTATGACATGTGTACGCTCAACGACCAGGTCAGCGACGTCAACATGCGCAGCCCGCTGATCATGAAGTAGGACAGGTTTTCAACCTGTCCAAAATCAACTCCTTTCGGGACAGGTTGAAAACCTGTCCTACGCGGCAGGCGAGACGCCTGCCCCACGATCGGTTAAACTCTCCGGCAAGTCACCCCGTCCTCTTCCGGAGACAACCCATGTACCGACTCGCCCTGCTGCTCGCTTTCGTCAGTAGTTCGCTCCTCGCCCAGGAATTGCCCGACCAGGCCAAGGCCAAGACGGTTGAGATGTTCCGCGTGCCGGCGTACTGCGAAGGGGTCGTCTTCGACCATCAGGGACGCGGCTACATCTCCTGGAAGGATTCGATCACCCGCTTCACGCTCGACGGCACACACAGCGTCTGGGCCGTGACCGGCGCTCCCAATGGCCACAAGATCCTGGCGGACGGCACGCACCTGGTGTGCGACGCCAGCCATCATGCCGTGCTGCACCTGTCGGCCGACGGCAAGTTGCTCGCGGCCGCCAGTAAGGAGTGCGGCGGCAAACCGCTCCGCGGTCCCAACGATCTGACGCTCGACACACCCAACGGCGGCTTTTACTTCAGCGATCCGGGCGAGAGCGATTTGAAAAATAAGATTGGCACAATCCACTACGTCGATAAGACGGGCAAGACCCATTTGCTCGACGACGGTCTCGCCTTCCCCAACGGCATTGCTCTCTCTGCCGACGGCAAGAAGCTGTTCCTGGCCGAGAGCCAAACGAATCAGATCCACATCTACCTCGTCAGCGGCCCCGGCAAAGTCGGCAAACGAAAACTGTTTGCCGATTTGCCCAAGCACGCGTCTGGCGATCACTTGCAAAGCCAGCCCGACGGCATTTGCCTCGATGCGGCGGGCAATTTGTACGTCGCGCACTACGGCATGAAGCAGGTACAGGTCCTCGATCCGTCGGGGAAGCTCATCCGCCAGTATGACGGCGGCAACGTGACCACCAGCAACGTCGCCTTCGGCGGCGAGAAGCACGACCAGCTCTTCATCACCGGCGGCATCGGCAAGGAAGCCGGCGAAGGAGGCCTGTTCCGCATCGATCTGGGGGTCAAGGGGCTGGTGATTCTGCCGAAGAAGAAGTAGCGTCCTCAGCCATGCTGAACCTCAAGTCCGCTTCGTCCGGCCGTTGGCTCGAACAGGTCCGCGGCCATTTGGACGAGCTGCTCATCGACCATGCCCACTGCGAGAAGAAAGCAGCGGGCACGGCGATGAACCTGTTGTTTGCCTACGTGGACCACGTGGAATTGTGCCGCGCGATGACCGAGATCGTGCAGGAGGAGCTATCGCATTTTCATCTGGTGCTCGACATCCTCGCGCGGCGGCAAATCCGCTTCCGCCGCCTCTCGCCCAGCAGCTACGGCCGCAAATTGAACGACCTCGTTCGCAAGCAGGAGCCGCAGCGGGCCGTTGATCGGCTGCTCGTGGCCGGCCTGATCGAGGCTCGCTCCTGCGAGCGGTTCGGCCTGCTCGCCAAGGAACTTGCCGATCGCGAGCTGGCCGAGTTCTTCGGCAGCCTGTTTGAGTCCGAAGCGCGGCACCACAGCACGTATGTGCGACTGGCCAAAGATTTTGCAAGCGACAACGAAGTACACGCCCGGCTGGAGGAGTTGTCCAGTGCCGAGGCGGCGATTATCGCCGAAGGGGATCCAGTGCCGAGGATGCATTCGTGACTGCACCTGACATCGAATACCTCGACGAGCCGTCCGTAGACCAGGACGCTGCTGCGCCGCACGGCATTCCGTGCGAAGCTTGCGGCACACCCGTCGAGAAGCTGGACAAGTTCTGCCCGGCTTGCGGCACGCCCAATCCGCGCTACGACGCGCCGCCAGTCGTCGATGCCGAGTTGGCGGAAGAGGAGCAGCACAAATACTTCCGCTGCCAGCAATGCGGGGCGGAAGTGGCCACCGATCCGGGGCAGCTCAGCTATACCTGCCCGTTTTGCGACTCCAACTACGTCGCCGAGTACTCCCCCGACATGGCGGGACGCCAGTTGCCCGAGTTCGTCATCGGCTTTGCCGTGACGCCCCAGCAGGCCCACGAGAAATTCAAACAGTGGCTGCGGGACAACCCCTGGTACCGCCCGGGCGATCTGGTCATGGCCGCGGTGGCCGACAAGATGAAAGGGGTTTACCTGCCGTTCTGGTCGTTCTCGATGCTGGCCGAAAGCACCTGGCAGGCGCAGATCGGCGAGTACTGGTATCGCACCGAGACTTATACCACGATGGTCAACGGCAAAATGGTCACACGGACGAGGCAGGTCCGCGAGACGGAGTGGTGGCCACTGGCGGGCAATCACCATCGCTATTACAGCGGCTATCTCGTCTCCGGCAGCAAGGGACTGCCGCAGCAGGTGGCCGAGCGGATCATGCCGTTCAATCTGCCGGCGCTCAAGCGCTACGAGCCGTACTTCCTGGCGGGCTGGCTATCGGAGCAGTATTCGATTGCCCGCGAGGAAGCGCTCGTCCGCTGCCAGCACGAGTTCTACCGCCGCGAGCAGCAGAACGTCGCTTCGCACCTGCCCGGAGACACGCACAGCGGCCTGGTGGTTCGTACCAACTTCGGGGACGTCAACTCCGACCTGTGCCTGCTGCCGGTGTACGTGCTCAGCTACAAATATCAGGACAAGCTGTACCGCTTTCTGGTCAATGGTCAGACCGGCAAGATTTCGGGCGACAAGCCGGTGAGTTGGCAGAGGATTTGGATTGCCGTTGGCGTCGTGGTTGGCATTGTGCTCGTGGTCGCCTTGGTCATCTTCATCTTGTCGCAGATTCTTGGATGACCACGACCCTCCACAAATGCACCGTCTGCGGCGCCATCCTCGACGAGGAGGACCTGTTTTGCGCCAACTGCGGGACCGAAGCCCCCAGTAGCAATGGCCAGCCCGCAGCATCCAAATCCGGCACGGCAATCGCCACGCACAATTTCTTGTGCGATGGCTGCGGCGCGGGGATGAGCTACGATGCGTTAGCCCAGACCCTCCGCTGCCCGTTCTGCGGCGGCGAGAAACTGACCGAGGTCAAGGACGTCAAGGTCCTGTCGCCCCAGCGAGTGGTGCCGCTCAAGATCGACCAGCGCCAGGCTCACGCCATTTTGCAAAAGTGGCTCCCCAGCAGCTTCTGGCGGCCCAGCGACCTCGTCCAGCAGGCGGT
>DATKDU010000409.1:0-2838 GCA_035512595.1 Pirellulaceae bacterium
GCCGAATCGCGGCAGGAATTAGAACTGCTGGAAAGTCATAGCGGCCCGCTGGTGGAGTTGCTCGTCAAACTCAACGCGTGGTTTCCAGCCGCACTGCCCCGCGGTATGCGGCCGCTCGACTACCTCGAAACTCTGCAAAACGCCCATCGGGCACTGGTCGTTCACGGCAATTATCTCGCCGCCGATGAGATCGAGTTCCTTGCCGCCCGGCGCGAGAACATGTCAGTCGTCTACTGCCCGCGGACGCACGCCTTTTTCGGACATGAGCCTTATCCGCTGGCGGAAATGCTCCGCGGGGGAGTGCGGCTGGCGGTCGGCACCGATTCGCGGGCCAGCAACCCCGACCTGTCGATGCTGGCCGAGCTGCGGCATATTGCCCGCAGCCAGGCGCGCCCAAGCGGAGCCGAGATCCTGAAAATGGGGACGCTCTCGGCAGCCGAAGCGCTGGGGATCGATGCCGACTACGGCTCGATCACACCCGGGAAGCAGGCTCAGTTTGTCGCCGTGCCGATCTTCAACCGCCGCCTCGTTCCGGTGGAACAAGTGTTGCGAGACGATATGCCGGCATTCCCCTGGCCCCCCATCGGACCGCGAGCATCCTAGCACAGGCCGCCAGATGCCCGCCGGCCGTCACGACCATCACGGCCGGCACTTCTGGAACCCGCTCTGCATTCCGCAGGGATCGGCGATTCGGACAGCGGCTCGACCGTTGCCGCCGGCAATGGGCTGGCGGCGTTTGACCGCTTTCAAAGCGTGTCCTACGGTTACGAAGATGGATACTGTGCGCCAATCCATTCTCCCAAGTGGTGGGCAAATCGGCCGCACGATGTGAGGGGTCTGAGCATGTCCTCGTCTTACGCGACCGCGTTGGAACCATTCCTTGACCGCCGCGGCCCGGCATCGCAGGTCGGGCCGCCGGGGCACGAACGGCGGCAATTCTCCAACAGCTACGACGAGCTTTCGCAGGAGGCCCGCGAATTGGGGCAGGCGATCGACTCCTACAAGGTGATGCACCGCCGCCGCTTCATCACCTACGAGGAAATGCTGTCGGTCGTCAAATCGCTGGGCTACAACAAGTAGCCGGCACGAACGTCGCGTCCATGAGCCCGGGCGTAATTCCCGGGCTTTTTCATGCGCCGTGACCGGCCTAGGGCAGTCACGGTACAATCGAGTTTGCCGAAGCCCTTACTCGACCTGCCAACGATGTCGCAAGACGCCCCAGTTGCCGCCGCCACGCCTGGCTCCCCTATCCGCCGGCGGAAATTAGTGCCGCGCGCGATGCTGGCCCTAACGCTCGTGCTGGGGCTGTGGATCGGCTGGACAGAAGCCCCCCGCGAAGTCGGCCGCTGGTATCTGGCCGCAGCGGTGGAGCATCGGGTGAATGCTGCACATTTGCGTCGGCAGCGTCGTTCAGAGGAAGCGGATCGACTCGCTCAAGCGGCATCCGTGGCGCTTCAAAAGGCGCTTGATTGGAATCCAGATTGTGCAGAAGCTTACCTGATCCGTGCGGGCTGGCGCGCGTCCGAGAATCGCCTTGAGGAGGCCATTGAGGACTGCGAGCGAGCTTTAGGACTGGGAGCTAATCCGTGGCGTGTTTGGGAAAGGCGGTCCGCGATCAACCTGGAAAGGAAGCAATACCGGGCTGCGGTGGACGACCAATTGGCGATTTATCGAGCAATGCGGTCGCGTTGGTGGCTGAAAGACGCCGCACTTGTTCAGTTGAACCAGGTGGCGTACTTCAGGGCCGTCGGAAAGCAGGACCTCACATTGGCATTGCAGGAAATCAACGAGGTGCTGCAAAAAACCAAACGTCCGGTCAACGAGCTCTCGTACTCCGAGCGCCTTCAGCTAATGGCCTGCTTGGACACGCGCGGCTACATCCTCTTTCTGCTCGACCGGCCGAAAGAGGCCATTAATGATATGGACGAGGCGGCAACACTTGCGGAGATCGAGGTTCGTGACTATGGCATGCGACGTCGTCAAAGGCTGTACGCGGCCACTGATCTTCGTGAATTCGAAATACGAGAACCCGCCCAGTCCTACAATTTGGGTGTGATCTTCTATCATCGGTCTCTTGTGCTCGCGAAGCTCAAGCACAAGAAGGATGCCCAGCGAGACTGGCAAATGGCCAAGGACCTGCTGGGCCGCGAACCCGATGAAACCGTGTTTTGAGCCGCTACTACCGATGGCGAGCGAACCGCGGGCGCGGCGGATTGTCCTGCCAGCAGAGACTCCGTAGCCGAAGTCGTGAGCCTTCGGAAGGTTTCGCGTTTTTCCGTCCAAAATCGACGACCTCGGCTACGACTCAGCGCTGTAGGACTAGTAGTTTTTCCGTGAGCCGAATCCGCGCAGGCAGAGGAAGCCGAAAGTGCAGGCCAAGATCGAGAAGACGATCCAGTGGCTCATCGTAAAATGAGTCGGCGCATCGACGGCGACTGCGAAGTAGTGCTCGATAATCTCCCCCGCTCTGGCAATGATGCGATCGATCGGCAGCATCTCAATTCCCCTTCTGCGGCGGGCCTGTGCCTCGGCCGCTGCGCGGTGTTTCCGCTCAAGCCTAGCTCACAGTTTGGGCTGTGGCAGGAGATTTGCGCCCTCTGCGGACCAAGTTCCTAACCGCTTTTGCTATAAGGACTTATCTAGCGACCATTCGGGTCCCACTAGCCCCGCTTGGGAAGCCCTTGCGAGAAGGCAGCGGGACGCTAAACTGCATGAATCAGCGCTGGGGCCGTAGCTCAATTGGTTAGAGTACCGGACTGTCGATCCGGTGGTTGCGGGTTCGAGCCCCGTCGGCCTCGCTGTTTTTAAGCCGCCATCCCCTTGGATGGCGGCTTTTTT
>DATKDU010000410.1:0-2716 GCA_035512595.1 Pirellulaceae bacterium
GCCGAATCGCGGCAGGAATTAGAACTGCTGGAAAGTCATAGCGGCCCGCTGGTGGAGTTGCTCGTCAAACTCAACGCGTGGTTTCCAGCCGCACTGCCCCGCGGTATGCGGCCGCTCGACTACCTCGAAACTCTGCAAAACACCCATCGGGCGGTGGTCGTTCACGGCAATTATCTCGCCGCCGATGAGATCGAGTTCCTTGGCGGCCGGCGGGAGAATATGTCGGTCGTCTACTGCCCGCGGACGCACGCCTATTTCGGACATGAGCCTTATCCGCTGGCAGAAATGCTTCGCGGTGGAGTGCGGCTGGCAGTCGGCACCGATTCGCGCGCCAGCAACCCCGACCTGTCGATGCTGGCCGAATTGCGGCACATCGCCACCGGCCGTCCGCGTCCGGAACCGGCGGAGATACTCAAAATGGGGACGCTATCGGCAGCCGAAGCGCTGGGGATCGATGCCGACTACGGCTCGATCACACCCGGCAAGCGGGCTCAGTTTGCGGCCGTGCCAATCTTCGAGCGCCGCCAGGATCCGGCGGAACAAGTGCTACAAGGCGATATGCCGGCATTCCCCTGGCCCCCCATCGGACCGCGAGCATCCTAGCACAGGCCGCCAGATGCACGCCGGCCGTCACGACCATCACGGCCGGCACTTCTGGAACCCGTTCTGCATTCCGCAGGGAGCGGCGATTCGGACAGCGGCTCGACCATTGCCGCCGGCAATGGGCTGGCGGCGTTTGACCGCTTTCAATGCGTGTCCTACGGTTACGAAGATGGATACTGTGCGCCAATCCATTCTCCCAAGTGGTGGGCAAGTCGGCCGCACGCTGTGAGGGGTCTGAGCATGTCCTCGACTTACGCGACCGCTTTGGAACCATTCCTTGATCGCCGCGGCCAGGCGTCGCAGGTCGGGCCGCCGGGGCACGAACGGCGCCAATTCTCCAACAGCTACGACGAGCTTTCGCAGGAGGCCCGCGAGTTGGGGGAGGCGATCGACTCCTACAAGGTGATGCACCGCCGCCGCTTCATCACCTACGAAGAGATGCTGTCCGTCGTCAAATCGCTGGGCTACAACAAGTAGCCGGCACGACCGTCGCGTCCATGAGCCCGGGCGTAATTCCCGGGCTTTTTCATGCGCCGTGACCGGCCTAGGGCAGTCACGGTACAATCGAGTTTGCCGGAATCCTTACTCGACCTGCCAACGATGTCGCAAGACGCCCCAGTTGCCGCCGCCACGCCTGGCACCCCTATCCGCCGGCGGAAATTAGTGCCGCGCGCGATGCTGGCCCTAACGCTCGTGCTGGGGCTGTGGATCGGCTGGACGGAAGCGCCCCGCGAGGTCGGACGCTGGTATCTGGCCGCGGCGGTCGAGCATCGGGTGAATGCTGACTATTTCCGCATCATCGGCCGGCCTCAGCAAGCAGCACAGCATGCACAGCTTGCCAATTCGTATTTGGAAAAAGCACTCCATTGGAACGCCGACGATGGTCAAGCGTACTTGCATCGCGCCAAGTGGCGCTTGGCGGACTCGGAAAGTGCCGGCGCTTTGGCCGATTGCCAGGCTGCCGAGCGATTGGGAATCAGTTCATGGCAAGTCGCTCACACCAAGCAGAGTGCCCTTGTGAACCTGCGCCGAAACAGGGAAGCCGTGGAGGAAGCATTGAAGCTTCATGCCGACGCCAGGCGAACATGGTCAGCCGCAGATGATGTCATGGCGCTCAACGGAGTTGCCTACTTTCGGGCCCTGTCTCGCGAGGATCTTCCTCTCGCTCTGAGCGAGATCAATTCGGCATTGGGCCAGTTGCCCGCCGGATCGAACGATGCGGCGATGCTCGATACGCGAGGATTCATACTGTACGAGATGGGCCGCTACGAAGAAGCGGTCTCGGATTTCAAGTTCGCTGTGGCTAAGGCCGACCAGGAAGTCGTCAGAATTCGCCGGCCATCGGCCTTGAAATCGGTCGTTGACTATCGCGAGTTCAGAATCGACCAACAGAGCGAATTGAGGAATTGGGCCGTGATCTACTACCACGCCTCGCTGGTCCTGGAAAAGCTCAACCGCTGGAAAGAGGCGAAAGAACTACGCGGCAAGGCCAAGGAGTTGCTCGGCCGCGAACCCGATGAAACCGTGTTTTGAGCCGCTGCCACTGACGGCGAGCGAACCGCTGGCGCGGCGGATTGTCCTGCCAGCAGGACAACCTAGTAGTTTTTCCGCGAGCCGAATCCGCGCAGGCAGAGAAAGCCGAAGGTGCAGGCCAAGATCGAGAAGACGATCCAGTGGCTCATCGTAAAATGAGTCGGCGCATCGACGGCTACTGCGAAGTAGTGCTCGATAATCTCCGCCGCTCTGGCAATGATGCGATCGATCGGCAGCATCTCAATTCCCCTTCCTGCGGCGGGCCAATGCCCGGCCGCTGCGCGGTGTCTCCGCTCAAGCCTAGCTCACAGTCCGGGCAGGGGCAGGAGATTTGCACCCTCTGGCTACCGAGTCCTAACCGCTTTTGCTATAAGGACTTATTTAGCGAGCATTCGGGTCCGACAGGCCCCGCTTGGAAAGCCCTTGCGAGAAGGCAGCCGGACGCTAAACTGCATGAATCAGCGCTGGGGCCGTAGCTCAATTGGTTAGAGTACCGGACTGTCGATCCGGTGGTTGCGGGTTCGAGCCCCGTCGGCCTCGCTGTTTTTAAGCCGCCATCCCCTTGGATGGCGGCTTTTTT
>DATKDU010000411.1:0-20056 GCA_035512595.1 Pirellulaceae bacterium
TGCGCGTCGGTCAGGTCGCTGGGATACGTTTCACGTGCTGGCACGTCCATGTGCATGCTCCTTGGTTTGGGGAAGATGGAAGCCAGCACACTACGCAGTTTCGGCAATTTAGAACAAGATCACTTTTCGGATAGCCTCTAAATGCTTCGGCAATCGGCACCTGCCAGAACACGCTTGCTGGCGGGCGGCCCGCCAGTATCGCACTTTTCACTCGTTGACACGGCCACCCGGTCGCTCCGGCGTACGAGTCTGCCATACGCTCTCAGGTGGGGACGGCTGTTCTTAGCCGGAGGCAAACTTGCCTCCGGTTCCGCCCGTGGGGCGTTTCCCTCGCTGGCGCGTCGGGCTTGTCAATGCCGCGCCCTTAGCCGGAGGCGCCTCCGGGTCCGACCCGGCTAGAGCGTCGTTCCCCGGGGCCACGCCTTGCCAAAAAACGCTTGCGGCTCATGGGTGAGGGAGAGCGTTTACCCGCGTCGGACGGCCCAGGACGGCCGTGGCACACGGACATACCCGCTCCAACTCTCATTCGGGCATGCCACCCGTCGTATATGATTTCACATTCAACAGGAATTGCCATAACTCAGTTCTCAGTCTCCCCAGCTATATGAAATGTTGTTGGCATCCAGTTTAGTCCTTGCCATCCGAATAAACTCCTCTACATCCATCACATCGGTCAGTGCTCCACGTTTTTCATTTCCGACATGCGCCTCGCTGATGGCCTGCATTCCAACTTGGATTGAGGGGAATATGGTGCGCAATTGCCGTTCGATAGGAACTCCTAGTTGAAACCGAATCCCGACATATCTCGCAGTTGGATACGATAAAGTGGGGAGAATTGTCCTATTGATTGGGATGCCGTCGCTGCGCCTTATTTGAGCAATCTCGTCAGGACCAACCAAGCACTTGTATTCGCTGCTGAACGCATGTAATAGCGCCCATTCATGGCTTGCAACTCGCGAAGTATTGCGAATTTGAAAGTCGGCCGTTAAGCATAATACTGCCTCATAGTTGTTATCCATCATAAAAGTCTTGTGTACGTCAATGCCTACAAGCGTTGGCTCTAACACTGGCGCGATAATGCGATTCCGTATCAATTCCAAGTAATGGTGAGGAGCAGCGACAGATTTTCCACCTTGCCGGTGATAGTACTGCGGCGAATCTGTTGGAAAGGCCGCTTGGTGTGGAGCAAGGAGGCTATCTCCGATGTCAATCACAAGTACCTCACGGTCTGTTGGTATCGTGGAGCTGACTTCATCTGGCGTTACGGTATGTACGCGGAAAAGTGCCAATGGAAACTGCACTAGATTCGGCAAAACTTGTTCCAACCACTCTTGCGTAGATGGCGACCTGGTCCGTTTTGGTATTCCATCAAATGTTCCGTCATTCTTTTGACCCAATACAATATGGCCACCGCCTGAATTTGCGAACGCGGATAGAGCTTTGGCCATTTTTACCCGAAAGTCGTGCTGGTCACTCAATAGCGCCCCGGCTTTCCGCTCTATATAGTCGTGTTCATCGCCCAAGGGTAAAGCCAATAGTTGGGATTCCGTCCATTGTTCTTTGAGATAGCTCATTCCAGTTTCTCCACTTTGCGCAAGAAATGCCGCCAAGTGCCCGCGCGTGAATCGAAGGCGGAGTGTGCGCTTCTTGCTCTGGCCCATGATGGTGAGTAACAACGTCATGGGCAGGAATCTACCAAATCCATCGGCGGATCACCAGCATTACCACCTGCGAAGGTGGCACAGGCGATAGTGTACACAGAGCAATGCTCAGCGTCCCACTGGCGCAGCCAGTGCAGGAGCGGGTACACGCCCTCCATCACCCGCGAGCCGCACGGGGCTTTTGGCAAGACGCGGCTCCGAGGAGACACCTGCGATTTCCGTCTGCCGCCACCCGGGGGCAACTTTGCCTCCGGCTAGGATCCGGGCCAGCACATTTTTCGCGGCGTGGTATGGACAAAACGCCACTAGTGCGTAGAATGGCAGTACTGGGCTCTGCGCCCCGTTTGGTCTTTGACAATTTGTGAGTGGTGAGTGGTGGCTCAGCAACCTCACCCCGGCCCTCTCCCAGAGGGAGAGGGAGACCTTCTGCCCGGCCCTCTCCCGGCGCCCTCACCCCGGCCCTCTCCCAGAGGGAGAGGGAGAGGTTCGCGGACTGCCGAGATTGCCCAGTTTGACAGGTTTTTTGACAGAACCCCCCCTTTGCTGTCAAAAAACCTCCCGGCGTGTCCGCCCGGCGGCCGTGCGGGGCGCTAAACCGACGGTTATGAACTGGCAATTCGCCCGGAGCACCCCAGTTGGCGCAAGTCCCTGCTGGACCAGTACATCCGTTCACACGGGTCCGCCGGGCGGCTGCCAAAAAAGTGTTATCGCACAAGCGCGCTGCCGCAGGAGGGTTACTTCTGCGCTTCCTCCGCCACCACGGGGGAGACGAGCGTGCCGATCCCTTCGATCCAGGCTTCGACGCGGTCCCCCGCATGGAGGTACGTCCCGGTCGCGTTGCCGACGCCCGCCGGAGTGCCGGTGGAGATGATGTCCCCCGGCTCGAGCGTGACGATGTGGCTGATGAACTCGATCACGGCGGCGACGGGGAAGATCTGCTGGCCGGTCGAGGCGTTCTGCTTCGGCTCGCCGTTGACGCTGAGCTTCATCGCCAGCTTTTGCGGGTCGGCAATGGCGTCGGCGCTGGTGATGCACGGGCCGCAGGGGCAGAAGCTGTCGTGCCACTTGCCGTGCAGCCAGTCGAAGAAGCTGTCCATCTTCCGCTCCTTGCGGCCGGGGTTGGGGCGGAACTTGCGGTCGGAGATGTCGTTGACGATGGTGTAGCCCGCGACGTACGCCAGGGCCTCGGACTCCTTGATGTGCCGGGCCGTGCGGCCGATGACCACCGCCAGCTCCAGCTCCCAATCGGTGGTACTCGGCGAGATCGACGGCACCACCACCGGTTTGCCGGGATCGGTGAGCGTCGTGCTCGGCGGCTTCATGAAGACGTACGGAAAGGTCTCCAGCCGCTCGGGGGCCATGCCGCCGCCTTCGATGATGTGGTCGGCGTAATTGCCCGCCAGCAGGAAGAGCTTGTTGGGCCGCGGCAGCGGAACCAAGAGCTCGACCTTCCCGGTCTCGAGGCGGGCCGCGGCCGGCAGTCCGTCCCCCTGCCGCGCGACCCAGCCGGCGATTTTGGCCGCGGCCGCGTGGGATTTTCCGTCCGGCGGCAACAGCGCTGCGAGATCGTCCCCGGCGGGAATCGCCAGTTGCTCGTGCGTGGCCTCGGAGTAGGCCTTGGCGGCGGCACTGAGCGGGACCACGAATTTTTCGCTGTAGAATCCGGCGTGGATCTTCTTGTCGTGCAAAAAGCGGCAGAGGCGCATGGCGGGAACCCTTGAGGCGGTATGGCGGCGAGCAGGATGTTCCCCAGCGTTTTAACCCCGCGGCCTGCCCATCGCAAGCAATGGCAGCGGACAATTTTAACGCCGATGACGCGGTGAACGCAGATTAGATCTCTGCACGCTACTAAGATTCCAGACCGCGGCGAGATTGACCCGGGCGCGCGATTTGGAATTCAGTCAATAAAACGATCTAACCGAGTCCGATCCGCAAAGCAGGGTGGGCGTCCGCCATTTTTCACGGAGGCACAGTGTCACGGAGGCACAGAGCAGACCTTCATCCATGCTGCTCTGTGCCTCTGTGCCTTCGTGCCTCTGTGAAAAAACCAAACGGCTCGCATCAGGTCCCCGGATGGAGCACCGCAAAACTCCGATGGGACAGCGTGGTTCATTGGCTGCGCGCTGGGTTATCCGTGTCTTGGCCGGTTTTGGTCGTGCCGTAGTGGCGACGGGCCACGGCGGCAGTTATATTCCGAGCGTCGATCATTGCCCTCCGCAGGAGCCCCGCCGATGAAAAAATCCCGCCTCGCGATTTGCGCTCTCTTGGCCGCCGCGTTCGTCTCTTCCACCGCCTGGTCGTATTACCTGCGGCTGGTCACAACCGGGGAGTCGATGGCCGAAGCGGCCGGCAAGTTTCTGACGACGCTCGACGAATCGCAGCGGCAAGCGGCGACGTTTGAGTACGACGATCCGCGGCGGGTCGATTGGCACTTCATCCCGCTGGAAGGGGACAAGGAGCGCGAGGGGCTCAAGGTCAACCAGATGAACGAAGGGCAGCGGAAGGCGGCACTGGCGCTGCTCGAAACGGCGCTCAGCGAAGCCGGCTACGACAAGGCGACGAAGATCATGGCGATGGAGAACCTCTTGTTTGAGCTGCAAAAGGGAAAGAGCGGCCCGATCCGCGATGCCCAGCGGTATTACTTCTGCGTGTTCGGCAAGCCGGCGGCCCAGGGCAAATGGGGGCTGTCGGTCGAGGGGCACCACCTGTCGCTGAACTTCGTCGTCGAGGATGGGAAGGTGACGAGCAACACGCCGGCCGCCTTTGCCGCCAACCCGGCGATCGTGATGGCCGACTATCCGGGGACGCACGGCTTTTCGAAGGGGACGCGGCTGTTGGCCAAGGAAGAAACTCTCGCCTTCGACCTGCTCGCCGCGCTCACGCCGGAGCAGAAGAAGACGGCGATCATTGCCGACGAAGATCCGGGCGAAGTTCGCTCCCCCGGCACGCCTCAGCCGCCGGAGGGCGCTCCCGCCGGCATTGCCGCCGATAAACTGACCGGCGAGCAGCAAAAGATTCTCATCAGCCTGCTCGACGCCTACCTCGACAATTTTCCGGCCGACGTCGCCAAGGAGCGCAAGAGCGCCATCGACAAGGCCGGCGCGGAGAAGGTCCACTTCGCCTGGGCCGGAGCGGAGAAGCCCGGCATCGGCCATTACTACCGCATCCAGGGGCCGACCTTCCTGATCGAGTTCGTCAACGCCCAGGCCGATGCCGCCGGCAATCCGGCCAACCACATCCACAGCGTGTGGCGGGACATGCAGGGGGACTTCGCGGTGGCGCTGGCTAAGTAAATGCGATGATGGCGGCTGCAATGTACGAGCGAATTCTACTGCGCCGCGCCGCGAGTCTTGCGTTCGAGAAGGGCGACGAAGATTTTGTCTACGAGTTGCCTTTCGAGCCAGGACAGTGCTTTTATCTGCTGCAAGGCTACGGAGGATCGTACTCCCACACGGGGGAGTCATATTACTCGCTCGATTTCCGCATACCCGAAGGAACCCCGTTGTGCGCCGCCCGCAGCGGTGAGGTAGTCGCCGCAATTGGCGAGTTCGAGGAAGGGGGCAGCGATCGCACCCTCATGGGTAAGGACAACCACGTTCAAATCCAGCATGCCGATGGCTCGATTGCGTATTATGGCCACTTGAAGTTTCGAGGCCTGCTTGCGGCTCGTGGGGCGAGAGTTGAACAAGGCTCAGTCATCGGACTTTCGGGGAACACCGGCTGGTCCACCGAGCCCCATTTGCACTTTCATGTAACTGCGCCGCGGTCCGGCGAAAGACAACCAACACGCTTTCGACTCGGCGCCCGCGTCAGCGTGGAATTGATCCAAGGCCGGTGGTATAGGAGACCCGGGGGATTTTGTTACCGAATGCAAAAGGCATTAGCGCACCTCAGCAGCATTCTGTCGGCAATTCAGACGCGGCAGATCCGTAGCTCCGCTATCAGTGGCAGCACTCCGGATTCTGGCCGCGGATGAACGCGAATGACGCGGATCTGAATTTTAGGTTAGCGCTGTGCCTGGTAGAGATTCAGCGTGATGTGCGATTGCCCTTGGTGATGCGGCTCGTGCCAGCAGAGGATGTGCAGCACGTCGCGGAGGCTGAGCTTCCGTTCGCGGAGCGCTTCGGGCATGACGCCCAAATCGGCGTCGGTGAACGTCCGCAGCGTGGCCAGCAGGTGCTCGCGCGACTCGGCGAGCACGCGGCGAATCTCGCCCGCAGACGGGATGTCGTCATCCGGCGTGCTCCCCCCTTTGAACCGCGGCACCAGGTCCGCGAACTGCGGTTTCGCGCCGGGGACCAGCCGCTCGGTGGCGAACAACTCCTCGGTGATCCCCAGGTGCATGAGCTGCCAGGCGATGTGGGCCCTCCCTGGTCCGGGACGCCAGCCAAGAACGCGCTGCGGATCGGGTTCCTGCTCGATCTTGTCCAGCGTGGCCAGCGTCCGCACGCGGTTGAACTGAATGCTCTGGATTGCATTGTCGATGGTGGACATCAGGAACCTTTCGTAGCCGAATTCGCCAGGATTCAAAGCGTAGGGCGGGTCAAGCGGCTGTCAGGCCGCACCGACCCGCCATAGACAGTCGTCGATTGTGGCGGGTCGGCGCTCGCCGAGGCGAGCTTGACTCGCCCTACATCTGCTACGGTCCAAATCGCGAATCGGTGAGATCGAGCTCGCGAGTCGTTGTCAGCTTGCGGGCGGCGTAGTTCTGGTCGCGAATGTACGTCAGCGGCACTCGGCGGCTGTTGCCGTCCTCGTAGATGGTCATCGTCGGCGAGGTGCTGCCGTCGAAATCGATGATCCACTGAACGCGATGCGTCCCCGGCCCCAGTTGCAAGGGCTCAAAGTCATATTCGCCAAACGTGCCGCCGACGCGGCTGAGGTTCCGGCCATTGACGAGGATCTGCTGCCCCGGGCCGGTTCGAGTGCCGCGGTGCGTAACGCGCATGCTCATCACCGTCGGACAATTGATGACCCCCTCCAGCACAATCCGCCCCCCTGGGACCTTGGCGTCCGTGAGCAGGTTGCGCAGCTTCTGCGAATCCATGCCCTGCGTCGAAGGGTTGAACGTGACCAGAATGCCGGCGTCTTTGCCGCCGAGAAAGACGCGTCCCACCAGGCCGGGGGCCGATTCGGGCAGATCGCTTTTGCGAATCCGCGGAGCGCGCTTGGAGCCGGCGGTTGAGGCGGACGAGGAAGCCAGATCGGCCTTGAGCTGATCGCGGCGTTTGGTCACCTTGGCCTTCTCGATTCCCTCGACGGACGACAGCGCCAGCTCGTACGCGTCGAGCGCCCGCTTCTGAACCGCCGCTTTGTAATCGGCCGGGGCGGCGGCAATGCAATCGAACCAGGCATCGGCCTCTTCCACGGAACCGCCCAGCCCCTTGGCCACCGAATCCTGCCGCGCCTGCGCGGCTGCGGCCAGCTTCGCGTCGCTCCCCTTGATCAGCAGCGGCAGCCCTTTGGCCTGGTCGTTGCGGTCAAAGAGCTGATAAAGTCCCAGCGTCAGGTTGGCCCCCTTGTCGTCGGGCGATGCAGCCAGCGCCTTCTCCGCCCTGCGCACGGCGTCCCAGCGCTTATTCCGCTGGGCGAACTCGTCGGTGAACTCCTTGGCTTCGGCCTTCACGTCGGCCGAAGTCGCCCGCGACGCAGCCGTGCGGGCCACGTTGGCCAGCGCCTGGGCAAGCTCGAACTGATCGCTGTCGATGGCTTCAAATCCCAGGCTGCACGCCTCGGCCACCAGGTCGCCGCGCTGCGCCGCCGAGAGATTCCCTTCGGCCATCGACTCCAGCAGCTTCACCTTCAGCGGCATTAGCGCCACGTCGAAATCCTGCGCCATGGCGTCGGCCGTTTGGAGCGCCGGCCCGATCTCCTTGACCTCGACCAGCAGCCGCTGGGCTTCTTCCAGCATGGTGTACTTGGTCGCCAGGTCCCGCGTATCGCGGGCCAGATCGCTGATTTCCTTGGCGACGGCCGATTTGGCCGGCGGCGTTTTCGCCCCTTTGAGCTTGTCCCCGAAGACGGCGGTGATCTGCGCCTGCACCTTGGCCTTGGCGGCGGCATCGGGAATCGGAGGCTTCGTGGGGCCCGCAAAACCTGTGGGGGGTGGCCTGACCGGCGCGCTCGATTCGGCGGAAGCCGGGAGGAGCTTGAGGCTGGCAATGCGATAAACGCTGAAGCTGGTAATGCCGAGCTTTCGTCCGTCCGGCTCGTAGTCCTGGAAAGACTGGGTGGCAGCGGCGGGATCATTCGTCCAGCTCGCGACCGTCTGGTCGTCGATCTCCAGCACCACTTCCTGCCGGCTCACGACCAAGCGCAGGCGGGCAGGCCGTCCATTGGTCAGCAGCGGCCCCTTGCGGATCGTCGATCCGCCGGGATCGCTTCCATCCTGTCCGGGTACGAGGCAAATGCCGCTGCGGTCGGAATGCCAGCCGTCGAGGAGCACGCACAGCGGCCGCCCTTGCACGGGAAAACCAAAACCCAAGGTGTCATCCCCCGCCAGGCGCGTGATCTCTGCTTCCAGCGTGTACTCATCGGGCAGATCATGATCCACCACGACGCGCGTCTTCGTGTTGCCCGTCGTCAGGACGTTGCCGGAAACCTGATGGCTCCCCTCCATGCCGCGGACCGTGCGCCGCCCCGCGTCGATGAGGTCGATGGGAGAGCCGGAGGCCAGAGAGGGACGGCTATCCGAGGTCCCGCCGGAAATCAGGTTCACTCGCTTGATGCGAAACTTGGAATTCCCGGTCGTCACCCCGAGCTTCGCCAGATCGGGCAGACGCAGCCCCTGAAACCCGACCAGCCGGGCGGCCGGATCGTAGGGCCAGCTCGACAGCTTCTTTCCGTCAACGGACAGCGAGATCTCCTGCTGATTGACGACGATCCGCACCTGAGCCGGCTGACCGTTGGTGAGCACGGGGCCGCGATGGACCGTCGGGTTGTCCGCCGACTGGATGTTCCAGTCGTTGATGTCCGACAGTCCGCTGAGCCGGGAGTTGTAAATGTCGATGATGGCGCTCAGTGCCTTGCCGCGGACCGGCAAATGGAACGAGATCGAGCCTGTCCCTTCCTCGCGAATCACCTCCGCTTCGACAACGTATTCGTCCGGGACTGCTTCCGGAATCGTGAAGGCGCTCCCGCTCTGCGGCGTCGTCCAACCCGTGGCCTCGGAATAGGACACGCTGCCGCGAACCACTTGCAGCGATTTCCCGTGCTTCTGGGCCAGCTCCACGCGTCCTCCGTCAGAAGCCGGCGAGGGGGACGTCAAAGTTGAAGGAATGGGCGCGAGCTGGGTCATCGCCACCGCGGAGGCGGGATCGAGCCGCTGCCAGTTCGCGCCTTGCAGCCGCGCAAGCTGGTAAACGGCTCCCGCCCCGTTGGGGCCGTGAAAATCCTGCTCCGTGTCCCAAATGCCCAGCGACTTACCGTCCTCCGCCGTCAGCGCGAGCTGCACCTGCCAGGCAAACTTGTCGCAGCGGTTGTCGTTCTTACACTCCACCAGAAAATCAACCGTGTCTCCCTTGTTCACCGCCAGCTTCTCGACGGCCGTCTCGACCGCGGAAAAGCGTGAATCCCACTGACCGACTTCGCCCGCAGCGCCGCTCACGATCCGGCCGCGAATGCCGTCGCCAATTCTCGTTTCGTGCGCGTGCGTCAATGTTCCTGCAATCGCCAGGTTGCCGTCCTGCGGCGCGGTCCAGCGGCGGATGACGGCGTACTGCTGGCCGCCGGTATGTCCCCCCAAAGGATCGAGCGACATCACCGCACCGACCCACGGCGGCAGGCTGGGGCCCGGTTTCCATTGCAGCCCGTTCCACTCCATCATCGGCGTGAAGGCGGCGGTCTTTTTGGATCCCTCGTCAAAGTGGCCGTAGCCATATTGCCAGTCGGGAACCCCGCGGCGAACCGTTCCCGCGACGGCGTTGGGGACCGCCATGGTGAAATGGAGCAAGGCCACGGTGGGCTCGTCGTGTACTAGCGCCAGCGGTGACGGTGGCGTGAACGGCCTTGTATAGCGGGCCGTGTCGGAGATCCGCAGGCCGCAGACTTGCCCTTCCAAGCCGCTTCCGCGGCCGTTGGCATCGTCTCCCAGGCGCAAGTCGCCGCCGCTGACCGTCAGCGATCCGTCCATCGCCACGCGCATTGCCTGTCGCCCATCGACGAACAGGATCAACTCCTTCCCCGCCACGGAGACGAGGGCCAGATGATGCCAGGCAGCCGGATCGGGCAGCGGGGTGGTATAGACGACGAACTGGTTGTTGTTTTTCCAGACCTCGAGCGCCAGTTGGTCGGCCATCTTCCCAGCGGCGGCCACGCGACGCGCCATCACCATCCACCCCTTGGAGGCGGCGCCGGAGCTGCCGCCGCTCCGCGTGCCAAACAGCGACATCACTTGCGGATTGTCGAGCTGGAGCTTGAACCAGCCCTCGATCGTCGCGCTTTGCAAGAGGGGGACGTAGTTCGCCGTCTGCTCGATGACGGCGCTGGCCCGCTTGTCGAACTCCAGGACGTTCAGCCGCTGGCGACTGTCGGCATCGTTCCACCAGGCGGCGGCCGCCGCGGTCGGCGTCGCCGGCGGATGGACGGCAGCCGGCTGGCCGTTGTCCGTTTTCGTTTGCGAATCGTTCTTTACCTTGTTTTTGTCCTGCGGCTTGACCTGGTCGGTTGCTTGGCCTTGACCCTTGCCGGCGACGATAGTGGGACGATCTTTGTCGGGGACGGGGGGCGTCTGCAGCGACCGCACGACCATCATGGCGATCAGCCCCAGCACGGCCACGCCGGCAAAGGCAGCGCCGCCGAGGACGACGGGTGAACTGAACAGCCCTCTCTTTTTCCCGTGCTTGGAGCCCCGGATTGTTGGCGGCGACGAAACGACGACTCCGCCGGCCTGTGGCGCGGCCGATGAGGCGGCAGCGGAGCCTGGCTCGAGAAGCGGCGCCGCTTTGGGAAGTGAAGCAGCCATGGGCAAGGGACGCGCCGCCTTGGCCGGGACGACCGTCGCGGCACTCGTGATCGAAGCCGAAGGGCCCTTCGCGGGGGCGGCCTTGGCCTCTTTCGCCTTGAGCTGCTGGTCGTACTCGGCCCGCCGCTGCGGATCGAGCAAGACGACGCCGGCCGAGGAGACTTCGTTCAGAATCTTCTGCGAAAGGGCGGACCGCTTGCCGACCTGCAGCGAACGCAGGTAGTGCATCCGCTGGTCCATGGCGTTGGTGAGGACGTCGCCGTTGCTCTCGTACCGGCGGACGCCCAGCAGCCGATAGAGATCGGCCGGCTGTTCTTCCGGCGGGATTCCCAGCCAGGTGTAATAGGGATCGAAGTCGTCAACCATAACGCTTCTTTCCATTTCACCGGGCATCTGACCCCGGTCGTGAAGTTCACCTGAGGCGGCCTGACTCAAACTGGCGGCTGCGCATGCCGCCGCCCCACCCATTGCCCCGAGATTAGACGACGGGGAGGGGGTGGATGGTTCAATCGCGTGCCGCCCTTGTTACGGACGGCGCGACAGGCCAGCAGCAAGTGCGCAGCGAATCCCACCGCCAATTTAGCACCCAGACGGGGCAAACGTCAACGAAGGAGCGGATTTGATAGTGGTACAGTTTGGCGGAAATGCCCAATCGGTGGGCATGGGTGACTGGATTTAGGCTTGCGGCTTCTCGTTGACGGTGCCCTCGATCACGATGCTGCCAGGTGCGGCGTCTTCGGCCTCCATCAGCTTTTGAAAGAGCGGCATTTCGCGAGGGTCTTTCTGTTTTGGCATCGCCCGGTCAGCCAACTCAAGAAGTTCATCGTAGTCACGCGACGCCTCCATAAGCGTAAGCAGCTTGGTGAAGTGGGTCTTCAGCGCGGGATGTCCAGCGTTCTCGGTGAGGTGCTGAGTTAGCTTATGCTTTAGCCGCCCCTTCTCATTGCGTGGCGTGTGCTTGCGCAGTTCGTTGAGCACGCCTGGCGGCATTCGTTCATACACTAAATTGATCGTCAGCTTCCCAACCAGTATCGGACGCCGGGTTGTTTCCGTGCTGTATCGCCAGCCGCGCAGGCGAAATAGGTGCTTGTAGAAATCGTCTGGGAATAGCTTGACCCATTTGACGAGATCAGCCGTGATGTATTTCTTGAGAACCTCGATAAGTGCGGTCTTGGTGCGAAAGTGCTGAAACCCGGTGGCCTCGTCCACCAGGGCGATGATGCCGACCTTGGCGAGACCTCGCGTCATTAGGTCAGCCACCGCTGCCAGCTTCTCTTGCGGCGCTGTCAGTGCGCCGGCATCTCGCGCCTTCAAGAAGACTTCGCAGATATCAGGAATCAGCGACGCCTCGATTCCGTGGGCAACTCCGCCCTCACGAAATTTGTACTTCGTCGGCTGAGAAAGCGCCACCTGTAAGTCCTTGCCAATAAACTCGTTAAGGTTGTGAGCGGATAGAAAAACAGGGAGTTTGGCGCCGCCCTCTTTCATGCGTTTCCAGTGCGATCCGCCACGCTTTCCGCCAAGCGCCTTGGTGAAGCCGCGTTCGGAGATGACTCGAACCTCGCCCGGCAGAACGGCGCATGGGATTTTGAGCGTATCGCTGAAGACAATCTCCCCCTCGAAGTCCGCAACGGGAATCTTGCCGCGGGCCTCACCGCCAAGTCGCGCAATCTCGCTCCGTTGCTTTTTGGAGAGCTTGGCTGCACGTGCCTTTCCGCCTTTCGATGCGCGTTCCAGGGCAAATGGTTCGTCCGGCTGTCGCGTCGAGTCGTCCATGTCGGTTCTCCTTTGGTTTGAATCGTGCGATACCAGAAGACATGCTACATCGGCGAAGGACATTGGTCAAGCAAGCATTAAGCAAGCAAAGAAATAATTTAGTTCAATATGCTTGCTTATTAGACGAATGCCCTGTAGACTACTGGGCACACAAGGAAGGGGGTGCCCGATGGGGTTCAGCAAGAAGCTGGAAAACTTGGAAGCCGCCTGCGGTCTGTTCCTGGCCTACTACAACTACGTTTGGCGGACTCGGCTGCCCCACAAGAGCGGTCTCTTGCGGAAGCCGGCCGCGATGGCGGCAGGGGTGGTCAAGAGCCTGTGGAGCTTTGAGAACCTGTACGACAACGTGATGGCGTAATCTGTAGCGCCTGAAAGGGTGGCTAGCTTGGCCAACGGCTTGCGTGGGCGTCGTCCCAGACGCTACCATCTATGCCGACATTGGCGTATTATGCAATTGGGGCTGACGGACTGGCCGATTTTTGGGATTATCAGCCAACCGCCACGATTTTGAGTCAACCATGCACAACCGCCTGCCTTGGCCACAACACTACGTTCCTTGCGTTCGCGTGCATGGTCCGTTGAGCTTCCAGCCGTTCGGATTCTGGACAGGCGTCGGAAGCCTCGTTGATCTAGGCGGAGTGGGGGACCAACCGCACTTGGGGGCGCACGAAGTAAAGATTCGCACGTTTTTCGATGATTCTCTGGCGCTAAACCAGGATTGGGCCTTCTCACTGCCAGAAGAAACAGAGAGGCTAAGGATGGGTGGGCTACGGATGGATCGGCAAATGAGCCTGAACTTCGGAACCTCGTTAAGTGGCAAGTGACCCACCAGAACGCCAAGAAGACGTATCGGGCAAGCCTACCGTCGATCCAACTGCGCACGCCGCACGCGAGCTTGCCAAAAAGATCGAAAAACGACTTCCGGACGAACCAATTGATCGTGCTGGTCTAGCGCAGTTTCTTGCGCAAGTCGTGACCGTTGAGATCAGGGAGGCGTACAGTTTCCACGGTCCAATGCCACCGCCGCAAATGCTCAAGGAGTACAACGAAGCACTCCCAGGGCTTGCCGAACGGATAGCGGTAAGGGCCGAGAAGGAACAGCAGTTTCGCCACGATATAACGCGAGAGCAAATTGCAGACGCACGCAGGGGGCAACTTTTTGCCGCGATCAAGACCTATCTCGGCCAAATCCTGGGGTTCGTAGTATCCATGACCGCTATTGGCGGTGGTGTGTGGCTCCTTGCCACAGGCAGGAGCACTGCCGGACTCTGGGCAATCGTCAGTGCCGTTGCTGGCTTGGTTGCTGTATTTATCACAGGCAAAGTAGTTGAAGCGATTCGTCGTCCAGCAGCCGAGGCGAACAAGGATGAACCTGAATAGGCGATGTTGCGCCCCAATCGGGTAGAATGGGCGGGATGAACCTGCCACTTGCCGCTGTCGAACGCTTGCCGATCCCGGCGTGGATCATCCTGCTTGTCGCCGGCGCGGCCGTTCTGGCCGTCGTCGCTGCGGTAGCGACGGCCATCATCGCGGGGCGGATGCGGGACAAGTGATTAGTTTCTAGGCAACCCGAAAATCGAACCTGTACCACTACCGCGGATTCGCATCCCCTACCGATCGGCCACCGGGTCGAGTCGAGCGTCAACGATCGTCCCCCGCGCATCACCGCATTCGGCCACAACCTTCACCGTCAGCGAGCCGCTCTGGTGCAGGTCGTTCAGGAAATTCTCCATCTGCGGCACGGCGGACAGCCGGGCTTTCATTTCCGGCAGGCGGCGCTGCAGCCGGGAAGCCTGGCTGCGGCAACTGGAGAGCGAGCCCTCCAGGCTGATGCGCTTGCTCTGCCAAGCCGCGAATGCCGCACCACCCGGGCGCGGCCCCAGATTGCGGAGCTGTTGCTCCAGCGCCTGAGCCTCCTTCCTGAGTGCAACGAGCTTGGCTTCCCCCTCGGGGATCGATTTTTCCAGCCCCTTCTTGAGGTCGGCCAAACGGGGGCGGGTCATGGCGATCTTTTCGGCCGCATTCTCGCGAAACTCCGGCCGCATCACGATCTGCAATTCCCCGGCCGGGTGCCGGAGGAACTCCAGTTGAATCTCGGCCCCCTGAAACTGAGCGAACTCGATCGTCGCTCGCTCCTTGAGCTTCAGGAGCCGCTTGTCGTCCCGGATGCCCGCGCCGCTGGGAAATCCGGTCAGCTCCGCGATCTCCAGCCGCAAGGCGTCCTCCTGCGGCGGGTCGAGTGCCGGCAGCGTGTGCAGCGACACCACCCGCTCCAGGTCGATCCGCAGCCGCGGCATTTCCTGCGGCACCCGCAGGAACGCAGTTTTGGACGCCTTGCCGCAGGTCAGCCGCAACAGGCAGTTGGCCAGCTCTTTGCGGGCCGGAGCATCCTCGATCGGACTGCGCCACGTGAATTTCAATTCGCCGCCGGCGTGCTCGAGCACGGCCAGCGGCTTCTTTTCTTGAGCGGCGTCGCTCAAATCGGGAGCGTAGAAAAAGAGCCAGCTCGGGCTGACGCTGCTGTCCCGTTCGATCAATAACGCCGCTTCCTCTGGGATGTCGGCGGCCACCGCATTGAGCGAAATATCCAGAGTCTGGCCCGCGGGCACGTGCAACGGGCACAGCACGGCCGGCCCCGTATCGACCAGCGACGGGAGTTTGAGCGCCGGCGGCAGTCCCTCAAGGTCTTGTTTCACCGCGCTGGCCGCGCTGTGCGACGGCTGAGGTTTGCCCCTGTTCTTACTGCGGTTGTCGGCCGGTGCCGAGCTGCCCCCCGGCGGCGCGGGGGACGGCGCAGGTGCGACACTTGAATTCGGCGGAAGCGAGAAGCCGATCGGCGGCGGTGTGAAGGCGGGGACTATGGGTGCCGGCGATTGATCCGGCTGCGAGCGGAACTCCGGCAGCTTGTCGCTGCTCGGCGCGCGAGCGATCACATGCTGGGCCTGCGGAGGACGCGGCTTGGGTTTCGGCTCTTGCGGGTTTCGGTTCTGAATCCAGAACACAACCAGATAACCGATTCCCAACCCCGCCGCTCCGCCGAGCACGACCTTGACGATTTCCCACGGCCCCTTCGCGCCTCGTTGCCGGCGGCTGCTCGCCTTCCCATCACCTTTGGCCGGCGTGGTTGCGGGCGGTCCGCGGCCGCCGCCATCCAAAACCAGGGGGGGCGGCACCCGTGCCTCGCCAGGCAGTGCAAAGCGGACGTGGCAGGACGGGCAGCAGGCTGCCGGACCGTCGGCACCGAGCGGCACGACCAGTTGCCGGCAGTTAGAACAGACGACCTTGCCTTCGTCCATGATCGACCCCGAGGTTCATGGTTGGAATGCCACCAGCCTATCCCCTCGCTGGCAGCGACGCAACGAAGAATTGCCCCCAGAGGCCCGTGCGAGGATCACTGATCTCTGCTCATCGAAAGCGGCGTCGCCGATCGCTGGAGTCTGGGACGGCCCGCGGTCGCCGTCCTAGACCCACAGCACAATGGCCAGGCACCCTTGCAGCGCGGTCATCACGCCGGCGGCCGCCAGGCACAGCGGGCGGTGGACCGTGTACAGGACTTGCAGCCCTGCCAGCGCCAGCAGGTTGCAAAAGAACTTGCAGGCCATGAACAGGCTCACCGATCCGCCGTCGAGCTCCATCAGCCAGCGGCCGATCGGATTGAGCTCCTCGGCCAGCAGCTCGTACTCGTACTTGATCGAGCAGTAAACGTCTACGCTGGCGACTGCCGCGATGAACAGCCACATCATCGCCAGGGCGAGTGCGGGGCCGGTGACGGTGGGCCGCAATCCAGATTGCGGCGGCCCGCCGGAGTTTTGCAAGCTCTCCCAAGCCAGGGTTGGAATCGATTGCCGGGAAATCGAACCTGAAGATTTGCGAACCTGCATCTCGTAGCCTCTCCTGCCGCCGCATTCCTTTGCCTGAGCCGCGACACTAGCACCCACAAGCAAATTGGTTGCCAATCACCCAAGCTGCACGGCGTTGGCCGGCAGCCCATCGCCAACTTGAAACGAAGACCCCGCCGAATTGCTTTAGCCGCGGGGGATCCCCTTTCATCAACCCGTTGGCGCCAGAGAGGTTTCGATTCGCCTGCCGGAAACCGCCTGTTGGTCCCGTCTGAAAAAAGTGGCTGACGACTCGGCAGATTTTTCTGGGCGCTCGTTGCTTCGCCAGCGTTCCCCTGCTGAAAGTCGTGCCGCGCAGTGCCTAAAAAAGATTCGCGCGTCGCTGCTTTTTCCTCGGGCTCTTTCTGGCGCTATAATGAGCCGCGGCTGCGCAGCCCGCGGCGTCCAGAAAAATTCGGCACAATTCCCACAACATTTCTCTCGTCATGACCTCACCGACGCTCCCTGCCAACTTGAGACAACTCCGCGACTGGGGCTACGTCGCCAAATCGGTCAAGCAAGAAATTTATGACAATTTCCTGCGGCAGCTCGCCGCCGGGGGCGATCTTTACCCCGGCGTCATCGGCTACGACGACACCGTCATCCCCGAGCTGAACCTCGCGCTGCTGGCGCGCCACGACTTGCTCTTCCTCGGCGAAAAAGGACAAGGCAAGAGCCGCCTGATGCGGACCCTCGTCCGCTTTCTCGATGAGCAAGTGCCGTACCTCGACGTCCCCGGCTGCCCAATCCACGAAGATCCGCTCAAGCCCATCAGCAGCGTCGCCAGGCGGTTCGTCGCCGAGCATTCCGAAGAGAACATCCCCATCGCCTGGTGGAAGCGCGCAGACCGTTATGCCGAGCGGCTCGCCCCGGGAACCAAATTTGCCGACATCATCGGCGAGATCGATCCGGCCAAGCTCGCCGGCGGCATTAGCATGTCCACCGAGGAGGCCCTCCACTTCGGACTCATCCCCCGCATGCACCGCGGCATTTTCGCCATCAACGAGCTGCCGGAGCTCGACGAGCTGGTGCAGGTCGGCCTGTTCAACATCCTGGAAGAGCGCGACGTGCAGATCCGCGGCTATCCGATCCGTTTTGACATCGACGTGCTGATCCTCTTCTCCGCCAACCCCGCCACCTACAACCGCAGCGGCAAAGTCATCCCCCAGCTCAAGGACCGCATCGGCTCGGTGATCCACACCCATTACCCGCGCGACCGCGACCAGGGCATCGCCATCACCGAACAGGAGTCGGGCATCGATCTGGGCGGCGAGTATCCGGTCGTCGTGCCGTACTTCATGAAGCAGCTCATCGAGCAGATCACGGTCCAGGCCCGCAAGAGCAAGTACATCGACCAGCAGTCCGGCGTCAGCGCCCGCTTCAGCATCGCCAACTACCGCACCATGGTCGCCTCGGCCCGCCAGCGGAGCGTCGTCCTGGCGGAGAAGCCGGCAGTGCCGCGGATTTCCGATCTGGGGCACATCTACTCGTCGTCGCTGGGGAAGCTGGAGCTCGACCTGATGGGGAGCCACCAGATGACCGAGCGGCAGGTGCTCGACGCGGTGATTGCCGAGGCGATCCGCGTGGTGTTCACGGAGTACGTCGAGGAGCACGGGCTGGCGGAGATTGCCGAAATTTTTGGCAAGGGGGTCAAGGTCGAAGTGGGGGACATGCTCCCTTCGGCTCATTACGCCGAGCGGATGAAGCGCGTCCCGCCCGCCTGGGACAAGGCGTTCGAGGTCAACGCCTCCGGCGACCCGGCGGTCCGCGCGTCGTGCGTCGAGTTTGTCCTGGCGGGCCTGTACGCCCTGGACAAGATCAGCCGCAGCGCCAAGCACGGCCGGATCGAGTACGGGACGTAACGTGGGGCAGGCGTCCCGCCTGCCAGGTAGGACAGGTTTTCAACCTGTCCAGGTTGCTCCTTACAACTCGTTTCCAGGCTCCGCCTGGGAACGCAAGAACTCGAGGCTCTGCCTCGACAGCGCTGGCAAGAGGCTGGGACCACTCGCACCCCAACGAGGCGGAGCCTCGTGTTAGCGGGTTTCCAGGCGGAGCCTGGGAACCAGTGAATAGGTCCGGGTTCCGGGTCCGCCACTCGTTCCCAGGGTCCCCCGGATCCCCCTGGGAACGCACCTCCCCAAGGCTCCGCCTCGCCCGCCCGGCCCTGGTGATCGCGCGGATGCGCCGCCCATGTTGCGTGACGCAAATTCTTCCTCGGATGCACCTTACGGCAAAAAATAGCCCTCTTTTTCGGGGGTCGGCGCTAGCGCGTTTGCACGTCGCCTGCCCGACCTCGGCCCTGACCCGCAGTGATAAGCGATTTCGGGTCTTTTTTGAAGGCCAGATTCTGCACCTAACCATTTGTGAGGAAACGGTTTACAGAAACCACGCGATTTTTCTTTAATAAGCGATCGCAGCCTGCTCCCACTGGCCTCGGCCAACTTAACCCTTTCGCTGCCAACCACTTAGCGAAACGTCCGGATTTTCCTTGAATAAGCCCGCTTCAGCGCCAGTTCAGCTCCGCGCCTTATCAGAGTGGCACCTGGCCGCTGTCCGCCGACTTTGGACTTTGGACTACCGAATTGTCAAACATCACCCGGCCGGCATTTCGCCCGCCAGCGGGGGCCTATCCATTAGATGCGCGAACGTGTACAATTATTCCATACCCGGCGGAAAAGAGTAGGCTGGCGTCCAGCGGCTCGGCCGCGTTGCTCCGTCTCCGGCTGCGGCCTGGGACGAAAGGACCCCGAGGCTCCGGCCTCGATGGTGTCAGTCAGCGGACTGGCGGCGATAGGCTGATCAATTGGAGTCGTATCCGGCACCGACGGCCCGCTGGCTTCGGGTGGTTACTCTTGGACACCTACACCGGGTAGCTCTAGTCCGAAGTTTGGCTCCAGCAGCAACGCAATCATGCGCTTGACGTTTGTTATTCTTTTAATCCGATCTTCTTCGACTTCCGGCGCGAATGCCCGTGCCTTCAGTTGTTCGAGCTCCTGGGTCAATCGGAACATCGTCAGTGACGTGGTCGAGCCATGCAGGCCGTCCATTCCGTCCCCGTCTTGATCTAGCTCGACAAGCACAGTCACCATCAATGACAGTTTGTGATCTGGCAGCGGCTGGTTCAGCGCCCCCAAGATTCCTCCTCGCGCCCGCGTGCCAATTTTGATTAAACTCATTGCCGCCGGATAATAGAAGATTGGGGGCGAGGCATCGACGACGAGGCTTCGGCCATAGTCAATCTCCTGGATTAAGACGTACGTGGCCGCTCGCACATCGGGAAAATCTCCAAGCTCCCTTAACGCTTGATGCTTAACAGGACTAAACTTCCGGCCCGCCGCCGACTCCTGCTTTACGATTGCCGCCAGCGCCGCAATAGTGGTTTCCCTATCTTTAGGGGATTCGGCGGGGACCTTACGAGCAAAGCGATCGCGGATTTCCGCGATTCGTTCCTTGACGTTGGCAGGCAGCTCGTCTTGCTGTCCCCGCGCGTTTGCACATACGACTAGAACGACTACTAAGCACAGCCACGACTTGGACATCACGCACGCTCCTATTGGTCCCCGTGACCTTCTCGAATGTTGCTCATGGGACCTTAGGCTTTGGTGGAATTGGCTTGGCTAAGAAGCCGGGCTCCAGTAGCTTGAGTCGGCTGATCCGGTCTGATTCCGTCAACTCCCGAGGGGGTTTTTTCGCCAACCTAGCCACTGCGTCTTCCATGACACGCGTCCTTTTGTAAGAGAATCCGTTCTCCAACCAACCACATCCCACGCAGCTTACCA
>DATKDU010000412.1:0-5239 GCA_035512595.1 Pirellulaceae bacterium
CACGATGTTTTTCGGATCAAACTGCTGCTTGACCGCACTCATCAGCGGCACCGGCGCGTCGGTCGCGCCCCACACGCTCTGGCGGGTCATCTCGGCACTGGAGGGATTCGAGTAAATGACCACGTGGCCGTGATGAGCCGCGGCAACGTTCTGCAAGTTGCCGACGAGTGCCCGAGAAAGGCCGCCATCGGGAAACTTGCTGAAGCGGGCGATGACGATGCCGCTGGCCGCGTGCGACTGGATCGACGCGGCCGGATCGACCTTTTGGATGGCCTCGATGAAGGCAGTCACTCCGCCGGGTGTAAGGCTTGCCTTGAGGACCAATGGCGAATCGCCCGCCGCGGGGAATTCGACCAGCTTGCTCCACAGGTCGGCCGCATTGCCGATGGTGATCGGGGCAGCAATCCCCAGCTCGCGCCACTCGCGATGGAGCTGGCTCGTCATCCAGGATACCTCGATCGCCGTCCCTTCCAGAGCGGCGACGACATAGTACCGCTGCGGCAATGGCTCTGCAGCCAATGTTTTGAGCGTCGGCTCGCCGTCCCACGCCGGGCCGCAGAGAAGCTCGACGGCAACCGGCGTCGTCTGCGACGACACGAATGCCGCCAGAATCTGCTCCGCTTGAGTCAGATCCCCTACCACGCAGGCCATCAGTGCCGACTGTTCCGGCAGCGGCTTGAGCTTGAGCGTCACTTGCGTTATGACGCCGAGCGTTCCCAACGAGCCGGTCAACAGCTTGCAAAAATCGTAACCGGCGACGTTTTTTACCACCCGTCCGCCTCCTTTGAACGGCATTCCGCGGCCGTCGATGGCGTGAATGCCGATGACGTAATCACGGACGGTCCCCAGGCCGTAGCGGCGCGGACCGCTGGTATTCGTGGCAATGACGCCGCCGATCGTGGCCGACTCGGCCTGTGGCACATCCAGCGGCAGCATTTGCCGCTCGGTGGCCAGGAGCTTGTTCAGTTCCCCCATCGTCAGGCCGGCCTCGACGGTGACCGTCATATCACGGGCCGGATAATCGACGACCGTCTTCAAGCCTGCCAGCGACAGCCCGTGCCCCGGTTTCTTCGCCGGCAGTCCGAAGCCCAGGCTGGTGCCGCCGCCAATCGGGTAGATGACCGTATCGCTCTCATACGCCGCGCGGACCGCATCCGCCGCCGCCGCCTGATCGTCGGGAGTGAGGGTGTCCTTGATGGGGAGGAGGCCATTAGCGGTCATATTGGATGCTCGCCGGCAAGCTCGTCCCACCGGGCGATTCGCAGATCGCGCTGGCCGAAAATCTCGACCAATTGGTCACGAACCCACGCCCGATCGAGTGCCGGCCCCTGCTGCGACAAAATCGCGGCGATATCCACGAGATCCTGGGGACGGAAGAACATCATCTTGAAGACAATTAGCGGCTCCGCGTCCCAAGCCATCACTTCGCGCGATCCCAGGAGCATCTTTCGGCGGCGCGGCCTGGCAGCATCATAAAAGTCGATGCCCGGGAGAAACACGTCAAGCGGCACTTTGTCCAATTCTACGTGGCACAGGCCGTGTTCTCGCAGCATCGTGAGCGCCTTGCTGGCCGAGAATTGACACCCGATTTGCTGCAACAATCGCACACACTCGGAAGCCCTCTCCACCGGAATGAAGATCGTGAAATCAACGTCCAAAGTGCCGCGAGGATTGGCCCAAAAGCCTAGCGCGATCGCCCCTCCAAGCGCATAGTCGTAGCCCCGCGCTTCGAGTTCCGCTGCCACCTTCTGCGCAGTGACGGCAACGTTCAGCGGAAGTTCAGCGCCGTCCATTTGCGATTCGCTGCCGGAAGAATTCCAATGTGGCACGCGGAATCGGTTCTCGCTTGGTCGGCGGCAAGCCCATCTTTCGCTTGCCCGCTTCGATGTCGGCGGCGAGCTGGCAGACCGCGATAATGACTTGACTGCGCTCCTCCTTGGACATCGTCCGCAGTCGCTGCAACTCTTCGTTCCTGCGCTCAGGGAGTTCGCAGGGGATCATCCGTCTATCTTGCGTTGTCACCTGGGTCGGAAACATGGCAATTCCCCCTCGGCCTCAGCGGTATCAAGCATTCTCCGTGTAATGTATTCTACGTCAGCGTCTACACCAATAGGCGGCAAGAGAGAGTCTTGATCGTGCCAATATGGCGATTTCGATTGTCTCGTAACACCTGATCTGCCATAAGTCAAACCTCCTCGCATAACCAATGAATTGTACCACTCATCACATCGCCGCCCGACGCCCCGGGTGCTTCTGCTCCATGCCGCAGCCGCCGGCGGTGGGGAGCATCTTGGCGGGGCTGAGGTTGCCGCGAGGGTTGAACGCGTCGCGGAGGTGCTTCATCGCCGTCAGGTCGCCGTCGTCGAACATCTTATTCATGAAGTGGATTTTCTCCACGCCGATGCCGTGCTCGCCGGTGACGCTGCCGCCGCAGGCCAGGCATTCGTCTAGAATTTCGTTGCTCGCTTTGAGCACTTGCTGCACTTGCTCCGGATGCCGCTCGTCGAACAAAAGGATCGGGTGGATGTTCCCGTCGCCGGCGTGAAACACGTTGACGATGCGAATGCCGTAGCGCGTGCCGATCTCGGTGATCTTTCGCAGGATATGCGGCAATTTGGTCCGCGGCACCACGCCGTCCTGTGTGCAGTAGCTGGGGCTCAAGCGGCCGATCGCGCCAAATGCCTGCTTGCGGCATTTCCAGAGCTTCATCCGCTCCTTGGCGTCGGCGGCCAGGCGGACTTCGCGGGCGTTGCACTTGTTGCACAGGGCGATGATCTGCTCCTTCTGCTCATCGAGCCCCGCCTCCAGGCCATCGACTTCGATCAGCAAAATCGCCTGGGCGTCGAGGGGAAAGCCGAACTGGAAGGCGGCTTCAACGGCCACGAGGATCCCCTGGTCCATCATTTCGAGTGCGGCGGGAACGATGCCGGCTCCGATGATTTCACTGATGGCGTTCGTGGCGTCGTCGCACGACTCGAAGACGCCGAGCAGCGTGCGATATCCTTGCGGATTCTTGGTTAGCCGGACCCAAACTTTGGTCACGATGGCCAGCGTCCCTTCGCTGCCGACGATTGCGCCGACTAGGTCGAGCCCGCACGGGTCTTCTGCCGGTCCGCCGATCTGCACCACGCGGCCATCAGCCAAGACCCCTTCGACGCCCAGGACGTGATTGACGGTCACACCGTACTTGAGCGTGTGCGGGCCACCGGAATTCGTCGCCACATTGCCGCCGATCGTGCAAGCCCCTTGGCTCGACGGGTCGGGCGCAAAATGGTAGCCGGTCCCCTTCAGTGCATTCGTCAGCCAGACATTGACGACGCCGGGCTGCACGACGGCATACCGATCGCGGAGGTTGATTTCCAGAATCTGCTTCATCCGCGTGAGTACGATCATCACGCCGCCGCCGACTGGCAAACAACCGCCCGCCAGGCTCGTTCCTGCTCCGCGCGGCAGGAACGGCACGTCGAATTCATTGCACAGCCGAACGATCTCGACAACGTCCTCGGTATGCCGCGGAAAGACGACAATGTCGGGGCAGTTCTTCTCGATGACGAACCCATCGCACTCGTAAACCAGCAATTCTGAATGAGCCCCCAGGACGTTTTCCACACCCAGCACGCGGCGCAGGCGGTCGGCGAGGGCAGCGGTGGTGACGGGAGAGACCATAGAGAGAATCGTGCGAGACTGAAAACGGATTTTCATCCGATTATAGACGGCCGGCTACTTGTGGTCAGCGGGACAGCCGTCGCGCGCTGGATTTGTTCGGCCAAACGCTCAACAACCAGCAGCCCGATATTCAGCGACGACGTCGCGGCCGGCGAGGGCGCATTGAGCACGTTGACGATCCGTCCGCTGGCCTCGATCAGAAAATCGTCGATGATCGCCCCGTCCGGCGAGACGGCTTGGGCCCGCACGCCGCTGCGGCCCGGCACCAGGTGCTCCTCGCGAATCGCCGGCATCAGCCGGGCCAGCGCCCGCACAAACGCCCGCTTGGAGAGCGACCGCCACATTTCGCCGGCGCCCATCCGCCAGTATTTGGCCGCCAGCCGCAGAAAGCCGCCATACGTGAGCGTCTCGGCCAAATCGCGAAAGTTGACGTCGCTCTTGCGATACCCTTCACGGGCAAACGCCAGCACGGCATTGGGCCCGCACTCGACGCCCCCTTCGATCATCCGCGTGAAGTGGACGCCGAGAAAGGGAAAGCTCGGATCGGGAACGGGATAAATGAGGTTGCGGCACAGGTGATGGACTTCGGGCTTGAGTTCGTAGTACTCGCCACGAAACGGAATGATCTTGGCCTGGTTGTTCGCGCCGGTGAGCCGTGCGACGCGGTCAGAAAAAAGCCCCGTGCAGTTGACGACGTAATCGGCCTGAAACTCGCCCGTCGTCGTCTCGATCACGATCAGCCGCTCTTCGCGCTGGATGCCGGTGACGCGAGCGCCGGTCGTCACCGTGCCGTCGCGCTGGCGGACCAACTCAGCGAGCTTCTCCGCCACGCGGCGGAAGTTGACGATCCCCGCCTCGGGAACGTGAATCGCCTTGATCCCGGCGGCATTGGGCTCCAACTCCCTCAGCCGCGGCGGATCGATCATCTCGCACTTGACCCCGTTGGCCTGGCCGCGCTCCAAGATGCGCTCCAGCCCCGGCAACTCCGCTGCATCAACCGCCACAATCACTTTGCCACAGATGTCGTAGGCAATGCCGTGCTCGGAGCAGAACCGCTCCATGGCAGTCTTTCCTGCGCGGCAATTCAGGGCCCGCAGCGAGCCGGGGCGATAATAGATGCCCGAGTGCAAGACGCCGGAGTTATGTCCCGTCTGATGCGTCCCGACCGACGACTCCTTTTCCATGACGTGGACTTTCAGTCCCGGCCAGCGGTGGGTGATTTGCCAGGCGGTCGCCAGGCCGACAATGCCGCCGCCGAGGATCGCGATGTGACTGTGCATGGGGGGAGATTTTAGCGTAGGTCTCGCCTGCCGGGCGGGACCTTGCTGCAGCACCGACTTCGAAGTCCAGGTCCCGCCCGGCAGGCGGGACCTACTATGATGGACTCATGCGGAAAACCCTCACCCTCGAATCGACTTGCGATGAAACGGCTGCCGCCGTGATTGCCGAGGACTTGACGGTGCTGGGCAGCGTCGTCGCCTCGCAGGATGAGCTGCACCGCCGGTTCGCCGGCGTGGTGCCGGAGATTGCCGCGCGGGCGCACGTCGAGCGGATCGTGCCGGTGATCGACGAA
>DATKDU010000413.1:0-7282 GCA_035512595.1 Pirellulaceae bacterium
GCGCGGCGGACGTTTGGCATCGACCGTCTCGGTCACGAACCAGAACTCGGCGTCCTTCTTGGCCTTGAAGCGGAATTTTCCCGCGTCCGCCGGGACCTCCGTGTACTTGTGCCAGTTGCGGCCGAAGTCCCAGGAGACGAAGACTTGCACCGTCGTCGCCTGTGCCTGCGGATCGCTTCCAGGCGTTACGGCAAACGGAATCTCGACATCGAGCTTGCCCGTGGCGTATGCCGGCGGAAGCTGCGGAGCGGATGAATCCGTCGGTCCGGCCGCGGGCGAGTCCTGAGCTGCCGTGGGAGCGGCAATCAAGAGCGCAACGAGGCCAATGGTCAGACGCATGGGAATATCGGGCAACCAGGATCCGGCAAGTCGAGACGTATTCCTCTCTTATCGGTATCGGTGCTATCGGGAATGCAACTTGAGCGGGGCGGGCAAGATGGGCAATTGGGAGAGGTGCCCAGAGTTTGTGGGGCGAAGCCGATGGCGGCCAAGCTGCGACGAAGATGGAGGCACCGGACTTTCGGCATCGCCGGAACTCTCGGGCCGCTCGGGGCGTCTAAGGACCAGAAAAATGCGCGCCGGGCCTTGTGCCAGCCGCCATTTCCTTGCTCCACCTGCAGCGAGCAACTACCATGTACAGATTGCTCGACCCGTCACGGATGGCCGCATGTAAGTTCGCACTGGTCAATAGGTTGTAGTCATCCACTGGCAGGACTCCCAGCGGATGCAACAGGCGGCACTTCCTCATGGCGTACTTTCCACTCGCGGCAAAAAAACAGCGGCCAGCTCGTTTGCACAAGCAGCGGGCTAGCGTCGGCCGGCTCCGCCGCGCCTTGCTCGAACGGCTGGAAGATCGCTATCTTCTGGCTAGCATCCCGTTTGGCGCGCTGCCCGATGACACGGCGGAGTTCATGCTCGGGGACGTGCTTGTCACGGTCGTGCTGCTGGAGTCCGACAGTTCGATCTCCCCGTTCGACGCGAGCACGGAAGACTGGACGCCCGACCTGATTTCCGGGGTGAAGAGCAAAGTAGCGGAAGGGCTGAACTGGTGGACTCAGACCCTCGACGCCATGGAGAACGTCCGCGACGGGTTATTGACGTTCACGATCGACTGGACGTATGCGGACAACCCGGCCCGCATCGGCTACGAGCCGATCTCCCGGCCGAGCACCGACTTCCCCCTCTGGTCGCAGGATTTTCTCTCGTCGGTCGGCTTCTCGCAGGGAAGCGACTTTTTGGCCAACATCCGGGCGTTCAACAACGCTCAGCGGATCGCGCACGAGACGCACTGGGCGTTTACGATCTTCATCGTCAACAATGCGGCGGAGTTGGCCGCCGGTTCGGGGGTCATGTTTCCAGATTCGAGCCAGGACGGCCGATTCTTGGGAACGGGTCCTGGAGGAAGCTACTTGCCGGGGCAGTTGCCCCTGTCGTTTGCGTATGCCGGCGGTCATGCAATCACCGTTCCGGCCGATCGGCCGGCATCGAGCGTGGCGCATGAGACGGGGCACATCTTCTGGGCCTTTGACGAATACAATCGGACGACGACCAGTTACAGCCTGACCCGCGGCTATTACAACACGCAGAACACGAACGCCAATCCCAGCCCGAGCTACACCCCCGAAGACAGCATCATGTCCAGCGGGGCCAGTTTGACGGCAGCGTACGCGGGCTTCACGACCTCCACGTCGTCGCAGGAGACGATCGGCTGGAAGGACAGCGACGGCGACGGCATTTTCGACGTGCTGGACGTGAACTTCTCGCTGGAAGGCTCGGGACAATACGATTCGGGCGCCGGCACGTTCCGCTTCCTTGGCAAGTCGGCGGTGCGGACGCTGCAAAACCAGAATCCCAGCGGCCTGCAAAACGACATCACGATCAACGAAATCCGCCGGGCGGAGGTCAAGTTCGACGACGGCGAGTGGCAGACGATTGGCACGTACAAGGCTTACCAGGTCAATCTGGATTTGGAGTTTTCCGTCCCCGGCAATCCGTCCACGATCACCCTCCGCACGCACGACACGCGGACGGGAGTTTCTTCCGACGAATACGTGTACACGGTCTCGGGGCCGCCGGGGCAACACACTCCCGGCCCGGGCGCCGGCGGATATGTGATCAGCGACCCTGACAGCGACGGCTGGCAGGACCCGGGCGAGTGGGGAATGGGGGGCTGGCAGGTCGGACTGGTGGACCAGCTCGGCAACAAGCTCAACCTGCGTCAGACCGCACAACCCGACAACTTTGTCCATCTGATCGAGCTCAACCTGTTCAACACCGGCGCGATTCTGACCGCCGTGGGGGGCGACGTCTCCTCCGCGATCATTCGCGCAATCGACAGCACTTCGGCTCCCGCTGCGGGACGCGTCTTTGGCGTAGCCAGCTCCGTGGGGGGCGGCGTCTACGGCGACACTTTCACCAGCGGCCGCCGGTTGATGGCCGAGTTTCTCTCGCCGGTGACGAGCGTCAGCATCAAGGCATACGGGGTCGAGGCCGGCAGCGTGGCCCGCATGGAGGCCTTCAATGCGGGTGGAGAGGTGATCGCCCGCGTCACGACCGGCGTGCTTTCGCACAATGCGTCGCGCGAGCTGAAGATCGAACGGGGCGCGGCGGACATTGCTTACGTCGTCGTCAAAGGACACGCCGGCACGAAGGTGGTGCTGGACGACCTCGCATGGGGGGCCGTCTCTTCCACTACGACCGACGCCCTGGGCGCCTGGACGTTGCCGACGCTGCCGCCGGGGGAATATCGGGTCGCGGTCACGCCCAAGCCGCGTTACGTCCAGACCGGGCCGGAGACCGGCTACTTGGAAATTGTCGTCGATGCCGGCGGCATTCGCGGACAGAATTTTCACTTCTACCACCTGCCCAATCCGTGGCACAACGAGTCGCAACCCCTGGACGTCAACGCCAACGGCAAGGTTACGGCGCAGGACGCGCTGCACATCGTCAATTGGCTCAACGGCCGGGTAGGTCAGGGGAGCGAACTGCCGCCGGAGCCAGAACCGGGAGATTTCTTCCTCGATGTGAGCGACGACGGGCGCTGCACGGCCTTCGACGCGCTGCTGGTCGTCAACGAGCTGAATCGGCTGGCAAGCCTGGCGCCGGTCAGCGCTTCGACCAGCACACAAACGACCGGTTTTTCATCCGAATCGATTGCGGCCGAAGGGGAAGCGGCATCGCTCAGCGGTCTGTCCGGAATGGATCTGGCCGCCAGGTACTACTCCACCTCCCCCTTGCACGCCGAGAGCATTCCCGGGGTTGATCCCACCAGCGGTGGCTGCACGTGCGGCCAGTGCGACGCAATCACCGCCGTGGCGCTGTCGCGCGTGGCGGAAAGTGCGGCGAAGACGGGCGACGATGAATTGGAGCAGCAGCGGTCCAATTCCAACCAAACGCATCTGGACATCGAACTGCTTGCGGCCCTGGCCGATGATCTGGCGACCAGCAGTCAGCGAAAGCGGCGCGGCTAATGGGCAGCGGCCGCCGCCGGCACTGGAAACTGCCGGCACATTGACGAGACTTCCCCCCGGATTCGCTGCTGTATCGTAGCGTCGCCGGAGTTCTTCAGAGCATCGAGCATCCAGCGGCCAATCCGCTGCATTTCGCTCGTCCCCATGCCGCGCGTCGTCAGCGCCGGCGTGCCGATGCGGACGCCCGAGGGGTCCATCGGCTTGCGGGTGTCGAAGGGAATCATGTTCATGTTGACGGTGATGCCGCACTTCTCCAGCGTCTCAGTCGCCAGCTTGCCGCCGATGGAAAGCGGCGTGACATCGACCAGCATCAGGTGATTGTCGGTGCCGCCAGAGACGAGCTTGAGCCCGCCGGAGAGCAGCGTCTCGGCCAGGGCTTTGGCGTTGTCGATGATCGCCTTGCCGTAGGCCTTGAACGACGGAGCGAGCGCCTCGCGGAAGCAGACCGCCTTGCCGGCAATCACGTGCATCAGCGGCCCCCCTTGGAGCCCCGGAAAGACATTCCGGTCCAGGTCCTTGGCGTACTCGCTCCGGCACAGAACCATTCCGGCTCGCGGGCCGCGGAGCGTTTTGTGCGTCGTCGTGGTAACAAAATCGGCCACGGGGACCGGATTGTTGTGCAGTCCCGCGGCAACCAGCCCGGCGTAATGGGCCATGTCCACGAACAGCTTGGCGCCGACCTCGCGAGCGATCTCGGCAAACTTCTCGTGCGGGATCTCGCGCGGATAAGCACTGGCCCCCGCGACAATCAGCTTGGGCCGGTGCTCGCGCGCGAGCCGCGCCACCTGGTCGAAGTCGATCCTGTTTGTATCGGGCGTCACTCCGTAGCGGAAGAACTTGTACAGCCGCCCCGAGATATTCAGGTGCATGCCGTGGGTCAGGTGGCCGCCGTGGGCCAGGTCCAGGCCGAGGACGGTTTCCCCCGGCTCGAGGCAGGTCATGTATACCGCCTGGTTCGCCTGCGAGCCGCTGTGCGGCTGGACGTTGGCGTGCTCGGCCCCGAAAAGCTGCTTCGCCCGGTCGCGGGCCAGATTCTCCACGACGTCCACGTGCTCGCAGCCGCCGTAATACCGCCGCCCCGGATATCCCTCGGCATACTTGTTCGTCAGCACGCTGCCGACCGCCTCCATGACGGCCGGCGACGTGTAATTCTCGCTGGCGATCATCTCCAGGCCGTCTTGCTGCCGCACCATTTCGGCGGCAATGGCGGCATACACGTCGGGATCTTGCTGCTGGAGAGTGTCGAGCATTGGCGGCCCTTGGGAAAGAGGAACCGCCGATTCTCAGTGGGGCCTGGGAAGTCGTCAATTGGGGTCCGCGACGGCCCGCTCACTGCCGCTGGCGGAGATGGGTCCGCTCGCTGACCGGCCGGCCGATCTCGCGAATGGCCTCCTTGGCCTTCGATGAGACGCCGGGGTGCGAATCTTGCGACAGCTTCTCGAGCGTCGGCAGGCTCGCTTCCAGGCCAATGTCCTTCAGCGCTTCGCAGACGCATTGGCGAACTTCGACCTTGGTGCTGGTGCCGTACGGAAAAATTGACTCTTGCGCTGCGGGACCGACGTTGCGGAGGACTGAAACCGCGATCCCGGGATTCTCGTCAAACAGCGACGCCAGAAAGTCGATGTTCTGGCGATCGAGGTTCGGCGTGCGGCTGATCCCGTCGTACAGAATGTAGTGCCGGTTGGTGGCCTTGAATTTGGGAATCGAGGCTTTGAGCTCGGGTATCTGCCTGGGGCTGAACCAGCCGCGCTTGATCGCCTCCAGCGCGCTTCCGGCAACCGGTTCGAAATTGAACAAGCGAATCACTTCTGCTCCGATTGGTTCGTGGCCTACTTCAGGGAGCGTCTCGCGGAGTTGGTTGAGGGTGTTGATGATCTGCGTCCGATCTTGCGAGCGGAGTGCTGCCACGACCTGGTCGGTTTCGGACTGCTGCGGGTTGGCGGCAATCCGCGGGATCGATGCTGTCGTGGCCGGACGCTCGCCATGAGCCAGCGCGTCGCCCGCACCGTGGATCGACATCAGCCGGCGCAGTTCCTCGTCGCGCTGGCGGCGCAGCTCGCGGACTTGCGGCGGCTGCCTCTCGTTCACGCCGCCCCCCAGGGCAACGTGCAGCCGGCTGAGGATCGGGCCTAACCGACACGTGGCGACGCGGTATTTGGGCGACAGCGCGAGCGCCTTGTTGACGTCCGTCACTTGCCGCAGGATCGCCAGCGATTCGCTTAAGAGCCGCGTTGCTTCACGCTCGAGGCCCGCGGCATCCTGCTCAATGACGGTCATATCCGCCAGCGGCGTCAGCTCAGGGTGCATGTGCTCCCACGCACCGGGGATGAATGCCACGCGGACGTACTCCTTCGAGTATTCGCCGAGCAGTCGATCGCGCTCGGCCTTGAAGTCTCGCTCGAGCTGCTGCTTCATTTCCGCGGACAGCAGCCGGCTGCCGAGCTTCTTTTCGATTCGCCGATGGCGGGCGTCAACGGCGGGAAACGTGCCGGCGACGGCTTTGGCCGATGCCAGATCTTGGACCGACGCAATCAGGCGGACCATTTCGCGGTGGACTTCATTCGCCAGTCGCGACAGCTCGACCGGATCGTCGGGGAGGTCGTCTACCTGCGGTGCGGTGGAGATCGGCCTAGAAACACTAGTCGCAGTCGAACTCGCCGCAGGTTGCATCGAGGCTGCTTGCTCAAGCCCGCCAGTGGCTGGCGGCGGGGTTGCGGCGGGCGGCTTGCAGCCGGTTGGCAAAAGGAGCGTCATCGCCGAGGCGATGATGACCCCAGACAAGCCGCCCATGCGGCCCGCGCGATAACTCATGAAACGCTCCTTAATGCCAGTGGACGCCCGAACCCCGCCGCGACAGGGTATTCGTCGTTGTTGACACACTATTCGGCGGAAAGTCGAATGAAAACCGGCCTTGACGAATGCTGCTCCCTGTCACATCGAGTACCCATGAATCTACTACTTCTTATTCTCTGCACGCCGGCGATCCTCTGGGCGATTGCCGCAACCGCGATTGCCGGCGAGTTTCACGTCGCGGCGGACGGCACGTCGCAAGGCAACGGCTCGCCCGAGCATCCCTGGAATCTGGCCACGGCACTGGCCGGGCCGGAGAGCGTGCGCGCTGGCGATACCATTTGGCTGCGCGAGGGGACCTATCGCGGCGGCTTCGTGTCGCAGCTTGCCGGCAGGCCGGGAATGCCGATCGTCGTGCGGGGCGCTCCCGGCCAGCGCGTAACCATCGACACCCATCCCCGCGACGAGCGGGACAATGGCATGTTCGCCATCCGCGGCGCGGACACCGTCTATCGCGATTTCGAGCTGACCTGCAGCCACGAAAAGCGCCGCACCGAAATCCCCCAGTCGTGGCCCGCCGACATCCGCCGCGGAAGCGTCGATGTCCGCGGCGATCGCATCTCCCTCCTCAACCTCATCGTCCACGACCTGGCCCAGGGTTTCAGCTTCTGGTCCGAAGGGGAAGGGGGCGAAATCTCCGGCTGCCTGATCTACTACTGCGGCTGGAAAGGGCCCGATCGGGGGCACGGCCACGGCATCTATACCCAGAACGCCCGTGGCACCAAGCGGATTGCCGACAACATCCTGTTCCATCAGTTCGGCTACGGCATTCATGGCTACGGTTCCGACAAGGCGTCGCTCAAAGGCTTTGACATCGAGGGGAACATCGCCTTCGACAATGGCTGCCTGGCGGACCCGAACGATCGAGCCTCTGGGATCATGGTTGGCGGCGGGACGCCGGCGGAGCGCATCGCGATCAAAGACAACGTCGTGGTCGGCAGCGGCATTCGGCTCGGCTATCC
>DATKDU010000414.1:0-2756 GCA_035512595.1 Pirellulaceae bacterium
GGCCTTTCCCGGCGCATGCGGGCCGAAATCGGTCACTGGCTTAGCACCCTCAACGACGAGCCGACCGTTGACCAGCACGTGGTCGATCCCGCTGCACGTCTGGTGCGGTTCTTCATAGGTGGCCCGGTCGCTGACGGTCGCTGCGTCGAAGACAACCAGGTCGGCAAACACGCCTTCTTTGATCTCGCCGCGGCCAGCCAGGCCAAAACGCTTGGCCGGCCAGTAGGCCAGCTTGTAGATTGCATCCTCCAGCGAAAAGAGCTTCCAGTCGCGGACCGCCGGGCCGAGCATGCGGCCGGTCGAGCCGTAGACGCGCGGATGGACGCGGCTGGGAGGCGGGAAGTAAATGCCGTCGCTGCCCAGCATCATCAGGTCGTGCTGGAGCATCGGCCGCATCAGGTCGTCGTCCTGGCCGTGGATCACGAGCAGCACGGCGAGATTCTCTTCCGTCAGCAGGTTGATCAGCGCCTCCTCGATCGGCCGCTGCACTTCGCGGGCGTAATCGACGACGAGCTGTCCGATATGCCGCTGGTTGTCCCGCGAGCCGAGCCAGGCGATGTAGATCCGCCCCAAATCGTCGCCGAGGCAGCGGAGCCCTTCGCGGAAGCGGGCCTTCACTTCCGGCAAATGGAGCCGCGCGAGGGCATGGAGCGGCCCTTCTTCCCACACTTCATAGGGCAGGAGGAAGTTGAGCATCGTCGAGCCCCGCTGATACGGATAGACCTCAAACGAGAAATCGACCTCATTGCGGGCGTAGTGGTCGATCCAGTCGAGCACCTGCTGGACGAGCTCTTCAGTGAAGCCCTTGAGGTGGGAGATATGAACCTTGGCCCCCGAGCGGCGGCCGATCTCGACCGCCTCGTTGAGGGCCGCCATCAGCCCCAGCTTGTAGCGGATGTGGGTGATGTACAGTCCGCCGTAGGGGGCGATGGCCGTACACGCATCGACCAGCTCGTCCGTGGTCGAAAAAATTTGCGACACGTAATCGAGTCCCGTCGAAAGGCCGACCGCGCCCGCATCCATGCCGCGGCGAATCTCCGCCAGGATGCTCCGCCGCTGGTAATCGTCCGGCGCGTGCCGTCCCCAGCCGGCATACAGCGAGCGGACGTTGGCATACGGCACTTCCAAAGCGACGTTCTGCGCCGTCGCGCCGTCCAGCCGCTGGAGGTAATCGTCGAGCGACTGCCAGTTGCCGTAGTCACTGAGCAGCAAGCCGTTGAGCGCCCGCAAGTAGTAGTGCCAATGCTTCCAGGTCAAGTCATCGACCGGGGCATAGGAAATGCCGTCGGACATGAGGACCTCGGTGGTGAAGCCCTGGCTGGTCTTGGGCCAGAAGTTTTTCTCCTTGAGCAGCCAGCCGTCGCTGTGGTTGTGGACGTCGATAAAGCCGGGGGCGACGATGCGGCCGCGGGCGTCGATCGTCTGCCTGGCGGGCTGGCCGGCCAGGTTGCCGACCGCTTCGATCCGATCGCCGCGAATGCCAAGGTCGCCGGCGAAGCGGGGCTGTTTGGTGCCGTCGATGATGGTGCCGTGCTGGATGAGAAGATCGAACATCAGGAGGTGAGTGGTGAGTGGTGAGCGTTGGCGGGTGGACGCATTTTAGTCGGAAGGGGACGCGTCGCTAGCACGCCGGTTGCCGTTGACCGAGGATGGACTCCGCCGGTACGCTTCGCGCCATTGTCGGGGGGCGTGTTCACTCGCGAGGCGGGTATGCGAACCGGCATGACCGGCAAATGGTATGCGACGGCGATCACTCTCGTCCTGGCGTTGCTGACGAGCCCAGCGCGGGCTGACTATCAGTTTGACACGTTGCGCAGCGACGTCCGCGTCGAGCGGCCCGATCCGCCCGATGACTCGCCGCCGCGCCGCGAGGATGATTGCGACTGCGACGACTGGTGGGACGATGATGACTCGGCCGACGGCGCGCTGTGGGGCGGCCTGGTGGTGGCGGTTACGTCCCCCTTCTGGGCGCCGCCGGCGATTATCGGCGACAACTACGGCAACTCAGGCTTCTTCCCCACGCATCCCCACCAATTCGACTGCGGCTACATGGTCATCGGCAATGAGGCGCGCTACGCGCACGCCCCCGATTGCACCGGCCGCTGCGCCGCCCGCTTTGGCAGCGAGTTCGGCACCAACCTCAGCGGCATCGACTGGCTGGGAACGCGCGTGCTGGTGGAAACGACGCCCCGGCTGGGGCTCGACGCTGACTTCCGTCTGCTGTCGGAGGAGCGATTTCCGCGAGCCAACGATCACTTGTGGCTGGGGGACGCCAACCTCCTGTTTCGCTTCGCCCAGGACGAGTTCGTGCAGATGCGGACCGGCGTCGGATTCAACTACCTGTCCGACGATTACGACACGAACTTCGGCTTCAACTTCACGTACGGCGGCGACTGGTACTTCGCCAGGCCGTGGGTTGTGTCGGCGGAGATGGACCTCGGCTGGCTCGGCGAGGCGACGGTCATCCACCTCCGCGGCACGGTCGGCGCGAACTGGCGATTTGCCGAGGCGTACATCGGTTACGACTACTACGACATCGGCCGGGCCCAAGTGGGCGGCATGGTGGCGGGGGTGCGATTGTGGTTTTGATGAAAACCGCTACGTCAACTGACAGAACAATTCGGAATCACGATCAAGCGAACTCAGGTTAACCCTCAAACAAGCGACCGCTGAGGGTGTTGGCGGCGTTTCATCGGGAGCGCAGCGAGGGCTGTCGGTCGGGGGCCGGTGGGAGGATGGGCCGGGTTTTGACTGTT
>DATKDU010000415.1:0-7090 GCA_035512595.1 Pirellulaceae bacterium
CATCCCGAACTCCGCGTCCGACGAGCGCATCGCTTCCGAAACCAACCACCGACGCAATTCTTTGCCCGCACCCTTCCAAACGCGCTGAACTTGCTCCACGATACTCATAGGAACTCCTTTCACTTGTTGAGTTACCAAATCAACGCAAGTGATTGCGAGTTCCTGTTTTACCTATCTGTCCCAGAATCGCGCAAGTCTATTTACCTTCTGGAGGGCTGCGACGACGTCTTTTCCGAATCTTCCTTCCACGAAGTAACTCGCCATCGGCGTCGGAGTGAGGTCCTGGTAGCGGCGAACCAGGGATTGTCCCCATCCCAAAAACGCGCCGATCACCAGCAGCAATTCCCGCAAGGAGAACCGCCAGAAGGAGCGGCGGGGTGGAAGGGCGTTGTCCATGTCCCGTATAGTAACCGACGCGCCGCGGCTGGCGAGGAAAACCGCGAAGGCACCCAGGGGTCACGAAGGAGACTCCCAGCATTACTTCATGAAACTTCGTGCAACCATGAGTGACTCTTTGTATCCAGTCCTCGCCCCGCGGCATTTCAGCCGCCGCACCTTTCTGGTGGCGACAACGTCGCTGGCGGCCGCTGCCGTCTGGTCGTCGCGGGCGATCGGCGTCACCAAGAAGAACGTCAAAGTTCCCGACCAGCAGTTCACGCTGGGGGTCGCTTCGGGCGATCCGAGCCCCGACGGCTTCGTGATTTGGACGCGGCTGGCCCCCCAGCCCCTCGCAGGGGGCGGAATGCCGGCGGAGAACGTCGAGGTGGCGTGGGAGGTCGCCGAAGACGAGCCGATGACGAAGGTCGTCCGCTCGGGGAAGACGGTGGCCACGCCCGACTGGGCGCACAGCGTTCACGTCGAGGTCGAGGGGCTCGCGCCCGACCGGTGGTACTTCTACCGCTTCCATGCCAATGGCGAGGACAGCGTGAAGGGGCGTGCGCGGACGATGCCGGCGGCGGACGCATCGCCGACCAGGCTCAGCTTCGCGTTCGCGTCGTGCCAGCACTACGAGAACGGGTACTACACGGCCTACGACCACATGGCCAAGGAGGGGCACGACCTGATCCTGCACCTGGGGGATTACATCTATGAAGGGGCGGGGCGCGACAACCAGCTTCGCAAGCACGTCGGGCCGCTGCTAACACTGCTCGGCGATTATCGCAATCGCCACGCCCAGTACAAGACCGACCCGCTCCTCCAGGCGGCCCATGCGGCCGCGCCGTGGCTCGTCACCTGGGACGACCATGAGTTTGCCAACAACTGTGCCGGGTTCATTTCCGAGAAGCCGACCGACGACCCGGCCGAGTATCGCCAGCGGCGGGCGCATGCCTACCAAGCGTATTACGAGCATATGCCGCTGCGGCGCACGTCGCTCCCTAAGGGTCCGGACATGCAGCTTTATCGCCGCATTTCGTTCGGCAACCTGGCGGAGTTCTTCGTCCTCGACACGCGTCAGTACCGCACCGACCAGCCGTGCGGCGACGGCAACAAACCGCCGTGCCCCGAAGTGTACGATCCGCAGGCGACCGTGCTCGGCGAGGCGCAGGAGAAGTGGCTGCTGTCAGGCCTGGGCGGCTCGCAGAAGCGGTGGAACGTTCTGGCGCAGCAGATCATGATGGCTCGCGTCGATCGCACGCCGGGAGAAGTCGTCGCCTACAGCATGGATCAATGGCCGGGCTACGAATTGAACCGTCGGCGGGTGCTGAAGTTCTTCCACGATCACCCGCAGCTCAATTCGGTCGTCCTCGGCGGCGACATCCACAGCAACTGGGCCAACAACTTGATCGTGGACTTCGACGACCTGGGGTCGAAGACCGTGGCCAGCGAGTTCGTCGGCACTTCGATCAGCTCCGGCGGCAACGGCGTCAAGGAACCCAAGAGCCTCAAGGAGTTGTATGCTGAGAACCCGTTCGTCCAGTTCCACAATGCGGAGCGGGGGTACGTCCGCTGCACGGTGACGCCCAGCGAGTGGCGTAGCGACTTCCAGGTGGTTGAGTACGTGACGCGGCCTGGCGCACCGCTAGTCACGCGGGCGTCGTTCGTGGTGGAGGATCAGAAGCCGGGGGTGCAGAAGGCGTAGCTTGCAATCTTTTCGCCGCGCTAGAACGGAATGTCATTCGGGTCAAACGGTTTGCCGTCACCAAACGGATCGGTGTCGTCGAACGGACCAACCGCTGGATCTTTAAGACTCGGCGGCTCGAGGAACCGCCGCAGCCGCTGTTTGACCGTGTCGCAGTCTTCACTGGCACTTTCGCGAATACCGGCGGCTTCATCGAGCGTCTGGCAAAAGCGGTCGATCACCGGCTCGAGCAAGGCTTCGATGTGCGCGGCATCGCCTGACCTGGCGATCTCCCGCAAGTTGCCAAAGTCGCGCGACAGGGCGTCGATCAACCCCCGCTCTTCGGGCGGATCCTGGAGCGCTACCGTCACGCCGCACAGTGCCGCCCCAATCGAAAACAGCCGCACTTCCAGCGGCAGCTTCCCCTCGTCTTCTTCACCGGCGACGAAGCTCCGCTGCCAGGCATAGTCGGGATCGGAGTAGCCGCCGCCGGGGGCTTCGACCCCCAGCCGCTTCTCCTCCTCCCGCTTCGCGTCGAACTTGCGGTTGAACTCTTCCCACCTGCGGCGATCCTGCTCCCACTCCTCTCGCGTTTTGTCGAACGAGAACGCAAAGTCGTCGTCCATGTTGCACCCGTCCAGGTGCCAGAACGTTGGTCCCGGCAGATCGGCCAGCATCTGGCAACACGGACAGTCGGGATCGGCCATCGCCTCATGCCCCGAGACGGCCGTCGGCATTCGCCGCCGCTCGCTAGCGATGATCGTCCGCGGCGTGCGGCCGTGGAAATCCTCGTCGGAAGAGTCCAGCCACGTCTCTCGCTCTTGCGCAAGCCGCGGCACTTCATCGACCAGAAAATCGCCGGGCATCATCAGCTCGAGCTTCCCTTGCTTCCGCAGCTCCTCCACCCGATCGCGGCACGACCAGTACAAATGCCGCACGAGGTCGTAGTACTTGACGATTTCATGAGTGCCGAAGCCGGCATAGCGGTAGGCGTGGGAGCTTTCGTCCAGGGGAGGCGGGGGCCGAAGCTGGAGCGACCACTGCTGGCAGCGGTCCTGCTCGTCCCACTGGATGAAGCGATGCTTCTCGAACATCGCCTCGCGGGGCGTCTTGCCGCACAGGTCGTCCCGCGCGTTCATCAGCCAGCGAACGTGGCTCTCCTTGATCAGGTCATGTTCCGCATTCCGCTGGTCGCAAGCCGCTTTCTCTTCGTCCGTCATTTCGACGTACGGCTTCCACTTTCCGTCCTCCGGCGGCGGCAGCGGCCGGTCGCGAAACAGCTCCAGGCACTGGCGGGCGATGAACTCGACCAGCGGCCGGCCGTAGAGGACGGCTCGCGCATCGAGCGGCGGATTGGCGGCCCGCTCCTTGCGGCGCTCCTCGCACCGCCATCGCCAGCCGTTGATATCCGAATCGAACTTCCAGTCGCTCGGAAGGTGATAGCGGATCGATTGGTCGGTGCAGCAGCGGCCGTCGTGATAGCCGACGTACCCGCTGTGGCTGAATCCCGAGTAAGTCGATTCGTAGACCACCATCCGCGCCGCCAGATCGACGATCACGATCCCCGCGTCGTACGGCTCGTCGTCCACCGCATCGCGAAAGAAGCGGAAATAGCCCCCTTCGGACACGGCCATGAACCGCCCCAAAGCCGGCTCGAGCTCGGCAATCGACTCTGGCTCGGCACTCAGTGCCGCCACGATCCGCTCGGCATCGCTCCCGTGAGGAGTGCCGCAAACTTCCCGCTCTGCATCCCGGACGATCATGCGCACCTGGCTCATGGCGAATGCTCCTTGAAAGGGCTGAATAGGAGACGAATCCGAGGGAGCCGTCTATTGTAGGGAGCCCGTTTGCGGCACTGCAACCATTTGCCGCTGGCTTGTTTTTCAAGCCGGTCCCGGCATCCATCTGGCCGACAACATTCTCGCCGGCCCACCATGATCCGCGCAGCTCGGAGTTTGACGACGCGCCGCACGAATTATGGTGGGCCGGCGCTGGCAGAGCCAGCTTGACCCGCCCTACATTTCTCCCAGCAGCTCCTGCAGCTTCTTCAGCGACCGGGTGAGCATGACCCGCACGGCCGCATCGGTTTTGCCGAGCTTCTCGGCGATCTCCTTCGACGGCAGGTTCTCGACATAACGCATTCGCAGTGCCGACCGCTGATCTTCGGGCAATTTGGCGAGGGCCTCCGTCAGCCGCATCTCCCGCGCATCGCGCGAGAATGCCTGGCTCGGGGTCGTCATGCTCATCACCAGCAGGTTGATGAGCCCCGGCGCGTGCGTGTCGCCCCCCGGGCTCCCCAGCGGCACTTCGCGGCCGGCGTCCCGCTTCTGCGCCCCGAAATGCCGCCGGTGCAGATCGATGATCTTCCGTTCGGCAATCTGGCACAGCCAGCCGAACGGATCTCGCTGGGACAGCTCGGTTCCCGGCAGCGCCCGCACCGCCTCGGCACTCGCCTCCTGGAGCACGTCCTCCGGCTCGACCTTCCGCCGCAGCGCCGAGCCAAGCTGCCGCTCGATGAACGCCAACAGCGGCAGCCGTTTGGACTGGAGAAGCTCCCCCAAAGCGCTGGCGTCACGCGCTATCAGCCGCTGCTTGAGTTCGTCGTCGCTAGTGGCCATGAGACCGATTTTACCACCTCCGGCGGCGCTGGATACCGAGACGAGCGCGGCTTAGACTACGGCAAGTGTCCCGAGAACCTCTAGCGCGACAAACCATGGCGTCTCCTGTACCCGAAATCCCCGGAACGCCGGGCAATGGGAGGTTGAGCCGGTTGGTGACGCCGCGCCGACTTTTCTGGCTGGTAATCGCCGCGATCGTCGTGACGATTTTGCTCGCACCAGTCACGATTGGCCTTTATAAGCTAGGTGTTGATGCCCAGCGTGCCAGGATCGCCCGCATCGAGCAACTCGGCGGCCACATCGTTGATGCCGGCGGTTTCGATCAGGGGCGCGAAGCCACGTTGACGCCGGGAAAGCTCTTAGGGCCAGCCTGGGATCCACCCGCAGCCACACTGCTCATTGTCAATCAACCCGCCGGACCGCAGTTTACAGCCTTGGTGAAGGAGGCGTCATATTTCCGAGGTCTCCAAGGAATTCGCCTGGAGGGAACTCCGCTGACCGATGAGCAACTGAGGTCACTCATGAATCCGAGGACGCTTCGATACTTGGTGATTCCCGGCACGGACATCACCGACCGGGGCGTAGAGCGTCTGGAGAAGTGTTCCCGGCTCGAAATTGTTGACTTGCGCCTGACTCAAATCTCGGACAAAACAATCGCCAGCCTGGCAAGGATCAAGACCCTCAAACGAGTCGATTTGCGCCACGCACGCGTGACCGATGCTGGTGTGGCCCGATTACAAACCGCATTGCCCGACGCACGTATCTTCGGCGATCCAGCCCCGACTGAGGAACATCTGAGGGTACTCCGCGAGATCGGTCGCCGCGGCGGACTATGGCAGTCGCGCGAGTATTACGACGGCTTGGAGGAGAACATTGGCGTGGCTTTCGATCGACACGGAAATTGGTCGGACTTCGACTGGACGAAGCTGAAAGCGATCGATGGGCTGTCTTGCGTCTACATCGAGGCCCCCACTCCGACAACGCCACTGACAACCATTGCCGAACTGCCGACCATCAAGCGGCTTATTCTCGACAAGTTGACGCTGGATGATGCGGACATCGAACAGATCGGGCGGATGACGACCTTGGAGTTGCTGAATTTTCACGACTGCATGTTGGATTGGTCGCTGATGCGTGAGAAGCTGGATCGGCTCGAGAATCTCCAGTCGCTGTCGCTGGAAGGAATGCCCATCGACTCTGCCAGTCTGAAGACCTTCGCCGGACTTCCCAACCTGACGCGCCTCTATCTACGCAACGGTCCTTGCGATAACGAGGCGCTGGCGCGCGACGGCTTGCCGAGCCAGATCGAGAATCTAGCGCTGAGCGAGACGCAGCTTACTGACCTGGGACTACAGGGGATTCGCGGTTGCCGCTCCTTGAAGCACTTGGACCTTGAAAACACGCTCGTGACCGACGCCAGTGCCGAAATGATCCTTTCGTTCCCGGATTTGCAGACCGTCGATTTGAAGGGGTCCGCCATGACTCAGGCGAAAATCGACGAAATAAGACGCGAACTCAACTCGCGTGCCGAGGAGCGGTTGCGGACACCAGGGAAGTAAAACACCGTTGCACTCACTGGACAGTCAGTGGCGCTGGAATCACCAACCGCCGTCGCTTAGACTGTTGCCAGCCCGATCGCAGAAACCGCCCGCACCATTCTATTTCCCGGATGGCCTCCCATGACGACTCTTCGCCTGCCGCTGCTTGCCATCGCCTCGATTCTCGTAAGCAGCACGCTAACTACGGGTGCCGATGCCCTCCGTGCTTTGCCCGATGGCCAATTGCCCGCCGATGCACGGCTGGCCAAGCCCAAAGACCTTGACGGCTATTTCCCCTTCGCCGTTCCCAGTAACCAGCAACAGTGGGCCAAACGGGCCGAACGGGTGCGGCGGCAGATGCTCGTGTCGCAGGGGCTGTGGCCCATGCCGACGAAGATGCCCCTGAATGCAGTCGTGCATGGCAAGATCGACCAGGGGGATTACACGGTCGAGAAGGTGTACTTCGAGTCGTTCCCCGGATTCTTCGTCACCGGCAGTCTGTACCGGCCGGCCAAGATTGAGTCGGGAAAGAAGATTCCGGCGGTCCTTTGTCCGCACGGCCACTGGGCCAACGGCCGGTTCCACGATGCGGGAGAAGCGGCAGTCAAGCAGCAGATCGCCCAGGGCGCGGAGAAGTTTGAAAATGGCGGGCGCAGTCCACTCCAAGCCCGCTGCGTCGGCCTTGCCAAGATGGGCTGCACGGTCTTTCACTACGACATGATCGGCTATGCCGACAGTCAGCAACTGTCGTTCGATCTGGTGCATCGCTTCGGCAAGCAGCGGCCGGAGATGAACGGGCCGGAGAATTTTGGGTTCTTCAGCCCGCTGGCCGAATCGCACGTGCAAAGCGTGATGGGGCTGCAAACGTGGAATTC
>DATKDU010000416.1:0-4116 GCA_035512595.1 Pirellulaceae bacterium
CCCCGCCGCGGACCTTGGCCACGCAGGTGAAGCAGATGCCAATCCCGCAGGCCATGGGCGTTTCCAGCGAGACCTCGCAGGGAATTTTCGCTTCGTGGGCGATGTGCGCCACGGCCTGCATCATCGGCTCGGGGCCGCAGCAGACGATCCGCTTCGCAGGACCAGGTTCCGCGAACACGCCGCTAAGGACGTCGGTGACAAATCCCTTCTTGCCGCGGCTGCCATCGTCGGTGGAAATGCGGACATCGACCCCCAACTGCTGAAAGTCTTCCACGCCGGCCAGATACTCGTACGTGCGAGCGCCGTAACACAGTGTGACCGATTGGGCCGGCGGCACTTCCCGCGGCGGATTGCCGTAGGCTTTTTTCCCCAGATATTCTTGGGCCAGGGCGAGGAACGGCGTTTGTCCAATGCCGCCGGCGACCATGATCAAGTGCTCCGTCGGCCGGGGCAGAAAGCCGTTGCCAAGCGGGCCCCAGACCCCCAGCCATTGGCCGCGGGTCATGTCCATCAGGCGGCTGGTGAGCTTCCCTTTCGCCAGGTAGACGACGTCGATGCCGACGGGTGAGCCGTCGGCGGCGGGAATCGTGTCGTAGAGCGCCAGCGGCCGTCCGATGAGCGGATCGTCGCAGCCGGCGATCCGCAGCATCACAAATTGCCCCGGCAGGATCTGCCGCGCGATGTCGGACGACATCACTCGCAGGCGGTACGTGTCGAGTGCAATCTGCTCGTTCGCTTCGATCTCGACCTCTTCGCAGATCAGGCCGTCGGCATAAAAGGCCGCATGGAGCGGGTTACTCATCGGCGTCCTTTCCGGCGATTTTTGGATGGGCGTCCTTTCTGGGGGCGATTCTTCTGCGGTCCGCGCTCCCCTTGGGGTCCACGGCGAGAGTCGGTGCGCTTCTTCCCATAGGCGGGTCCGCGACCTCTTGATTTGGCTGGTCCACGCGGGCCATCGGAGGCGCGCGCTGGCCGCGGTCCGCGCGCTGGCCGCGGTCCACGCGCCGGCCGCGGTCCACGAACCGGCCGCTGCTCGCGAGTCGGTTCGTCGTAATCGATCACATCACCAAGCGGCAGTGGGCCGCCGGGCGGCGATGAGTCGTCGGTAATCTCCACCAGCGCCTCATCATCCCCCGCCAGAAAATCGTCGCTCCCCTCCCAAGCGTCGTCGAGCTCTTCGTCCAGCGGCGGACCGGCCAGGACGGCTTGCTGCTGCCGCTGCGGGCCTGCCTCGCGCTCCACTTGCACGGGCCTGGCCGGGCCGCGCGGCTGCTTCGGCCCGCGCTGCTCCCGCTTCCGCTCCTTGGCCTCGGCCATCAGTCCGTTGATCTCCGCCGGCATCAGCCGCCGCCAGGCGCCGAGCGGCAGATCGGACAGCTTGAGCCGCCCGACCGCCAGCCGCCGGAGCTGTAGAACCTTGTGCCCCACGCGAGCCAGAATCCGCCGGATCTCGCGGTTCCGCCCTTCGCTGAGGACGATGATCATGTCGGTGCTCCCCTTGTGCTTCCCTTTCACCTGGAGCGATTCGACCTTGCAGTAACCTTCCGCCAGATGAACGCCGCGGCGGAGTTTTGCCAGCTCCGCCTGCGTCGGGGAGCCGGCAACGCGGACCAGATACGTCTTGGTGACGCCGTAGCGCGGATGCGTGAGTCGGTTGGCGAACTCGCCGTCGTTGGTGACGAGAATCAGTCCTTCGCTGGCCCGGTCGAGGCGGCCGACGGCAAAGACTCGCTCCTCGGTGGGCACCAAATCGACAACCCGCGGCCGGCCGCTCGGATCGAAATTCGTCGTAACAACACCGGCGGGCTTGTTGACGGCAAAATAGACCCGCTTGGGGCGGCGGAGGGCCTCGCCATCGACGCGGATTTCGTGCGCCAGCGGATCGACGCGCGTGCCAAGCTCGGTGACGACTTTCCGATCGACTTCCACCCGCCCTTCGCGAATCAATTCTTCGCAGTCGCGCCGGCTGCCGACGCCGGCGGCCGCCAGCACCTTTTGCAGCCGCTGGGGGCCGGCCGAACCGCCGTCGCGTTCCTCGGGTTCCGCTTCGCGGCGGCTCTTATGGCCGGGGGAGCGGTGAGAACGTTTGTGCGACATGGGGAGCTTTCGGCACTCAGGGAAGGTTGACGGCGAAGAACCTTATCTTACCGCACGTTGTGCCTCTTCCCATGCCGGGACGACAAGGGCAGAAGCGTCCCCACAGCCGGCAAGTAGCGGCAATTCCCATCGCTGGAAGCCCGCCCCGGCAGAAAAACAGGTCGGGCACCTTGGAATGTCGGCGTCTGAATTCGTAGAATCGACGCCGGGGGTAACCCGAGGACTGTCGCTCGCCGCGGCAGCGCTGCCCCGCTTACCCGAAAGCGCCGCATGTCCACCACATTCGAAGCACCGACCCGGCCTATGACGAGCATCAAGCGCGTCGCCATCCTGTTTGCCGGCGGTCCGGCTCCCGCGGCCAACGCGGTCATTTCGACGGCCGCCGTTTCCTTCCTGCGGAACGGGATCGAGGTGATCGGCGTGATGTACGGCTACTCGGGGTTGGCCGCTTATTCCCCCGAGAACCCGCTGCTGGAGGACAAACACTACATCCGCATTACGCACTCGCGGCTGAAGCGGGCCCGCAACTCGCAAGGGATTCTGATCGGCACGGCCCGGACGAACCCCGGGGCCAACGTGTCGAGCCCGGCCCATCTGGAGGATCCGCAGCTTTCCGCTCCGCTCTTGCGGGTTTACGAAGGGCTCTGCTCGATCGGCGTCGATGCGCTGATCTCCATCGGCGGCGACGACACGCTCAAGACGGCCAACAAGTTCAAGCTGTTTCAAGACCGGCTGCCTGCGGAAGCCAAACGCATCCCGGTCATCCATTTGCCCAAGACGATCGACAACGACTACAAGGGGATCGACTTCACGTTCGGCTATTTCACGGCGGTCGAGACCCTGGCCGGCGAAATCCGCAACCTGCTGTATGACGCCGAGTCGTCGCGGTCGTACTTTCTCACCGAGACGATGGGGCGGAGTGCCGGCTGGCTGGCCTACGGAGCGGCCATCGCGGGCGAGGCGAGCCTGGTGATCAGCGTCGAGGACATCATCGGCAGTTACCGCGGCCAGGAGAACTTTCTCAATCCGCAAACCAACCAGCAGGAATCGCGCGAGGTGATGGACGTCGAGCGGGTCGTCAACCGGATCGTGAAGACGATGCTGGCCCGCGACGAGGAAGGGAAGGAGTTCGGCGTGGTCGTGATGGCCGAGGGTCTGGCCGAGCTACTGCCGATGAAATACCTCGAAGGAATTCCCCGCGACGAGCACGGGCACATCTCGATTTCGCACGTCAACCTGGGGCGGATGTTCGCCCGCCTGGTCGCCGATGCGTACAAGACACAGAGCGGCGGCAAATCTCGCAAAGTCACCGGTCTGCAGCTTGGCTACGAATCCCGCTGTGCCAAGCCGCACGCCTTCGACGTGATGCTCGGCAGTCAGCTCGGCGTCGGAGCGTATCGGGCCCTGGTGGAAAAGAGCCTCAACGGCGTGATGGTCTCGGTCAGCGGACAGCTCAACCTGCTCTTCGAGCCGTTCGAGAGCCTGATCGATCCGGAGACCCTGGTGACGGTCGTCCGCTACATCGAGCACGGCAGTGACTTTCACAAGCTGGCGCGGTTTCTGGAGACGTACGTCAACAAGTAACGTCCGCAACGCCTCGATCAAGCCGCGACCAGTGCCCGTCCCGTGGCGAAGCAATCGCTTACCCCTCGACGGCTTTCAGCAGTGCCGTCGCGTTGGCTGCGCTGCCGGTGGCCCGCAATAATTGCCGGGCGATCTTGATGGCCTCGACCCACTGCGCGGCTGAGGAGGGGACTCCGGCTTCCTTCTGCCCGTTCGCTCTGCGTCTTCGCGGCCGGCCGTCGGCGGCCATGTTCAACTTCGTTTTCACCATGTAGACCATATTTTTCCGGACGTCGTGGCCGTAATCTCTCTTCACGGCTGCTGCGACCTCCGCCGCCTTGGCGGCCGGCATCTTGGCGAGCATCGTGCGAATGGCGAGGCTCCTGTTCTTTCGCGGGTCGGAGCGATCGGATTTGCCTTTCTTGGGCATTCATCACCTTGGACAAAGAGTAAACC
>DATKDU010000417.1:0-4800 GCA_035512595.1 Pirellulaceae bacterium
ACCCGCTTTCGCACGGCCAAGATGGCCCTGGCACACGTTTCAATCCGGTTGCAAGTGACAGTCGCCCGCGAGTGAGTAGAATCTGGGTCATGTTTGAGCTACTCGTTTGCTCGTTTGTAATGTCTTCCCCCTTCTGGATACCGATCGCGTTTGCCGCCTATGCGATTGGTCGCAGACAGTACGGAATGCGCTTTCTGTTCGCAGTGATGACCGCCGAGGCGGTAGCGCTCATCGCTAGTTGGTGGGCATACATGTACTTTTCGCGTTCCGGATGATCTCGTGCTAATGACGTGGCTACGTCTTGCCAAACTGACGCCTGCGGCCTCTGTTGGATGGTGAGCCGGTACCCGCTTCCGCACGGCCAAGATGGCCTGGCCACACTTTCAATCCGGTCGCCCGTGCGACTTGTCGGATTTTAGGCATCGTCATTGGGAGGTCGTCCGTATGCAGGCGCACTGGCGAGGGAAGTTTCTCGAAATAGTCGTTTTGCTCTATTACGTCTTGCCGATGACGGTGCTTTTGCTGGCGGGATACCTCATCGGCGGCATCTGGCTTTGGATCCTCGGTGTCATCGCGATTCTCTGGCCGCTGGGCAACATTGTTGCCTCGATGCTGATCGGGTCGGATTGAATGGAAACCGCAGGCAGCACTGTTGAACATGCCACCGCCAGCCGCTGGCATCCGAACTAGCACGGGCCCAGTTGCGGCCAGTTGTGGCCCGGCCGCTTTGGCGGATGGACCGTTGGTTCGTGGGGCTACGTCTTGCCAAAATGACGCCTGCGGCCTCTGCTGGATCGTGACCCGGTACCCGCTTCCGCACGGCCAAGATGGCCCTGCCACACGTTTCAATCCGGTCGCACGTGCCGGTTATAATCCAGAGATGCGTTACCACCTCCGTACGCTGTTGATCCTGGTGGCCCTCGGGCCGCCCCTGGTCGCGCTAGCCTGGCATTCGTTTGCAGTCCCCAATCAGACCTTGCCGGAGCCTTGGATTGGGATGCGTGACGACATTTTTGTGTTCCCGGCAGATTGGGCAGACCGCGTTAGGGAGCACAACGAGCCGGCTCGTGGCAGCGCTGACGGCTCGACCGCTTTTCAATTCGGTCGCGCGTGCTACCCGCCGGCTAACCCCAGGTGACACTACACCATTCGATGAACACGGGAGTCCGGTCCCGCGCCGACGAATAATCTTGCCGTTCACCACTACGCCGCGAGAATTCGAGTAGTTGTTGCTCACGGTCTAAGGAGGTAGCGATGGTCGGAATCGAGATTTGGCGGAACGGCGAAAGGCTCTGCACTGCCGCTTTAAAAGACGGGATTATCACGGCTCGGCTAATTATCAGAAATCAAGTTGACCCAATTTGGTTTGACGCTGATGGACGCGACGCGACGACAGGTGGGCATGTTCACTGGGCACATATCGCCGTCGAGGAAGGCGACCAATTCACCCTAAAGTTGGTTGAGGTCAATTCCGTGCTAGAAAATCAAGCACCAGCCCCGAATGTGCCCACCGATTAGAGAGCCCCGCTCATGTTCCGCTTCACGATCCGAGACATACGTTACCGCCTGCGCACGCTGATAGTCCTGGTGGCTGTTGGGCACCCGGTGCTCTTTGCCGGATGCTCCGGCACCCACAGCCCCTCTACGCCTGTCCCTAAGCGGATAACCACCACTCCGGCGCGGAAAGCCGAGATCCTTCAAGCAGCAGGCGAGGTAAAGCCTGGAATGACGCCGATGGAGGTTGAGCAACTAGTGGGGAAGCCTGATGAAGTGCTGCCTCTTTACGAGCCGGTAATAAAGAATCCCAAGCAAATAGGAACCACGCACTGGTACATCATCGAGGGAAGCGCCGACGAACTTTCACACTCGAAGGCTGTGCGTGTTTCGTTCGATCTTGAGGATCGAGTTACGAGTGTTGTGCGGCTGAGAGTTGATGATGGCCCGCCCGCCCCCTAGGAGTCGGCGAGTTTCGCTGGTTCCCAGGCTCTGCCTGGAACCCGCTAACACGAGGCTCCGCCTCGTCGGGGGCTTGAGTGGCCTCCGCCTCGCGCCAGTGCCGGCGAGGCAGAGCCTGGGAACGAAAAGTTTTCTTTTTTCTTGTCCCAGTGACCAAAGGTGTCACGGCTCGTGCGTCTAACTACTGGAGAAGCGCCAAGTGGCCAAACTCGTTAGCGTTCAGGCAGGATTGTTCCCCACAGCGTCCGAAGTCTTACGACTTCGGCTACGCGGCATCGGCGGCGGCAATCGCTAAGGGAAGCCTGTTTGCCCTAGCCAAGTGCAGGGAAGCGGCCGATAACCCCCACTTTGGGGGCGCTATATCAAGGAAATTATAAATTGTCCACTTATGATCAAAAAGATATTACTGGGACGAGAGTTGCGTCCGGACGTGCCGCGCGCCAGGCCGGCGCAAACGCGCTATATGGGTTGTGAACTGGCGCTTGGCGGCCCGGGAAGCCTAAGGGCAGCCGGTTTGCCGCAGGGACAGGGACGGGCGACAGGGGACAGCGAAACTTTTTTTTCGGCGCTGCGGGAATAAAAGTTCCGCCTGGAGCGTCTTACCTAGTGGACAGTCGTGCGCACTCGTCGCCCCGCGGGGAAACTTGCGGCGGGCGGGGCGAATGGCGCAAACTGCCCCCCGGGCGGACGAGTGCCGACCGCGATGGTCATTGACAATTGATTCAGGCTTATCCAGCCGGCCAGGCAGCCGAACTCGTGAGAGTGTGGATGATTTCCGGCCAGGGGCGAGTGAAGTCTCACGACTTTGGCCATTCAACGGACGGTGTAAGCAGCTCGCGGAGCAAGCGGCCTGCACGGGGCGGAAAGTCGCTTATTAAAGGAAAAAATGGTCGAAATCGTAAGCGGTTGCAGCGGCAGGACTTAGTGGCGACGCCTAAGCGAACTAGAATGCATAAATCGCTTATCATTGTGCGGACAGGACAGGGCCAGGAGCCATCCCCCGCGGAGCGAGGGGGCTACTTTTCGCGCTAGCGCGCCTGGAGCGTTCCCGCAGGGCGTGATATACGGAAGGGTCGTCGTGCCAATGCTTTGCGGCATTGGCGACAGCCGGCACTGGGCCGGCTGTCGCGCGAGCAAGAGGGAGCCAACCCCAGCCGCAGCGCAGCGACCAAGGGCAACGAGCTTCCCTCGCTGGCGCGCCCTAGCTTGGCGAGACAGGATTGCGGCGGCACGCCACAAGCCCGAAGCGCAAGCTGGCGCGTCGGGCTTGTTCATGCCGGCGCTTGCTTTCCAGGCCTCTCTGGCCCACCATAGCGGCAGTCCCTACCTCCCCCTGGAGCAACTGCCCATGCTGTGCCGCCGCTTGCCACTCTTGCTCGCTGCCGCGCTGGCCGCGCTGCCGCTGCTCGCCATCGCGCAAAATGCCGAGCCGCCCAAGACCGACAAGCCCCAGCTCGACACGTCCCGCGGCGATGCGATGATTGCGGAGTACTTCCGCCGCGAGACGGCGAAGATCGCCGATGCCTGCCTGGCGGACATCCAGACTGCGGACGATTGGAATGCCAAGAAGGACGAGTACCGCCGGCAACTGCACGAGATGCTCGGCCTCGATCCGCTGCCGGAGAAGACCGATCTGGCGGCGACGGTGACCGGCAAGCTCGATCACCCGGAGTTCACGGTCGAGAAGCTGCATTTCCAGTCGCGGCCGGGGCTGTACGTGACGGGGAATTTGTATCTACCAAAGGCGAGCGGGGGGCAACTCAAGGCGAGCGGGGGGCGTCAGCCCCCTGATAGCCCCGCCGCCAACTCCAATCAGGGGGCTAACGCCCCCCGCTCGCCTGATTCCGACGCCCCCCGCTCGCCAACAGACGCACTCGCGGAGCGAGTGGACCACACTCGATACCCTGCCATCCTCTACGTCTGCGGACACGGCAACGTTAAAAAAGACGGCGTCAGCTACGGCAGCAAGAGCCACTACCAGCACCACGGCGCGTGGTTCGCTCGCAACGGCTACGTCTGCCTCGTCATCGACACGCTCCAGCTCGGCGAGATCGAAGGCATTCACCACGGCACCTACCGCTACGGCATGTGGTGGTGGCTCAATCGGGGCTACACGCCGGCCGGCGTCGAAGCGTGGAACTGCGTGCGGGCTCTCGACTATCTCCAGTCGCGCCCCGAGGTTGACGGCGAAAAACTGGGCGTCACCGGGCGCAGCGGCGGCGGGGCTTACTCGTGGTGGATTGCCGCCATCGACGAGCGGATCAAGTGCGCGGTGCCGGTGGCCGGCATTACGGACCTGCAGAACCACGTGGTCGATGGCTGCGTCGAGGGGCACTGCGACTGCATGTACATGGTCAACACTTACCGCTGGGATTATCCGCAAGTCGCTGCCCTCGTCGCCCCGCGGCCGCTGCTCATCAGCAACACCGACAGCGACGGCATTTTCCCGCTCGACGGCGTCGTCCGCGTCTTCGACAAGGCCCGCCGGATCTACACGCTACTGGGCAAGCGCGACCAGATCGGCCTCAACATCACCTCCGGCGGCCACAAGGACACGCAGGAGCTGCAAGTCACGGCCATGCGGTGGTTCAACCACCACCTCCGCGGCTACGACGGTCCGGTGACGAACCACGCCGAACGGTTCTTCCAGCCGGAGCAATTGAAAGTCTTTGGCTCGCTGCCGGAGGACGAGATCAACACGAAGATTCACGAGACGTTCGTCGCCGCCGCACCCCCGCCGAAAGTGCCGGAGAGCAAGGAGGAATGGGAGCAGATGCGGGAAGAGTGGATGAAACAGCTTAGGGAGAAGTGCTTTCGGGGGTGGCCGGAAAACCCACCGGCGCT
>DATKDU010000418.1:0-10949 GCA_035512595.1 Pirellulaceae bacterium
GCGTCGGCGTACAGCGACCAGCGGTAGCTCACCTTGTCATCGTCCCGGTCGCGCGATCTGGCGGTGAAGCTGATTCTGGAGCCGGCTTTCACCTTCTTGACGAGCGGCCGGCGGACTTCCTGGCCGTCGATGAGAATCACGGGCGGATGGTTCGCTTCCTCGGGGGATTTTACGCACCAGTCGAGCCGCGCCTGGAAGGCGTGGGCGAATTGCGGCCGCCAGCGCCAGACGCTGCCCCGCGTGTCGGGCTTGCCATCGACAACGTCGGGGACGTCGCGCCACAGGCCGCGCTCGGCGTGCTTGAACCGGCCCCCCCAGCCGCCCCACTCCGGATGGGCCGGATCGGACAACGCACTCGGCAGGAAGTAGAACCAGCTCGGCGTGTCCCCTTCCTTCATCGCGCCGTGTGGATTCGGCGCCGTCCATGTCTGCGTTGGATAGAGCGCCCCCAGCGGGCCGTGGTTTTCCAGCGCGTGCTCTTTCAGCCACGCCAGGCTCGTCAGCGACTGATCGCCGCCGAGGTACATGCCGCGGTAGGCCCCCTCGCGTTTGTCGCGCCCCGGCTGGGACTTGGCCAGGACGTAAAACAGGTCGGGAAAGTTGGCGAAGATCCACTTCTGAATGCCGTCTTGATCGTCGATGTCGTAGACCCGCAGGCGGGCCATGAATTTCTTCAGCCCTTCTTCGCCGCGATCGTTCCGCACGCGCCACAGCGCCTGGGCGAAGTCGGTCTGCCCGCCCCAGATTGTGATGCACAGTGGCCGCTCGTCGTCCGCATCGGCGCGGCTGATGATCCACTGCGACCCTTCCGTGTCGTGCTTCTCGCCGATGAAGTCCTGCCCGCGGTGCTTGTTGCCGGTCTTAATGAGCGCCAGCAGCTTCTCTGCCGGCGGATACCTCTCATCGTGCCGCGCGAGGTTCGGCTGCACCTTTCCATACGCAAGGGCGATCTGCCGGATCAGATCCGGCCGCGTGACCGCTTCCTTCAGCTCGCCCGGCGTTCCCGCCGCCGTCGCAATCAGCCCTTCGATCTCAAACTCGTTGGCATACAGCATCAGCCGGATCAGCGACTGCTGATCGTCCGGATCGCCGCCGATATCGGTCAGGACCACCAGCCGCGGCCGCTCGGCCTCAGCCGCCGCCGTAGGACTTGAAACCAACAGGCCGCAGATCGCCAGCAGCATCACGCTTCGCATCGCCCGCCTCCGCTTTACTGCACCCCCCGCATGTACCGCAAAAACTCCACCTCCACCTTCGCCAGATCCTCGCCGAAGTGCTTCTTGAAGAGCATCAGCCGGAACTCCGCCCCTTCTTCCACCAGCGGCGAAAGCTGCGACAGCTCCTTGACGTACTGCACGTACTCCTTCTCGAACTTGCGGAGCAAGAAGTAGTTCAGCGCCCACGCCTCGGCATACGCGTCGGACGCCGTCTTGGGATCGCGGAATCGCTTGTCATCCGAAATTAGCCGCGCAAGTGCATCGGCGGGCCGATCGCGGAGCGACTTGCGGAAGTTGAAGAGGTTGACGCGGTTAATGCCGCCGATATTGCGCCAGCCGCGAGAGCTGGCCAGGTCGGGCGTTTCGAAATAAATCGCGATTCCCTCGCTGACCCAGAAGGGAATGTCGGCAAACCGCGCCTGGAGGCCGCTGTTGAACGCGATCTGGTGCGTCGCCTCGTGGACGATCGTGGCCACGGTCCGCTCGGCCGCCGGCTGCGACAGGATGGCGTTGATCCGGGCCGACGAGCTGCGGTCGCCGCTAACCTTCAGTTCCTCGATGCCGGTCAGGTCGTACATGTTGACCTGGTTCGACTTGAGGCTGTAGTAGCCGATGATCGACCCGGTCGCGCCGCCCAGCTCGTGGCGGGCATAGGCGGCATACGACGAGCGGCTGTCAAACACGAGCGCCACCAGCGGGAACTCGGGCTCCTTGAGCTCCACCTTCCGCCGCTGCCAGTAGTTGTAAAACGCCCCGAATAGCCGCTCGTACAGGCCGCCGACCCACTCGGCATAGGCCGGGGACGTGTTGTAGCAAATCAGATAGTGCTTCGTACTGTGGACGCGAAAGCCGGCGGGGAGGCCGGCCATAACTTTCTTGGCCAGCTCGTCGCGGGACAGGGGCACAAACGGCTTGTCGTCCTGGCGGCGGTCGGCAATCTCCTCCTTTGGAATCGGCCACAAGGCGCCGTCTCGCGCCAGGAGCAGCACGCCCCCATCCTCCGCCTCGACCTCGATCCGGCCGTCGAGCTGCCGACGCTGGTCGCCAGCCATCAGGGTGATGTAGTCGAGAGCCAGGGCCTGCGTCGCGGCCAGAAGGGTGACCGCGGCGACTGTCAGTGTGAGCAAGCGAGTTGAGATCATAAGCTCCTGCCTGGGGGGATGACCTTCGGCCATTATAAGCGCTGGTGCGACGGGGGGCCGAATGTCAATCGATAATCGGCGTGGGCGGCGCGGCTTCGGCTTGCGCAGCCGAGTCGAAGGGGTGAATTCGCCAGAATTCAGAAAACCAGGCTGAAGGCGAGCTGTGCCACGAAGTCAGGCGACTGCTACCGTATGGCGGCTTCGCCCCCCAAAGGTTGCATTCCCAGCCCCCAGGTGCGACAATCCCGGCCGGCATTTCGGCAATCTGTGAAAGGACCGGGGCCTTCGGCTCCGGAGAGCTGGCACCATGAAAGTGACACCGCTGGGCGACAAAGTCGTAATCAAGCGTCTTCAGGCTGATGACAAGACGGCCGGGGGGATCGTCCTTCCCGATTCGGCCAAGGACCGGCCTCAGCAAGGGCGCGTGCTCTCGGTCGGCGATGGCCGGCTGCTGCCGGACGGCACGCGCATTCACCCCCAGGTGAACGAAGGGGACCGGATCGTCTTTTCGAGCTATGCCGGGTCGGAGGTCGATGTGGATGGGGACGAGCTGCTCATCCTCCGGGAAGCGGACATTCTGGCCGTGGTCGATTAGCGGCCGGCAATTCCCAAGTCGCGTCGCTGGCGGGGTTTATGTCGCAACATGCCCGAGCAGCGCTTTCGCCCCAGCGTCCGACAGGGAATAATGAACGGATGAGCGGACGATGGGCACCCATTGTCGGCGGCTTTGTGCGCCGTAGTCGAATTCGTGAGAATTCGGGGTTCCCGCGCCAAATGCCAGAAGTAGGGCGGGTCCAGCTCGCCTCGGCGAGTGCCGACCCGCCAAGCAGGTCGCAGATACTATCGGTGGGTCGGCGCGTCGCTGCCGCGTCGGTTGACCCTACGGTTTCCAGGAGTTGATTCATGCTTTCGCGTCGTCGCTTTGTGGCTGCTTCTGCGTTCCTCACCGCCGGGACGATTGCCGGCCGCGATCGCTGGGCGTGGGGGGCGGACGTTGACGCCAAGCAGTTTGAGCAGATGGTGACCCGGGCGATTGGATTTCTGGCGACCAAAGCTCAGGCCAATGACGGCTCCTATAGCGCGGCCGCCGGTCCCGGTATTACCGCCCTGGTAACGACCGCCATCCTTCGCCACGGCCGCTCGCCCAGCGACCCCGTCGTGGCCAAGAGCCTCAAATATCTGGAAGGCTTCGTCGGCGAAGACGGCGGCATTCACGCCAAGGACACCTTCTACAAGAACTACGAGACCTGCCTGGCGATCCTCTGCTTCACCGAGGCCAACAAAAGCGGCAAGTACGACACGCTGCTCAAGAAAGCCGATGCGTTCGTGAAGGGAACGCAGTGGGACGAGGGGGAAAGCAAGGATCCCAGCGACACGTTCTACGGCGGGGCCGGCTACGGCCGCAACAAGCGGCCCGACCTGTCCAACACGACCTTCCTGGTCGATGCCTTGAAGGCCACCGGCAATGACGAGAACAGCGAGGCGATTCAGAAAGCTCTGATCTTCGTCAGCCGCTGCCAGAACCTGGAGAGCGAGCACAACACGACGCCGTTTGCCGCCAAGGTGGACGACGGCGGGTTTTACTATTCGCCGGCCGGCGAAGGCTCGAGCCAGGCGGGGCTGACCGACAGTGGCGGCCTGCGAAGCTACGCCAGCATGACCTACGCCGGGCTCAAGAGCATGATCTATGCCGGCGTGAAGGAAGACGACCAACGGGTCCAGGCGGCGGTGAAGTGGCTCAAGAAGAACTACGACCTCAAGAGCAACCCGGGGATGGGGGACGCCGGCCTGTACTACTACTACCACACGTTCGCCAAGGCCCTGTCGGCACTGGGGCACGATAAGTTCGTGGACGACGAGGGAGTCGAGCACGACTGGCGGGCGGAACTGGTCGCTGAGCTCGCCGCTCGTCAGAAGGACGACGGCTCATGGTCCAACGCCAACAGCCGCTGGCTGGAAGGGGACGCGGCGCTGTGTGCGGCGTATAGCCTGCTGGCGCTGTCGTACTGCAAGAAAAAGTAACGCTGCTTTTTGGCCGGGACCTAACAGGCTTTGGAGAACGCGCTGTATTCGCCTGAGCGCCTACCACCCATGAGACCTGCAAGCGAAGCAGCCGACTCGCCAGACGACGATCTGAGGCCGGAATACGAATTCGACTATCAACAGGCGAAGCCAAATCGATTCGCCATCTCGGATTGCCGATCCGTCACTGAGTCCGTCGGCGGCCAGGTTTGTTTTGTAGTTCGCGATAGTTTCGCGATCAAACGAAACAGATCGGCGGCCGAGCGGAGACGGCAGCGGCTCCTACTTGTGCCAGCGAACGATCCACCAATGAAATCGATCCACGTCGGAGATTCAATCCTGCTCAAGCGGCCGGATGGATCGACTTGCCTAACGACCGTGCGGGCACTTTATCATGTTAACGCGAAGCCAGCAGTATACGGCTGGGGTGTCGTGGTGACGGGGCTACAGTCCTCGGATGCGCCGCCAGGCACCGAAGTTTGGATGACGAATCCGGACGCGAGTCATTGAGCGTGAGAAGGAGTCCGGACGAATGAGCGAGCCGATGCTGCAACTCTTGCGATCGGCGGTCATTCGCAGTGGCCTGCAACTCGCATGGAACGACTCAAAACCAGGGCCATCCGGAGGGCATGAGGAGGGCGGTTTCATCCTGGTTCAAGGCGACTCATTCCAGGTCTCTCGATGGGCTCGCGGACAACAAGCAACGATTCGAGTGCCCAAGCACGATGGCTGCAAGTACGCTGGCCTCCCCATCATGGCCACGTTTCATACGCATCCAAATACGGGGCCGGATTATCTTCAGGAGCCGAGCCCCGGTGACGTCAGGGCCGTGCGCGACGATTCCGAATTGAAGGGGGAGTCATACCTGGGCGAGATCGTAATCTCGGCTCACCGGCTATACTGGATTACTATGGATGGAGAGGTCCACGAACTGGGTTCCTTTAGTGAATTGCTTGGGGAATTGGATCAATGATCGCGACCCTATCGAACGAAGCACTCAACGACGCCGTCGCCGTGACCACAGCCAACATCGTGGCCTCCGCCAATCGCCGCGCGCGAGAGCTGGGCGTACAAGTGGAGCGCACGCTGATGACCCTCACGCATGTGATCGCTCCGGGGGCAGACACGTGGCGGGTCAACTATGTCCCGGAAGACTACGTGGAGCGCCGCGGCGGAGACTTGATCGTCGACGTGGACGCCCAAAGCGGTAATGTGATTCGGGTCGTGCGCGGGCAGTAGGGGGGTCGGGCTATGTCTGCGAACGCGTCGCCAGACGGTTCCGGCGTTTCGTGCGCCAAGTTCCTCGAAGAGCGCGGCAGCCGTCCCTCTCCCCTGATCGTGCCGCGGATCGTGGTCTGCGTGCAACTTGCCAGCCTGGCCGCCATGGCTGCTTTGTCGCGAGCGGACCGCCGCATGCTCGGCGACTTCAACGATATGGTGATGGCGTGCTTTGTCCCGATCATGCTCGCGTATCTATTTTCGTTTTTCGTCGCTCCTTGGATCGTGATTGCTTCGGCGTGGAAATGCGAAATCCATGAACTTCGGGCCGCCGGCATCTTGCTGCTGGAAACTGGGATCGTTCTCGCTCTGCTGTACGCGGCGGTGCCCATGGTGCAGTAGTTGGCGAGCATCAATCTCATTGCACGCAGGCTAAGGGCGATAGATAATCCGCACTCCGTCCGCGTTTCTTTTTGCCCTCGGAGCCCCCCCTCGTGGCCGAACCCCAGACCATTGCCGCCGTTCAGATGAATGTCGATTTGGCCGACAAGGAATCGAACCTGCGGCGGATGCTGTTCTTTCTGGAGCAGACTGCCGGCGAAGGGGCCAAGTTGACGGTGTTTCCCGAATGTGCCCTGACCGGTTACTGCTTCGACAGCCTCGAGGAAGCGCGGCCGTACGCCGAACCGATTCCCGGCCCCAGCACCGAGCGGATGGCGGCGGCTTGCAAGCGGCTCAATTGCCACGTCGTCTACGGCCTCCTGGAAGCCGACGGCAAAAAGGTCTTCAACGCGGCCGTCCTGGTCGGTCCCAAAGGGGTCGTCGGCTCGTACCGCAAGGTCCATCTGCCGTTCCTCGGCATCGATCGGTTCACCACGCCGGGAGACCGGCCGTTTGCCGTCCACAATGCGGGCGGCATGAAGATCGGCATGAATATCTGCTACGACGGTTCGTTTCCCGAAGCAGCCCGCGTGATGACGCTCGACGGTGCCGACCTGATCGTGCTGCCGACGAACTGGCCGCCGGGGAGCGAGTGCATGGCGAGCTGCGCGGTCAACACGCGGGCCATGGAGAACCAGATCTACTATCTGGCCTGCAATCGCGTCGGCACCGAGCGGGGCTTCCGCTTCATCGGCATGAGCAAGATCAGCGCGCCCGGCGGCAGCACGATTGCCGAGGCGCTGCACGAGAACGAGGCGATCCTGTACGCCCAGGTGGATGTGGACAAGGCCCGCAACAAGCACCTGGTCCGCGTCCCCAAGCTGCACGAGATCGACCGGATCAAGGACCGCCGGCCGGAGATGTACTCTCGGCTGGTGGAGCCGAAGTAGAGCCTGCTGGGCGTAGGCGACAGCCGATCCGCGGCGGGGATTACGATTGAGATGACGATTTAGATTAGGAATTGGATTAAGAGCAAGAGAAGGACCAAAAGTAGGACTTCGATGGGCTGGGTATCGTCTTTCTCTTAATCCTGCTCCCAATCTTAATCCTCTTCCTAATCTTAATCCTTCTCCTACTCTTACTCCCTCTCAGTCGGCAACCGCCAATCCGCCACCGCGTACCCACCCATCCGACAAAAAGCCCTATCCCCCTCCTCTGGGGCGGGTATACTAAACGTTTTGTCTCCCCCGCGGGCAAAATCTGCACCCGCCCTGCGGAAAACCCTTTTCATCCTACGGTCATGGCTCTCATCATCCTCCGCTGTGTGTTCATGGTGGTGGCCGTCGGCATCGGCAGCATTTTGATCAGCTTGTCGATGCAAACCGACGGTCCCGGCTGGCTCCCCTGGGTCGCCTTCCTGGGGACCACGTCGCTGGCGGCCGGCGTGATTGCCGCCGATTCGTTCATTCACCGCAAGCAGATCGACATCATCAGCGGCGTCTATTTCGGCCTGCTGGTAGGCGTGCTCTTGACGTACATCTTCACGCTGGCTCTCGAACCCCTCCTGGCCGGGGCGACGATGCAGGCCCGCAACGCCACGCAGCTCCTGTTGGGGATGGTGCTGTGCTACACGTGCATCAGCTTCCTGCTCCAGACCAAGGACGACTTCCGCTTCATCATCCCGTACGTCGAGTTCTCCAAGGAGGTCAAAGGGCTCAAGCCGTACGTCCTGGACACAAGCGTCGTCATCGACGGGCGGATTGCCGACCTGGTGGAGACGAACATCCTCGACAACCGCCTCGTGATGCCGCGGTTCGTGCTGTCGGAGCTGCAAAGCATTGCCGACTCGGGGGACAAGATGCGGCGAGCCCGCGGGCGGAGAGGGCTGGACGTCCTCAACCGGCTGCGGAACAACGAACACGTCGATTTCAAGATCTACGACCGCGAGCTGCCCGAGATGGAAGGGCAGCCGGTCGATATGAAGTTGGTGCTCTTGGCCAAGCACATCGAGGGGAAGGTCGTCACCGGGGACTACAACCTCAACAAGGTGGCCCGGCTGCACAACGTGTCGGTGATCAACCTCAACGACATCGCCAACTCGCTCAAGCCGGTCTATCTGCCCGGCGAGAGCTTTGCCGTGCGGCTGGTCAAGTCGGGGGAAGAAGTCGGCCAGGGGATCGGCTATCTCGACGACGGGACGATGATCGTCGTCGAAGGGGGGCGCGAGCACATCGGCAAGGAAGTGCGAATCTCGGTCACCAGCGTGCTGCAGACGAGTGCCGGGCGGATGATTTTTGGCCGGTACCTGAGCAGCGAATCGGCCAGCAATCAGCCTGGGCCGGTGGGAGCGGGGCGGGAGCGGGGATAAGGGGCAATTGCAAATTGCAAATTGACACGGGGAAATTGGACATGAGCAATTTGCAATCGACAATTTGCAATCTCCGGCCATGCACGTGGGCGCTCGTCGCACTGTGCCTGCTCCTCGCGGTCCACATCCGTTCGGCATTTGCCGCTCCGTTCGTCCCCGCCCGCGATCCGCAGTGCGTCGCCTTCGCTCCCGGCGGCACGACGGTTGCCACGGCCTGCTCGGGACTCTCCGACGAGACCTTTCCGCCGCGGCCGCACCCCAACGTCCGCAAGTGCGGCGTGGTCGCGGTCTGGGACATAAGCAGCGGCAAGCGGCTCTTCCGCTGGGAAACGTACGGCGACATCACCAAGCTCGCCTTTTCCGTGGATGGCACGCTCCTGGCCGCCAGCCGCCTGTTTGAAACAAGCGACGGCATTACGCTGCACGAGGTGCGGCTGTGGGATATGACGACCGGCCGCGTCTCCAAGGTGCTCGATCGGTGCCACGCCTTTGATTTCTCGCCTGACGGCCAATGGCTGGCGGTCCTCAGCCGCAGCAAGTGCGTCGTTTACTCGCTGGCCGACTTCAGCAAGGAGCGGCAGGTCAAGCCGCTCGGGAGTGCCGTTTCGATTGCCTTTGCCGCCGACAGCTCGGCCCTGTGCGGCATTGTCGGCGTGGACGACCAGTTTTTTATTCGCAATTGCGATCTGGCCAGCGGCGAAACGAAACACCAGTCGCGGCCGCTGCCGGAACCGTTTTATACACTCGCCGTTGCCTCCGACGGGCAGACGATCGCCACCGGTCACGACGGCGGCAACGTGGTGGTCTGGAATTATCCCGAACTCGACGTGCGGGCGCGGCTCTTGACCGGCGAGCGAGGCATCGCCCACCCGTTTTATTCGCTGGATGCCGGGCGGCTGGCCGCCGGCTGCCAGGAGAACGGCGACGTGATTATCTGGGACCCGCGCACCAGCCAGGAGCTGCACCGCTACACGTTCGACAAGGGCTCGTTCCGCACGCACCTCCAGCGCGATGCCGACGAGCGCGTGCGGCCGGAAAAGGACCCGACGCGGTTCTGCTTCTCGCCCGACGGCAACGCCTTCTTTGTCGGCTGCTACGGCGGCATTCTCCGCGACGTCGGCAGCGGGCAGGAGATCAAGCGGTTCGGGGACTAGTCTCGTAGAACGGAATTCATTCCGTTCCGCTGCTGCGAAATACGGTTGTGCTGAACGGAATGAATTCCGTTCTACCTATTGCAGCTTCCCCCGCGCTTGCAGCGGCCAAACGCCTTCGACCTCGTCGCCGCGGAGGGCGTAGAACTGATTGTGCAGCACGCACGTGAAGTCGCTGTATCCCGGCACGATCAGGAGCCGCTGGCCGATCTTTAAATCCTGGGCCGATGGATCCAGCCGCAAAATGCCGTGCTCGGCACTCAGGCTCTCGACGTGAATGTCGTTGCGGCCGAGTACGAAGGGCATCGCCAGCTCCATGTTCATCGTCTTGCGGCCGGCGTCGATGATCGCCCGGTCGGGCGCGGGGCGGCTGACGACCGTGGCGATTACCTTGAGGGCGTAGCGGAACCGCTCGACGTGGCACCGCGTGCGATAGAACGCGTCCATGAGGATCGCCCCGCCGCACTGGATCTCGCTGATCCCCGGTTGCGAGACGCAAATCTCGAACGAGCCGGTCCCCCCGCAGGAGACGATCGGGCAGGCGATGCCGTTTTTCACCAGCAGATCACGGGTCTGCGTGAGCTGCGTGAGTGCCGCCCGGATTTTTACTTCTTTCTCGGCCGGGTCGTCGATCAGGAGCAGGTGTCCTTCGTACCCCATGATGCCAGCCAGCTCGATCCCCGGAAGCTTGGAAACCTGCTGTGCCAGAGCCAGCGCCGGCTCGCCGGGCAGCACGCCGACGCGCTGCATGCCGATGTCGATTTCCAAGAGGGCCCGCACTTTGAGTCCTGCGGCCACCATCGCCCGGCTGATCGGCTCGGCCTGCGCCAGATCGTCGAAGCAAACGATCGGGTCGGCAATTCTTCTCAGCTCCGCCAGCCGCTGCACCTTCTGCGGACCAACCAGCATGTTGGCGATCAGCAGATCGCGAATGCCGGCGGCGGCGTAGACCTCCGCTTCGCCCAACTTGGCGCAGGTCAGGCCGATGGCGCCGGCTTCGATGAGCCGGCGGGCCACATCGACCGACTTGTGGCACTTGGCGTGCGGCCGCCAGCCAATGCGGTGCCTGGTACAGGCGGCGGTGATGTCGCGGATGTTGGCCTCGAACGCATCGAGGTCGATGCATAGCGAGGGAGTATCGAGGTCGGCGGTGGTGGGCATGGCGCAGGCGGGAGTGAGGGCGGCTTGCGGGAAGTGGTCGCTAACAGGTATAGCAGACTTCATGTCGCTGCGCAGTGCTGTGGTAATCGTCGTCGATCGTTTGGGGCCCGCTTATCTGGGACCGTATGGAAATACGTGGCTCGATACGCCGGCCTTCAATGCACTCGCCAGTCGCTCGCTCGTGTGCGAGACGGTATTGGCCCAGTCGCCGCAGTTGGCAGACGCGTATCGGGCTTACTGGACGGGGTCGGGAGTCGATTCGGGCCGAGTATCTCTCGGAAAGGTACCG
>DATKDU010000419.1:0-5361 GCA_035512595.1 Pirellulaceae bacterium
GGGGATCGCTTCGGCCGGACGCACGTCGGCCAGCAGGATGTCGGCCTTGGTGCGAATCGCCGGCATATGCCGCGGATGAATGGCCAGCGCCCGCTCGACCGCAGATCGGGCGGTCGCCAGGTCGAATTTGTCGAGGGCGAGCTGCGCCCGCAGGACGTGCAGATCGGCCGCGTGCGGATTGATGGCCAGGCCGGCGTGGATCGCGGCGGTGGCGTCCGCCTCGTTGTACTTCTCGGCAAACAGGCGGGCCATTTCCAGGTGAGCCGGCCAGTACTTTGGCTCGCGCGACACGATCTCGGGATAAAAGTCGCTCACCAACTGCTTGAACTGCTGGTGGTTGCGCGACCAGCGGGCGTACTGCGCCGCCGCCAGGCCGATGAGCCGCCGGTCGTCGCTGCTGGCGATGGCCGCTCCGCTGCTGTAGTAGTTGACGAGCCCTTCATACCCCGTGAGTGCCTCATCCAGTCTTCCGTGCAGGCGATCGAGCTCGGCATTCACCCAGCGGGCGGCAACACTCTTGTCGTCCAGGGCCAGCGCTTGAGCGGCGAAGCGTTTGGCAGCCTCGTAGTCCCCAGCGTCCAGTTCCAGCAGCGCCAACTCCGCAGGATAGAGCGGCACGCGCGGATTGGCGCGAGTGGCATCGGCCAGGAGGGTTTTCGCCCCGTCGCGATCCCCCACGGCTTCCTTGCAGCGGGCCAGATGGACGGTGTCCGCAGCCGAGCGATCGGCGATTTGCTCGTAGGCTTGGGCCGCCTCTTCATAACGGCCCGACAAATAACGGTCGCGCGCGGCAACCGATGCCTGTGCCGCGTCGGCATCACCTTCCGCCGCCGACGCCGACAGCGCGCCTAGAAGCAGGCTGAGGGTGATGAGCGCGCGAAGGACCGACGACTTCGAGCACCGCCGCGCTAGGTCCGCCCTGTGGTCCATGAGAGATGACCGGTACAATTCCTTGTGGTTGGAAACTTTGTCGATCTTACTTCATCGCATCGGGACCGGACATGTCCGAGTTTGTGACCGTCGCCCAGGTAGGAGACATTCCCGCAGGGACCGGCATGGCGTATGCGGTCAACGGGCGGATGGTGGCGGTCTTCAACGAGGGGGAAGGGAAGTATTCGGCAATCGACGACTTCTGCCCGCACATGGGGGCGTCGCTGGCTGGGGGCTATTTGGAGGCGGGGGTCGTCACCTGCCCGTGGCATGCCTGGCGCTTTTGCGTCCGCGACGGAACGTGGTGCGACAACCCGAAGGTCAAAGTCGATCACTTTGAGGTCCGCGTCGAGGGGAACCAAATCCAGGTTCTCGTCCCCGCCAAAGTGTCGCCATTGCCGCCGGCCCCCTGAGTGTCCCATTTTGCGCGGGTCATCGGATTCTAGGACCGTTTGGCGCGCCGGTTGCCTTATAGGTTTCTCAATTGCGGAGGGGGGAGACCTTTGCAAGGACGTTTCGACTAGCCAACGGGGCCGGAACAGAGAAGCAGGTCCTTTGATCGGGGCCGGTTTTGAGAATGAGGCAACACGGCCACCGAGCGACCTCTTGGGTCTTACGTGCTTAACTGCCCGTGGGAACAGGAGTTGAGGCGAGCGAAACGGATGATTTGAGGCGCAGCGGTCAACCTTGGCCGCTGTTTCATCGAAGGCGAGTTGAGTCACATTCGAGGTGGGCTCAGCTCGCCTTCTTTTTTGCGCCGTAGCCGAACTCGCCAGTGTTCGGGACTGCTTCAATCGTCTGCTGTATCGTTTTGAAACACATGTTGCAAAACGATACAGCAACGTAAGTCTGGGCACCATCGCGCTTTCTGTTATGCTAGTGATGGATTTTGCCCAGCCTTTGCGGAGCCGGCCATGTTTCTGGGCTACAACACCAACGGTTTGGCCCATCACGACCCCTTTCAGGCCATTTTCCTCCTGGCCAATGCTGGCTATCGGGGCGTTGCGCTGACTCTCGATCGCGGGCCGCTCGACCCTTTTGCTAGCGATTGGGCGGAGCACTTGATGCGGCTGCGGACCCGGCTGCGGCAGCTTGAGCTGCGGTCGGTTGTGGAAACGGGGGCCCGTTTTCTGCTCGATCCGCAGGCCAAGCACGAGCCGACGCTGGTCACTGCAGACCCGCAAGCGGCACAGCGGCGGATCGATTTTTTGTGCCGGGCCATCGATGCGGCGGCCTTTTTGGGGAGCGACTGCGTCTCGCTCTGGTCGGGGGTCGTCCGCGATGGGGCCGGCAGCGAAGTGGTTTGGGAACGATTGACCGATCGGCTGCGCATTGTTTTGGAATATGCCGCCCAGCGGCAGGTGACGATCGGCTTTGAGCCCGAGCCGGGGATGTTCATCGACACGATGGAGAAGTTCGTGGAGCTTCGCCGCCGCTTCCCGTCGCCGCAGATCAAGCTGACGCTCGATGTGGGACACCTGCACTGCCAGGGAGAAGTGCCGATTGCCGAGCAGATTAACAAATGGAAGGACTTGCTAGTCAACATCCACATCGAGGACATGCGCCGCGGCATTCACGAGCACCTGATGTTCGGCGAGGGAGAGATGGATTTTCCGCCGATCGTGGCGGCGCTCGCCAAGGCCGACTATCGCGGCGGAATCTACGTCGAGCTCAGCCGCCACAGCCACGACGCGCCGACGGCCGTGCAGAAGGCGTACGACTTCCTCCATCCCCTGGTCAACGCGCGTGCGTCTGGGTAGCGTGAGTCGCGTCGGCCTGTTTTCCGCAGCATTCCCGCAGGGTGTCTTGCCATGAGCGACGTCGTTGTCTTCCTGTCGATCCCCGGCCTTCGCAGCCAGGACGTGGCGTCGATGCCGAATCTCGCGCGGCTCGTCGCCGGGGGCGAGCGCGCGACGTTGACACCCAGCTTTCCCGCCGTCACCTGGCCGGTGCAGGCCAACATGCTCACCGGCAAGCTGCCGCGGGAGCATGGCGTGATCGCCAACGGCTTTTACTGGCGCGACAAGCAGGAGGTGGAAATGTGGACAGCCTGGAACGACAAGATCCAGCAGCCGCAAATCTGGGACTTGCTCCACCAGCGCGACCAAGAGCTCACGTCCGCCGTCTGGTTTCCCATGCTCAGCAAAGGGTGCGGCGCGGACGCGATCTGCATGCCCGCGCCGATCCACAACCCCGACGGCAGCGAATCGCTGTGGTGCTACACCAAGCCAGTCGATCTCTACGGCACGCTGCGCGACGCACTGGGGCACTTTCCCCTGCAGCATTTTTGGGGGCCGATCGCCAACATCAAGTCCAGCGCCTGGATTGCCGACTCGGCGGCACTGGCCATGCAGTCGTTCCGCCCCCGGCTCTTCTACATCTATCTGCCGCACCTCGACTACGCCGCGCAGCGCACCGGCCCCGACAGTCCGCCGGCACTCAAGGCGCTCTCCGAGCTCGACGAGGTGATCGGCAAGCTGGCAACGGACGCCGAGAAAGCCTACGGTCAAGTGCCGCTGTGGCTCGTCGCCAGCGAATACGTGATCACGCCGGTGAGCCACGTCACGTATCCCAACCGCGTTCTGCGCCAGGCGGGGCTGCTTGCGGTCAAGAACGAAGGGGATGGCGAGCGGATCGACCTGGCCGCCAGCCGGGCGTGGGCCCTCGTCGATCACCAGTTTTCGCACGTCTTCGTCCAAGACGCGGACGCGGCGACGATCGGCAAGGTCGTCGATCTGTTCCGCGGGAAGGAAGGAATTGCGGAAGTTGTCGCCGGCGGCGAGCGGGCAAAGTACTCCATGGATCACGAGCGGAGCGGCGAGGTGATTCTCGTTTCGACCGCGAACAGTTGGCAGGCGTATTACTACTGGCTCGACGACGCCCAGGCGCCAAAGTTCGCCCGCACGGTGGACATCCATCAGAAGCCGGGCTACGACCCGGTCGAGCTGCTCTTCGATTTCGCCACCAAGAGCATCCCGCTCGACGCCACGCTGGTGAAGGGCTCGCACGGTGCGCCGGCATCGACCGACGCGCAGCGCGGCGTGGTGCTGTCGTCGCAGCAGGGAGTGGTAGCAAAAACCTCCGTGGCCGATACGGACGTCTGCCAGATCGTGCTGAAGCAGTTTGGGGTCTGAATGGGCGTTCTTGATTGGCCTTGGCCAGCGGACGGGGTATACTGGAAATGGATTCCTCGTGGAGGTCCGATTATGGTTAAGGTCACAGTTGGCGGTGAGCTCGCGGAGACGTTTGCCGGTGTCGGCAACGAAGTGCTCGTATGCAACGAGCAGGGAACGACGCTGGGTTTTTTTCGTCCGGCGATTTCCAGCGACCCGAAAGACTACGAATGGGCGCGCAGCCGCATGGATGTCGAAGAGTTGCGGCGCCGCGCAGCCGATCCAGGGCCGTGCATTACTACCGCCGAATTGATGGCCAAACTGGAGGCGATTCCGCTTCCGGAGGATAAGTAGCGCCCGGCGGCAGGTTGACCTCTGATGACTTTTACCGTGACCTGGCGACTGAAGGCCGATTACGAACTGGCCGAGCGATGGGTTACAGCCGACTCGGAGCACCGTGCCGCAATTTCTGCCGCGCTGGCCATCTTGGAAGATGCCTTGCGACACAGGCCCAACCATGTTGGGGAACCGAACGCTGAGGCCTTTCGCATCGCTATCGCACCGCCGGTAACGCTGCACTACCGCGTTCGTGAAGCCGATCGGGTCGTCGAAGTTTTGGCAATTCATATCGACTGATTCCACTCCCTCACCGAACGAAAAGTGCTGCACAGTCTTCCAGCCGCGCTCCTTTCTCGTCGGCACTCGCGTACTGCTTCGGCCCCCACATGGTGACGCCCGCGTGTGCGCCGTCCTTGGCCAGCAGGTAGAGCCACAGGTTGAACTTTGGCCGCCCTTGGTCGTCGCGCTGTTTGGCGCGCGTCCTTTCGGCAATCCGCTGTAGCATCGCCATCCCCGCTTCCAGCGGCGAGCGGCCGCTGCGCAACAGCTCCACCGCGGCAAACGACGTCAGGTTCTCCAGGTTCGCCTCGCCGTGGCCGATGCTGCCGCACGTGCCGGCCTCGTTGTCGGCATACAGTCCCGCGCCGAGGATCGGCGAGTCGCCGACGCGCCCGGGGAGCTTGAAGGCGTGGCCGCTGGTGCTGGTGCAGCAGGCGAAATCGCGGCGGGTATCCATAGCCGCGACGTGGACCGTGCCGACTTTGCCATGCCCGGCCGGCCCGCGGAAGTGGCTGTCGAACCACGCCTGCACCTCCGGATCGACCGACTCCGGCGGCGGCGCACGCCAGTCATCGACCTGCGACCGCGTCCGCTTCCAGTGGAGCCAGATTTGCCGCGCGTGCTCCGTCAGCAGGTTCTCCTCGGCAAAGCCATTGGCCCGCGCGAAGGCCAGCGCCCCTTCGCCGACCACCAGCACGCG
>DATKDU010000420.1:0-13573 GCA_035512595.1 Pirellulaceae bacterium
CTCGATCAGCGACAGGTGCGCCCTGAGAAAGTTCGGCTCGCCGCCGTACTTGGGATTGCCTGCGTACTGCGTCTTGCAGAACGAGTGCCAGGAATAATATCCGCGACGCCGCGTGGGAAACTCGATCGGGTCGCCTTGACCGATGAGCCGTCCGCACTCCAAGCCGTCGTCGTTTCGTTCGATAACGTCTTCGCGATGCACGACGACCGGCGGATGGCTCGCCAGGCCGATCGCTGCGGTCTCCGCGCCGCGAACGTTCACATAGAAGAACATGGCGTGCAGCGCCGGTACACAAACGGTTTCTTCCTTGCCGTCGGCGCGTTTGCGAGCGAAATAAAGGTCGCCGTGGCGATAGTCATGCTCGTACGGTGGGAATGCGGGATCTCCGTCCGGCGGATCTTGCTCCCAGATCTCCGATACGTCGTCAACGGGCAGCTTGAGCGCCAGCGAATGGAACCGCTTGATCAGCCGCCGCGCTGCTCGCGCGTCGGTTTTCACCTTCCAGTCGTAGGAAACGGTCAGTCCCATGAGCAGCACGCTGTACGAGGAGATCGGAAGTCCGAGGTCGGTGATGAGTGTACCGGTACACGGTTGTCCGTCGGTTTGCTGTTATTTTGCGCGGAAGTTTATGCGGCAGCGATGGTGCTGAGCTTGGCGTTGCGGGCGGCGAGGAGGGCGGTGATGGCGGCGGCGCCGGATTCGGTCAGCAGGTAGCGGTGGGTGCGGGGGATCTTCTTGAGCAGGCCGTGCGCGCGGAGCAACAGCAGAACAATGGGGGCAGAATAATGCAGACCCGGGGGGGAGGAAAGAGTCAAGGAGCAGACAACTTTTGCGCCGCTCCCCGAATCCTCCTATTCTGTTCCCCATTATTCTGCCCCGATTATTCTGCTAATGCCGCCGCCGCCAGTTTTCACCCACTTCGCTGCGGCCCCGCCGCGCTAGGTAGTACACAGTACCAAATGCTAGCGAAAGCGGCTGTGACTCCTGAACCTGAACTGAAGCTGAACCCTGAACCCTGAACCCTTCCCCTGCCCCCGCCGTAACTATCGACCGCGGCGAGACTTGACGCCTCCCGCTGGGCGGTTCACGATGGGCACTGGGAGGGCGGGGTCTCGTCCCGCCTGGAAACAGCCAGCTTGTCAAGGAACTTTTCCCCGCCTGGAGCGTCCAAGACGAAAAGCACGTGGAGCAAGACGACGCCACACTAATCGACCTCGCCTTGGGGGGAGATGCCGCGGCGTTCGGCTCTCTGGTGCGGCGCTATCAGGATCGTCTGTACACGGCATTGATCCAAGTCGCCGGCTCGCGGGACGAGGCGGAGGACGTGGTTCAGGACGCGTTCGTACAGGCCTACCTGAAGCTTCGCACGTTCGAGCGGCAGAGCAAGTTTTACACCTGGCTGTACCGGATCGCGTTCAACGCGGCGGTCAGCCGGCGGCGAAAGCGTCGGACCGAAAGTTCGGTCGAGCAGACGCGGGCCGCGGTGGGGGACGAGCCTGCCGATCGCCACGAGCGGCCGGAAGAGCGACTGCTCCGGCAGGAGCGAGCCGACTTGCTGACACAGGCGCTCAAGGGATTGTCCGAAGAGCATCGCGCCATCCTGATCCTGCGGGAGATGGAAGGATGCGACTACGAGCAGATTGCCCAGATCCTGGAACTCCCCGTGGGGACGGTCCGCAGCCGGTTGCACCGGGCGCGGGCCCACCTGCGGATCGAACTGGGTGAATGGTTTTTGGAGCGAGAGGAAGCCTGACGCAACACCGCGAAGGCCACCCATGTCACACGATCCCTTTGACGAACGACTCAGCGCCTACCTCGATGGCCAGCTTCCGCCGGCCGAGCGCGACGAGGTCGAGACGCTGCTGCAGCAGCGCCCCGAGCTGGCTCAAGTGCTCGCTCAGGTGCGCCAGCTTGGCGAAGGCATTCGCCAGTTGCCGCGCGAGAGCCTGGGACCAAAATTTGCCGACCGCGTGCTGGCGACCGTCGAACGGACCGAGACTGTGCCTTCGACTCCCCGCCGCTCGCGCCGCCACTGGCTGGTCGTTGCCGCAGGGGCCATCGCGGCCATCGCGGCTGCGATCGTCGCCATGCTGGCATTACGCCCCGGCCTGGACGACGTAGCGCAGCCGCCGGCCCTTTCCCCCGCCGAGCAAGCCGTGGCGGCCGTGCTTGATCAGGCACGAGAAGGCCAAGCGGTCGTTGTTCGCCTGCGGCTGACCAAGGACGCCATCCGCGGCAAAGCGCTCGATCAGGCTCTGGCCGCCCACGGCATTGCCGCCGCACCCGCGACGGCCATCAACCCGGCCGCTCAGGAATCGGCCCAAGCCTACAAGTCGCTCGCTCAGAAAGATCAGCAGTCGGGAAGTGCGGCGGACGTGCTGTTCATTGAGGCGGACTCGGCCAAACTGCAAAAGGCGCTGGCGGAGGTCGCCTTATCCTCCCAGGGCACTCCCGTCATCTCCTCCGGTGGCGTGGTTTCATCGACGGCTGCGGGGATCGACCGATTGCCGAAAGTGGAAGGGGAATCGGGGACGGTGATCGAGGACGTGAAAGTCGAGGGAAAGAACTACGCTCAGCATCTGCCGCCGCGCGGATTTCCGCTGCTGAAGCCGGCCGAGAAGGCAACAACGGCTCAACCATCGGCCCGGCCAGCTACCAACGCGGCGCGGCCGGCCCGTGTGCTGGTGGTCGTGGAAGTGATTCCGTAACCTCTGTTTACCGGTGACCGTCATTTTTGGCGGGTAGCGGACTATCGTATCCTGCCCCTACGATGCCGCTATCCGCCTTTTTCTCTTTCTTGGCGTTGATTGGGTCGCTATGATCCGCCGCTGGAAGGACGCCGGCTCCAGGCCGTCCACACGTCCGCAACCGCGAAGGATCGCAGCATGCGGCTAGCACGCGCCCTTTTTGCCTCACGAAGCTCCATAAATCCGGACCAAATCGGGACCGACTACGAGCGGCTGCTAGCCCAGGCTCCCGCTCGCCGGACCCAGGGCATCTTCTATACGCCGCCCGAAGTTGTCGATTACATCGTCGAGCAGACGCTGGCGCCCTTGTTCGCCGGCAAGTCACCTCGCGATGTGCGGTCGGTGCGGATTCTGGATCCGGCCTGCGGCTGCGGGGCGTTCTTGCTCGGCGCACATCGCTGGCTCTGCCGCTGGTATGCGCGTCAATCGGATCACGTTCCCACGCGGGCCGAGCGGCGTGCGATCGCCAGACGCCATCTGGCGGGCATCGACATCGACCCGGCGGCCGTCGATCTGGCGCGCCAGGCGCTCGGCCATGAGGCCGGGATCGCGCCGCACAAGCTGGCCGGCGCCATTCGCCAGGGGGATTCGCTGCTCGAGCACGATGCGTGGTTAAACGGACGCTTCGCGGCGGTCGTCACCAATCCGCCATACGTCAACATCCGCCGGCTCGCTGCGTCGCGCGGGGCCGGACTGGCCGATGCCTATCGCCGCCGCTATCGGTGTGCGCGCGGAGCCTTCGACCTGTATGTCTTGTTTTTGGAGCGCTCGGTGGCGGCACTCCGGCCCGGCGGCCGGATCGGGGCCATCGTTCCCAACAAACTGGCGACCCTTGACTACGCCCGCCAATGCCGCGAGCTGCTCTTGGGACAAGGAACGTTGGAAGCCATTGCCGATGTGTCCCACTTGCGCCTCTTCGGCGAGGCGGAGGTCTATCCGTACATCGTCGTTTGGGCGAAACAGACCCCGCGGCCCGATCATGCCATCCGTGTCGTGCGCCCGTCGCTGGTAGGACGGTCCTTCCGGGCCGTCCAACTCAACGCAACACGGCCGACGCTCATCCTCCAATCCCAGCAGCAGGCCGCCCGCGGCCTGACGCTCTCGGGCGATCTGCACCTGGAGTCGCGCGTGGCAACGGCGCCCCTGAGCGAGGTCTGCACGATCCACAGCGGCGCGACCGGCTTTCAGGCGGCGGAGTTGGCGGCACGGTTGGTCGAGCGCGCGGCCAGCGGTCTTGAGCACTCGCGGAGCGAGTGCTCTACATGGGACTTCATCACCAGCGGCAACATCGATCCTTACTCGATCCGCCTGGGCGACGTCCGCTTCATGGGAAGCAAGCTGCACCGCCCGCTCCTGGCCGCGGATGATCCGATCCTGACCGACAACAAGCGGCAATTGTACGGCAGCCCGAAGATCGTTCTGGCCGGGATGTCGCGGCGGCTGGAGGCGGCACTGGACACTCGCGGCTTAGCACTCGGCGTGCAGGTGTACGCGCTGGCCGAATGGAAAATCGATCCGCACTATCTGCTGGGGCTGCTCAACTCCAGTTTGCTCTCCCACCTGTTCCGGCTGCGCTTCGCCGCCAAGCGGCTAGCAGGCGGCTACTATTCGCTGAGCAAGAAGCAGCTTGGTCAATTGCCCATCCGCTTGCTCGATCTGAGCAGGCAATCCGAACGGCGCCTGCATGACCGGCTGATCGATCTCGTGCGGAGGCGGCTCAAGTCAGAAGCGAGAGAAAGCCGGAGTGCCGCGAGTCTCGATTTGCAAATCGACGACCTGGTATTGCGGCTTTATCGCGTTGCCGGCGGTGAGGTGGCGGAGTCGCGAGCGGCTGCGTGACGGTCGCCGCTGCGCTGCTGTCGCCAGCTTCATCGTCCGCTCCAATCATACGAATCGATCATGGCAAGCATAGCCGTCGTTCATTTCGCTTTTCAGCGCAGGGGCTCTAAAATCTCCAGGGAACTGTGATCGTCGCGTGCCAAGGAGATGACCATGAGCGTCAAGCTGGAACATGCCAATCTGTGCGTGCGGGATATCGATGCGATGCTTCGCTTCCTGACGACGGCATTCCCTGAGTTTCGCGTGCGGGCCGATCACATGGACGACGACGGCTCGCGGTGGGTTCACGTCGGCACCGACGATACGTACATCGCCCTGTCGAGCGCCTGGGAGCCGGGCGCTCCCCCCTTCGAGCCGTACAGCGGGCTGCCCGGGGTCAACCATCTGGGATTTGAGGTTGATGATGCGGAGGCGCTCCGGGGGCGCATGCTGGCCGCCGGCTACGAGGAATCGACCGTTCCCAATTCCCATCGGCATCGCAAGCGCGTCTACTTCTTCGACCCCGAGGGGAACGACTGGGAATTCGTACAATACTTCTCCAGCAATCCGGACGAGCGGAACGACTACGAGTCATAGTCGCGGCAGGTGGACATCGGCAGACCGCTCGTCCTGGCGGCGGGCCTGGGGAGGCGCTAGAATCAACCTCTGGCCTGTCGGGCAAGGCACGCCGTCGTTTTGCGACTCATTGGCGCCAGGAGTGCCATCGTGTCATTTCCATTTTCAGTCTGCGCTCTTGTGCCGGCGGCTTTCATGACCGCAGCAATGCCGGCGTTTGCTGCCGACGCGACCCCGGTCCGCTTTCGCGTCACTGGAATCGACACGGGAGGCGCCAATCCGCGCGACCTTCCCAAGGATCTCGATCCCAAGAAGCGGAAGGCGATCGAAAAGGCGATGCGCGATGCGCAGAAGTTCGCCGGCAAAAAGCAGCGGGTGACCTGCCAGCAATGTGTGCTCTTCGCCATGCTCGCGATCGGCCGCGAGATCGGCGAGAACAACATGCGGTCGCAAAGTGGCGTGGCTGCGACGGCCGGACTCGTCGCGACGCCTCCTTACTCGGTGCCGCTCGACAAGAACCTGGCGGAGATCGCCCTGGCTGTGCGAGACGCCGAGTACGACCACAAGATCACTCCCAAGCTGCAATTTGGGATCATGGTCGAACTGGACAAGAAGGCGGTCGGCCGCACGCTGTCCGCCGTGAGGGAGGTCGAAGGGGCCGCAGCCGGCGCAGCCTACGACGCCAAAGAGAAGACCCTCTGGTTCAGCGTCGATCCCGAGAAGGACGTTGAGCTTGCCGCCGTGGTGGAAGCCGTGAAAGGTGCGGGAGCCGACGTGGCGATCAAGCGAATTGCCGACGAACCGGCAAAGGAAGAGTAGCGCGGGCCGAGTTGTAGGTCCCGTCTGCCGGACGGGACCTCTGGTGACGCAAGGATTGCGCGCCGTTCCAGGTCCGCCTCGGCAAGGCGGACCTACTTATTTGGGATACGGCCGCGTGGCGATCACCCCGTCTTCCGGACTGCTCGCCGTCGCGTACAGCCGCTTGGGGATGCGACCCGCAAGGTACGCCAGCCGGCCCGCCTCGCAGGCGGCCTTCATCGCCCGGGCCATGCCGAGCGGGTCGCGGGCGTGGGCAATTCCTGTGTTCAGCAGCACGCCATCGACGCCCAGCTCCATGGCGATTGTCACGTCGCTGGCCGTGCCGACCCCCGCATCGATGATCACCGGGTAATCGGGATCGCCGTCCTTGAGATACTCCAGAATGATCTTGATGTTGTTCGGATTGAGCACTCCCTGGCCGCTGCCGATGGGACTGCCGGCAGGCATGACGGCCGTCGCGCCGGCCTTCTTCAGCCGCCGGGCAATGACCGGATCGTCGCTCGTATAACAGAGCACCGAAAACCCCTCGGCGACGAGTTGCTCCGTCGCTTTCAAAAGCTCGATCGGATCGGGGAGCAGCGTCTTGGCGTCCCCCAGGACCTCCAGCTTCACCCAGTCGGCGCCCGGATTCTCCAGGCTGGCCAGAATCTCCCGTCCCATCCGCGCCACGCGAACCGCATCGGCCGCGTTATAGCACCCGGCCGTATTGGGGAGCAGGATGTAACGTGCCAGATCGAGGGCGTCGAGGACGTTCTTTCCCCGCTCGTCGTACAGCCGCTCCCGGCGGACGGCCACGGTGATGCAATTCGTTCCCGACAGGGCCAGCGACTGCCCCATCGTCTCGAACGTGTCGTACTTGCCGGTGCCAACGATCAAGCGGCTGGCCAGAACGTGGCTGCCCACTCGCAGCGGGTCGCTGAGCGGGGGCGAAGCGGAGTCAGCAGCCATAGATTCAGCCACCTCCCACCAGCGACACAATCTCCAGCCGGTCCCCCTCCGCCAGCTCGTGCTCGGCGTGCCGCTGCCGCGGAACGATCTGCTGGTTGACCTCGACGGCAATTCCGCGAGCGGGGAGTTCGAGCTCCTCGAGCAATCGGCGGATGGTGGTCCGCTCGGCCGCCTGGCGCGGTTGTCCGTTGACCAGCAGGTTCATGGGGCCGCGTCGGTGGAACGCCAAGGGCCGCCGGAAATGTCCAGCGACCCGCGGAAGGAGATTGGAAAGAACCCTCTAATCGCGCAGCTTCAGGTCGCGGGCTTTGCCGGCGTCCTGCAAAGTCATCGGTGCTGCAATGAGGTTCGTCGTGTTCCTGATGACGCCTTCGTTCCATGGCATCGTGTAAGCGGCGAAGCGCCCGGTGTTGCAGTCGGCCACGTAGACCGCGCTGGCTGCCGGTCGCAGGTTGGAGGAAGTTCCCAGCACGCTGACCCTCCCGGTTGCCAGAGCGTAGGCCGGCTTCTTACCCTGCTCTTGCGGCAGGTCCTTGACCACGTTGGTCTTGAACGCGATCGTGAACTTCCCCACCCGCGGATGCAGCACGAAACAGGTCAAATCCCCCGTCAAGTAGTCCAGGAGAAAGATCCCATCCACGTTGTTGTCCATGGGACCCGTTGCAATCGCAAAGGTCTCGTTGCCGTGAGCGGCAGCGGCCCGCAACTGGAGGTCTGCCAGCGGCAGTCCCGTCGCTGCGCTGCCGTTCCTCATTCCGAGCCAGATTCCAACCGCCAGTGCGAGGCCGATCGCTAGCCCCAAGCTCACGCCGGCGCCCATCCACGCCAGACGCTGAAAACGACGTGTTCGCATGATTTGTTCCTTCCGCGCAAGTGGCCTCAAAAATAGGCCGGAGGTGATTTGCACCCTGTGACCGCGAGTCCAAGTGACCTATGAACCATCTTAACGGATCAAGGGGGCCGCGGAAACGGCAAGCCCCGGCCGAAACCGGTCCCCTGGAATGCCGGCGATTCGTTCTTGATTGTCGCCGCGGCGCGCGATACAGTGTTCCCATCTTTTTGGGAGCTGCACCGTGCTACTGCACATTCGCCCCCTTCGCGGGGCATTCCTGACCTTTGCTGGGCTGGCCTTGGCTACTGCCGCGGGGTGTGATTCCGGGCCGGCATTTGTCGGGACCTGGAACACCGATCAGTCCCCGTACAAAGACACGCCGTCGGGAGACAACGACGTGCGCAGATTCCTGTCGCCAGCCTGGAAGTTTTCCGTAAAATTTGACCAGGACGGCAGCTTTGTGACTTCCTGGTCCGAAGACGGGAAGGAGGGGACCCGTAGCGGGACCTGGACGCTGGTGGAAGGGGACGGCCTGCGTTGGCGGCTGAACATCGAGCTTCAGCAACCCGACGCGGACGATCTAGAGGTGCGGATCATCTCCCGGTCGAATCGCGCGATGTCGTTGGAATCGCTCGATCCGTTCCGCAACAAGGGGGGAGCCGTCGAGTTCAAAAAGGGCTGACGCTGCGGCCAAGGCCGCAGTGCTGAAGCCCATGGTCAAGGAGGACGATCATGAGACTTTCCTGGATGTTTTGGCTGGCGGGCGCCCTTCTGTCGGGCTGGCTGCTGTGCGGCTGCAGTACGGACTCCGACGGCTCGGCAAGCCTGGCGGCGTCTTCGGCGGCTCGTTCGCCCGGCGAGCGCATTGCCGGCGCTTGGCAGGGGTCGATGCTCGTTGACGACGACGCCGTCGAAGGGAAAATCTCGGACCAGCAGCGGGCCCAGCTCGAAGCCATGCAGATGGGAATGGAATTCCGCGACGACGGCGTGCTGGTGCTGACCGGCGTCCACAACGGCCAGCCGTACACCAGCCGCAACCAGTGGAAGCTGCTGCGAGTGTCAGGGGAAGAAGCCCTTATCCTCTCCACCGAGCCCAGCGGCGCGGAGAAGGAGATCGTGCTCGTCTTCGAGGGAGAAGACGTCTTTCTGCTGCCGATGAAGACCGAAGTCGCCGAGCTCGGCGCGATGCGCTTCGAGCGGCTGCGGTGAAATCGATTGCGGATTGCAGATTTCCGATTGCCGATTGGCCTCGAATCCGCAATCCGCAGTCCGCAATCCGCAATTGGCTTATCCAACTCGTCTTGACCCACGTACGCTTGTACGTACAATCCGACGCGTACACCTGTACGTGAAAGGAAGCTGGTCATGACGGAGCGCCCCCCGCTTTCCAAAGGGGAAATGGAAGTCGCTCGCGTGCTGTGGGACCTCAAGCAGGCCACGGTTCGCGAGGTCCACGACGCATTTCCCGCCGCCCGCGGCATCGACTTTGCCACGGTGCAGACCTATCTACGCCGCCTGGAGGCCAAGGGATACATCGTCGGCAAGCTCGACGGCCGCACCCGCGTCTACGCGCCGAAAGTGCAGCCCCGCAAGGTCATCGGCCAGACGATCGACGACCTGGTCGAGCGGCTCTTCGGCGGCGACACGTTGCCGCTGGTGAAACACCTGATCGAAGACCGCGGGATCAGCACGGAAGACCTGGCCGAGCTGCGGAAGCTGATCGAACGGCTGGAGAAGAATCGATAGCGGCGAGCGGGGCGCGTAATGGCGAGCGGGGGGGTAATGGCGAGCGGGGCGCGTAATGGCGAGCGGGGGGCGTAATGGCGAGCGGGGGGCGTAAGCCCCCTGATGGTTCGGCGCGCGATACATGGAGGTCCAAAACATGGACGAATTGCTGCAAGTCTGGAGCCGAATTGCCTGGGCCCAGTCCTGGCAGGTGACGCTGTTGATTGCGGGCGTGTGGCTTGTGCTGCGGGCCGTCGGCAGGAACCGGCCGCACCTGGCGTGTGCTCTGTGGCTCGTCGTGCTGCTCAAGTGCATCACCCCGCCCCTGGTGAGCAGTCCCAGCGGAATCTTCTGCTGGCTTCAGCGTGCGGAGCCGGCCGTGAAAGTGCAATCCGTTCTGGCCGCGACGGAAGCGGAATTTGTGCCCCTTGCTGCTTCGCAAACCGATGCGATCGTCGTCCGGGCATCGCCGGTCGTCGCGGCGCCGCTCGCAGCACGTGCCGCGGCAGTCGATCTTCCAGCGGCCGGCGAGGTTTCCGCCGAGCCAGCGTCACAGGCAATCGGGTCATGGTCCTTGGTCATGTCCTTGGCAGCGTTCGCATGGCTGATCGGCGTACTCGTTTTTGCCGCCGTTGCCACCGCGCAGTGGCTGGCTTGCTGGCGGAAGCTCGCGCGCGCCGGGCGGATCGATGAAGCGCCGCTCGCCAAGTTGGTGGACGATCTTCGCCAGCGGCTTAAGCTGCGGCGCAGCGTGCAACTGCTGGTGACTGAAAGCTCGCTCGGCCCGGCAGTCGTCGGCCTATTGCAGCCGACGATCATCCTGCCGGCGATCCTCGTGCGCGTGAAAACGCCGGAGGAGCTCGCCCCGCTGGTAGCCCACGAGCTGATCCACATTCGCCGCGGAGATTTGTGGATTGGCATGTTGCAAACGCTGGCGGTGGCGTCTTGGTGGTTTCATCCGCTGGTGCGATTGGCCAGCCGCCTGATCACCCGCGAGGCGGAGCGCTGCTGCGACGAAGAGACGATTGCCCATCTCGGCTGCGAACCGGCCGCCTACGCCCGCAGCCTGCTCGACGTGCTGGCCCTCAAACAAGAGCTTACCCCCATCCCGGCATTTCCCGGCGTGCGTCCGGTGGATGTCACCTCTCAGCGATTGGAGCGAATCATGCAGCTCGGACAAGGATGTCACAAGCGGACCCCCTGGTGGTGCTGGCTCATCATGCTCGCCGCCGCAGCCGCCGTGCTGCCCGGGGCGGCATTGGTCGTCGGCGCGAAGGAGAAGCCGAAACCGCGGCCCGGCGATCCCCAGCAATACGTCCGGCCCGATTTCCCGCTGGCTGCCGAGGAGCCAGATGGAAAGGCGGCCGAGCTGACGACGCGAACCTACGACGTCGCCGATCTGATCGCGCCGCTGGCACAGCAAATGGACGAACCGGAACATCATGCGCGCCTTTTACTCGCGCAGCTCGTGCAGTGGGCAGGCCGGGGGCCATTGGAAAAGGAGAGTGAGTCAGCAGGCCGGGATGCCCTCTGGGATGCGGACAAGCTTGTTGTTCGCCAAACCGACGACGCACACCGGCGAATTGCCGAGCAGCTCGCGGTGCTACGCGAACATGGCCATGCCCAAATCGCAGTCGAAGTCAGAATCATCAGCGGGCCAATGGTGGCGATGCTGAATGCGGAGGGGGTCAATTGGCGGATGATTGGCAGCCGTCGAGCCGCACAACCGTCTCCGGCCGGCGAGGCGGTTTCGGTCGTCGAAAAGAACGTGCCCGCCATGTTGTCGCTGATCAGCCAACGGGAGGCGACAAAGTTTCTGACAGAGGCGCAGCAGCATCCCAAAACCAACGTCATACAGGCGCCGAAAGTCACGCTGTTCAACGGCCATTCGGCGCGGGTGGAAGACTCGGTGCAGCGGCCGTTCGTCGTCGGAGTGACGCCGGCGGCCGATGGCAAAACGACGATCTTGAAGCCGACGATTCGCGTCTTTTCCGAAGGAACATCGATCCGGCTGCGGCCGGTCGCCAAGAAAGACGGTTCGATCCAGCTCGACTTCGGTCTCACGCTGAGCCAGATTCGCGACGTGGAGACGGCCGAATTCCCGACCGGGCCAGGCAAGCAGCCGATTACGGTGCAGGTGCCCGAAGTGGCTTCCACGCGGCTCAGCACGACCGTGGAAATGAATGCGGAGCAGTCGCTTTTGTTGGCCATTCCCAAGACCGGAAAGGGGAAGAAGGTACAGCCGCCAATGGCCGTGCTGGTGACGGTGCGGAGAATTCCGGAGCCGGCAGCCGTTGACCTGGATGATGGCGATGGAGCTCGAACAATGAACCTTCATCCGGGGGGCTGGAGATTCGAGTTGCGGCCGCGGCAGGGACATCGGCTGCGAATCGCGTGCAGAAAGCAAGATAGTGATCGAGTCGACTTCGGGTTCACGACGGGCCTGCGAATTGAAGCCGTAACGTCGAGTTCCGAAGTGACGAATCGCATTTCGCTCGAAGGCGCGAAAGCCAATGTTCGCATGGCCAGTGGACGCGAGAGCGCAGAGGATCAAGAGCTGTTTTTTGAAATAGAGTTGAGTGACGAAGTTTCAGGAGCGTGCGGTGAAACAAAGTTCCGAGCGGATCGGCTTCAGTTGACGGTGGAGGACCCGTATGTGGATTCGGGGCCGCGGTCATCGCAGCCGCGGTCGTCGCAGCCGCGCAAGCCATCTCCCATGAGGCTCACGCTCGATGGCAATGTGCAATTATCGCACGACGGTTCGCGCATCGAAGCGCGGCGAGCCGTGTTGCGAATCAACGAGCCATTTGTTCCGCAATCGGACGCAGGCCGCAAGGCAACAGGCGTCCAAATTGAGGTTGACGATGCGAAAGCCATCGACGTGCCGAGCAGGAATTATCATCCCAACGAGGTGCAGTACTTTCCTCCGGGGCCCGAGCATTCCGCCGCTAAATTCATTGAAAAAATCTATCCCGTTGCCGACCTGGTCATTCCGTTGCCCAGCGGGCCAATCCAAATCTCGCCCACTGGATCGCAGTTGAAACGCGAATCGCCCGAAGTCATCAAACCCGACTTCGATAGCCTCATCGATCTGATTAGCACGACCATCCGCCCCGATTCCTGGGACAGAGTCGGCGCCAAAGGGGAAATCTCGGTGGCGACCAACAGTTACTCGCTGGTCATCCGACAGGACGAGCAAGTTCACAAGATGATCGGTGACTTGTTGCGGCAACTGCGGCGGCTGCAAGACATCCAGGTGGTGCTGACGCTCGAACGGTTGGAAGTATCGGCCGCCGAACTGGCCGCGGCTGTCGGCAAAACGGCCGATTCCCCGCTCACGACAGTCGCCGAAAACCTAAAGTTGCGTGCTTGGTGCTTGAAGCCAGAATTCGCCGCCATGCTGAAACGTCTCCCTACCGCCAGGGTCCAACCTGGACCGAAACTCACGGCATTCAATGGTCAAACCGTTGGCCTGCCGCTACGAGAGAACGGAGACCAAATCGCTGACATCGTGCGGGGGCTGCTCGTCCAGCCCCTCGTGACGGCCGATTTCCGCTCGCTACGTCTGCAAATCTTCGCCGACGCGGCGGCGGACCCCCCGCATGTTGCCGACAACAAGTCAACTTCGCCCTATTGGCTGACTGCTACCAGCGCCTCGCCGAGGCGGGCGCTTCACACCGAGCACCGCGAGCTCGTGCTGGGGCAGGTGCTGGTTGTGGACCAGTCCAAGTATGCCTGGCAGGAAGGGGAAAAGGGGGTCCCCGTGGATGACAAGGCCCCGGGCGAAGCAAGGCTCTTCAAAGGTGTCTCGGCCAAAAAACCCGACACGCGATGCTTTTATCTGATCACTCCCAACGTACTCGTTGCGAGCGAAGAGAAAGTTCTCGCGCCGCGGCAAAAGTGATTCAGCTTGTCCGCTCATTCCACCAGCGTCGTTCGCGACGGGAGCTTGACTTCTTTTAGGGACAGCGACTCGTCGTAGTGCGCCGCCGCATCGCCGTGGATGCGCAGGTTCTGGCCGACGATCGCGCCGAAGATGTCGGCAGTGCCGGCGATGTCCACGTCGGACTGGGGAGCGTAGACCACCCCGTGAAATTTCTTGTTTCCG
>DATKDU010000421.1:0-5073 GCA_035512595.1 Pirellulaceae bacterium
GTGGCGAACTGGTTGTTTTCGCAGACGAACAGGACCGGCAGCTTCCAGATGCTGGCCATGTTCAGCCCTTCGTGGAACGCGCCGTTGTTCACAGCTCCATCGCCAAAGAAAGCGACCGCGACGTTACCCGTTTTGAGCAGCTTGAACGTGTACCCGCCGCCGCACGCCTGGAGGATGCAGGGGCCGACAATGCCGCTGGTCCCCATCATGCCGATCTCGGGGGAGAACAGGTGCATGCTGCCGCCGCGGCCGCGCGACAGCCCGCCAGCTCGGCCGAACAGCTCGGCCATCAGCTCCCGCGGGTGCGCCCCCTTGGCCAGCGCATGGCCGTGGCCGCGGTGGGTGCTGAAGACAACGTCATCCTTGGTCAAATGAGCGCAGACCGCGCTGGCGATCGCCTCCTCGCCAACATAGGTATGACACGCACCCAGCACCAAACCCCGTTGATGGCACCGCGCCAGTTCCTCTTCCGTCTGGCGGATGATTTGCATCGTGCGGTAGAGATTGAGTGCGATCGTGCGGTCCATGAATAATTCAGTGCCTAGCGACGGGAACGGACAGGAAAATGAAGGACAGGAAAATGGGGCAGAAGTCGTTGTGCGAAGGAAGCGTCACCGGCCGGATTTACTGGTTCGACATTTTCCTGTCCCCCATTTTCCTGTCCTATGATTTCGGCGGCGATCGCAATGTTCCCCCCGCATTCATCGCCAGGTTGCCGCCGTCCATGGGGATCAGCGCGCCGGTGATCCAGCTTGAGGCGTCGGAGGCGAGGAATACGGCCAGCCCCTGAATGTCGTCGGGGTGGCCGAGGCGGCCGGCGGGAATCCCGCTGAGCCATTTTCCCTGGAGCGACGAGTCGGCACTCATCCGCTTTTCCAGGCTAGGGTTCACGACCTGGGCCGGGAGGATGGCGTTTACGCGAATCCCCCGCGGCGCCCACTCGGTGCTCAGCTCGCGGGTCATCTGGGCGACCGCTCCCATCGCCATGCTGTAGGCGATGTGCCCGCGGCCGAGTGCTGTGAGGCTGGCCAGCGAGCCGATGTTGACGATGCTGCCGCGCCCTTCCTTGAGCATCCGCCGGCCCGCTTCCTGGCACATGCAGAATCGGCCGTAGACCAGGTTCCGCCACGTTTTTTCTACATCGACCAGCGAAATGTCTTCCGGCGCGCACAAGACCCCTTCGCCCGCTACGTTGCCCAAAAAATCGATCCGCCCGAAGAACCGATCGAGCTGCGCAAAGGCCGCGCGGATGTCCTCCGGATTGGAAACGTCGCAGCGGATCGGCGCGGCCCGCTGCCCCGTGCCGCGGACCGTTTCGGCCGTGTGCCGCAGACCGTCCTCGTTCAGATCGAGCAGCACCAAATCCGCGCCATATTTGGCCAGTGCGGTCGCCATCGCACGCCCCAGGCCGCTGGCGGCGCCGGTAACCAGCGCCACGCGGCCGGCCAGATTGAAGAGCGACATCGTCATGACCGTCCTCCTGCCAAATTCGTCGCGAACCCCCACATCACAGTGATCCAGCCGCGATCTCCCAGCGGGCCGGAAAATAGGCCAGATCGACGGCAATCTCGTTGTCGGCCGACTCCGCGGCCGCACGAGCAATGTACTCCCACGGATCGGCCGCGGGAAACCCTACCATAGCGCGATCGCCCGGCCGTAGCCGCCGGCGGTCCCTTTGATGCGGACCGGCGCGAAGAGGAAGAAGGCGTTCTTGTCCGCGATGGCGGCGACGTTGATCAGATACTCGACCGGGTAGATGCCTTTCGATGCCGCCAGCCAGTAGACCTGCGCTGCATTGGCCCGATCGACGCCGCCGATAGTCGGGCCGTCGGTGCCGATGCAGCGGATGCCTTTGTCCGCGAGGTAAGCGATAACCTCGGGCGTTGGCGCCGGCCAGCCTTCGGCCTTCCCTTGCAGCGGGGCGGCAAACAAGCGGTCCACTTCCGGGCTCGGCGGCAGCGGCTTGAAATGCGCATCGGAATAGCCCGAGTGGAAGATGACGACTTCGCCCGCTTGGATCGGCCGCTGCGCTTCGTGCTGCTTGATGATTTCCACCGTGATCGCCGGCGAGGCGGGCCACTGGCTCTCTTTCGTGGTGCCGACGAGCTTCCGCACGTCAATCAGGTGGGCCTCTCCCATCAGCGCCTCCAGCGGCACCTGCTCCAGGGTCTCTCCCTTCCGGCCGCGTTTTCCAAATCGGCTTTCAAACTCAGCCAGCAACTTGCGTACGTCCTCTGAATGCCCGATCCGATCGACTGGGCCCGGCGGCAGCGAAAAGCTCGCCGGCACCACGTGCGTCCCGGACAGCCCGTCCATCATGTGCGTCATCGAGAAGTACGGCCCGCGGGCCTGGCTGAACGCATTGAGGACCTTGCCGACGTAGCGGCTGGCTTCGTCGCCAGCGCCATAGCCGGGCCAGGTCACGGGATACTCTTCGTTCAGCGTTACGGACAGATCGACCACTTGCTTCTTTCGCGCGCTGGCGATCAGCCGGGCTGCCAGCTTCGGCTCCGTAATGCCGAGGGCTCGGCATTCGCCCCCCGAGCCGCCGGCGTGCTTCGGGGCCAGGATCGCGTAGAAGGCGCCGGTCGTGGGGAGCGAGCCAAGGTTGGCGCCGCACTCCATCCAGATCATCCCCCGCTTGCCGCCGGCCTGATGGGTCGCGGCAGCCAGATCGGGAATCGGTCCCATGCTGGGGCTGTCGAGGCCGAGGGTCATCACGCCGCGTTCGGCGAGGTACCCCATCGTCTCCGGCGTCGGCGCAGGCCAGCCAGGACTGTCCTTGCGAAGCGGCGCGGCGACGAACCGATCGCCCGCTGGGAACGGCTGGTAGTATTTGTCGCTGTAGCCGCTCTTGAACAAAACCACGTCGCCGAACTTCAGCGGCCGGTTGGCCTTCTCCCAGGCGATGACGGCGTCGGGCCGAATGAGATAGCTTACTCCTTCCGGCGCGTCGTCGCAGTGTTTCGTGATGTCGATGACGCACGCCTCGCCGCAGAACTGCCACGCCGGCACCTTGTCGGCGGTGATCTTGCCGGTGGGACCAGCCCCCGGCAATCCCGAATCGGGCGGCGGCACAAAGTGCGCCGGCGCATCCCACTGCGTTCCCGTGTGCTCGTCGATCAGAATCAGATCGCGGCGATAGGTCTCCGGACCCACCAGCCGCTGCGGAATCACCGCGTGCGGCATTTGCCCCACCGGCCAGACGCACGGCAGCTCCGGCGTCACCAGCAGCGACAGGTCCTTCACGTGCTCGGCAGAAACTTGGGCCGATGCGATTGGCGTGGCCAGGGCGGCGATCACGAGACAGAAGAGCGTGGGAGAGATTCGCGGGTGCATGATCCATTCCTTGCAATAGGCTTGAGCGATCAGCCGTTTATCTACTTGGCGCGGTAGGCTGCGTCAAGTCGCGCGTGACGGAGACGGAGAGGACAGGAAGATGAAGGACAGGAAAATCGCGGAAAGGAAAATGAGAGCGGCAAAGAGACGTCCCACCGCTGCCAAGCCGGCGGTTCTATTGGACGAACTTGCACTGTCCTCATTTTCCTGTCCTTCATCTTCCTGTCCTTCATCTTCCTGTCATCTCCCCGGCAACCCGCTAAACTAGGCGACGCACCCCTGCCCGCATTCAAGGAGACCCCCATGCTCACTCGCCGCCATTTTCTCGCCGCTTCGAGTGCCGCCCTGGCCAGCTTGCCCCTGACCTTGAATTCGCAGGAAAAAGCGGCCTCATCGCAACGCAAGAGGCTGACCGTCGTCACCACCGAATGGCGCTACCACTCGCACGCCTGGCACATGGCGGAGCGGTTTTTGCACGGCTATCCGCGCGAGGGGCGATGGTACAAACCGCCGATCGACGTGGTGGCCGCGTACGTCGATCAATTCCCCGAAGGGGACCTGAGCCGCTCGCGGGCCAAGGAGTTCGGCTTTCCGATTTACCCCACCGTCGCCGAGGCGCTCCGCAATGGCGGGGGCAAGCTGGCGGTCGATGCGGTGCTGCTCATCGGCGAGCACGGCAATTATGCGAAGAACGAAATCGGCCAGAAGCTGTATCCGCGGTACGAGCTGTTCAAGCAGATCGCGGCCGACTTCGAAAAGGACGGCCGCAGCCTGCCGGTCTTCAATGACAAGCACTTGTCGTGGAATTTTGAGTGGGCGAAAGAGATGGTCGAGATATCTCGCAATCAAAAATTCCCGTTCCTCGCCGGGTCTTCGCTGCCCGTGACGTGGCGAATGCCGGCGATTGATATGCCGCTGGGAGCGGAGGTGGAGGAGATCGTCTGTGTGGCGTTCGGCGGCGTCGATATCTACGACTTCCACGCGCTGGAGACGATGCAGTGCATGGCCGAGCGGCGCAAGGGGGGCGAAACGGGCGTCGTCGCCATGCACGCCCTGCGCGGCCCAAGCGTCTGGGAGGCGATGAAGAGCAGCTCGTTCAAGGCGGGCGGCTGGGATCCGCGATTGTTCGAGTCGTGCCTGTCGCGAAGCCACACCCTCGCCCAGCCGGAGACGTTCAGCCATCGCTATCCGACCCAGCAGCAGATCGAGTCGTTTGTGAAGGAGCCGATCGCGTATCGCTTTGAATATGCCGACGGGCTGGTGGCAACGATGCTGCTGATGAACGGGCTGGTGCAGGACTTCAACATTGCCGCGCGGCTGAAAGGTGAAAGGGAGCCGCTTTCAACGATGTTCCATCTGCCGCCGAATCCCAACGTCGTCTACTCGGCGGCCCTGATGAGCAAGGCGGAGGAGATGTTCCTCACCGGCAAGGCGCCGTATCCTGTCGAGCGGACGCTCTTGACCAGCGGGCTGGTGCAAGCCGGCATGCAGTCGCTGCACATCGGCCAGAAGCGAATCGAGACGCCGCACCTGGCGGTGAAGTACCAGCCGGCGAAGGAATCGCAGTTCTGGCGGACGTGAAGGTAGCCGGGGCTGAGAGGCTATCCGAAAAGTGATCTTGTTCTAAATTGCCGAAACTGCGTAGTGTGCTGGCTTCCATCTTCCCCAAACCAAGGAGCATGCACATGGACGTGCCAGCACGTGAAACGTATCCCAGCGACCTGACCGACGCGC